>JAFLCL010000166.1 GCA_017303575.1 Deltaproteobacteria bacterium
CTCAGGGACCGAGAAACAATCGACACGAGACCTGAAGGGACGCGGTGGAGGGGGGTCCAGGGCGAGTTCCGCAGGCCGAAGGCCGAGGATGTCTGAGCATCGGACCCCCCTCCGCCGCGGCCCGATTCGAAGCGATGGATTCTTTCTCGCTCTCTCAGAGCGCTTCGAGCTGGTCGGGCGCGCAGAGCTCGAGGTCGTCGCGCACACCGCTCGCATCGCGACCGCCGCCCACGAGCACCAGGCCGCCCGCGATCGGGGTGATGGCCGCGTCCTCGCGCGCAGCCGCGAGCCGCAGCGGCGTGAGCGTCGGCGTGGTGCCGGTCCACGTGATGCGCTCGGCCTCGGCCACGATGCCGCTCGCGTCACGACCGCCCACGATCCACGCGCCGCCGCCGGTCTGCGTGAACGCGAAGCCCGTCCGTGGATGAGCCCACGTGGGCCCCTCCGCGACGGTGCACGCGGAAGGACAGCCGGTGACGAGGAAGGTCTCGTCGGTGACCTCACCGCTCTCGTCGATCGCGCCCACGAGCAGCGCCGCGGTCCCTTCGGGCGATCGCACGAGCGCGCCGCCGCGGAGCACACGCGCCTCCTCGCCCTCGAGGCCGAACGCGATCACGTTCTCGCGCGTGGCGAGCGCGGTGGGGACGAAGAGGAACGTCGCGTCGCCCGTCGCGTTGCCGCCCGCGACCAGCACGCCCTCCGCGCTGCCCCACGAGGTCGCCGCGGCGTCCCGCCGTGCCGTCGGGAGCGCGCTGGTGGTCACCGCGCGATCGATCGTGACCCACGAGATCACGTCGAGGCCGTCGGCGCCCGACGCCCCACCGACGAGCGCGACGCCGTTGCCCGACAGATCGACGATCGCCGATCGCTCCCCCGCGCCCGCAGGCAGGCCCATCACCGTCGTCCTCACCGGCGTCGCACCCTGCGTGAGGTTCAGATCGACAGCACTGGCCGACGAGATCACGAGCACGTGCGACGTCGAGGCGAGGCGCAGCGCGCGCGCACGACCGACCTCCACCTCGTCGCGGAGCGCGGCGATCGAGCCTTCGTCCGCCGTGAGGAGGTGCGTCGTGAAGCGCTCCACCACGGGCGCGGGCGTGGCCGTTCCATCGAGGCCCCCGATCACGAGCACGAGCGCGTCGACGGTCACGAGCGCGTGTCCGACACGCGCTGTCGCGAAGCGCTGGGGCGCGAGCGTCGCGCAGGTACCGCGGGGCACGACGGGCACGCGCACGAACGGAAAGCCGACGGGCGCAAAGCTCGGCAGCGCGCCGATGGAGGTCACGCCGTCGCGCACGAGCTCCACGCCGATGCGCGTGGGGACGCCGAAGTCCGCGATCGCGACGTCGAGCTGGAACGTGCCGCCCACGAGATCGACGCCTTGATCACGCGTGGGCTGACCGTCTTGGGCCACGAGCACTCGCAGGCGTCCGGTGCCTGCGCCCGCAACGGGATCGGTGCCTGCGGCGGTCACGATCTCGATCGAGAACGGCGCGCGATTGTCGTCGCAGCCCGCGGACAGCGTCGCGATCGCGGCGATCGCGGGCAGGGCCCGTCGGAGCGGAGAAGACGTGACGCGCGATCGCACGGCGCGCGCGCTTTACCGTGCGTGCGCGGTTGGGTAAAGCGCGCGCCTCGTGAACGCCGTGCCGCACGTGGAGCGCCTCGACGCGCAGGTCGAGGATCTGGCGCGCTGGGCCTCGCGCGCTCCCTCCGAAGGCGAGCCCGCGCGGCAGGCGATCGTCTTCCTCGATGGCAACGACGGCTCGGCCGCAGGCCGCTTCTCGTTCCTCGGCGTGCGACCGATCGAGACGCGCCTCGTGCGCGACGAGGACGAGCAGCCGCTCGCGCTCTTCGACACGCTCGAGTCCGAGCGCGATCGGGAGGTGTCCGAGCGCGACCTCCTGCCCGGCCTGCCGCTCGCGTCGCTGCCGCGATGGATCGGCGCGCTCGGCTACGACCTCGCGTGGGCGTGCACGAAGGAGCTCGGCCTGCGCCGGCCTCGACGTCACCCGCGAGACGAGCGACCGCTCGCGTTCTTCCATCGCTTCGAGGCGCTCGTGATCGGCGATCGCGAGCACAGCGCCGTGTGGCTCGTCGGCGACGACGCCTCGGCCGTCGCTCGCCTCCGCGCCGATCTCGATGCGCTCGAGCGTGCAGGCGCTGCGCGCGCCGAGGTCACTCCGTCACGCACGTGGGTCGAGCCTCGCGGCGTGCATGCACGATCGATCGAGCACGCGCTCGGCCTCGTGAAGGACGGGCTCGTCTATCAGATCAACCTCGCGCGCCGGTGGTCGAGCCCGATCGGCGGGCATCGCCCAGGTCGCGCGGTCGCGGACGCCATGCGACGCGCGAGCCCGGTGCCGTATGGCGCGCTGCTCGAGCTGGTCGATCAGGGCCGCGAGCTCGCGATCGTCTCGCGCTCGATGGAGCGCTTCCTCCGCTGGGATCGGGCGAGCGGTCTCCTCGAGACCCGGCCCATCAAGGGCACGATCGCGCGCACGCCGAGCACCGACGACGCGGCGCTGGCGGCCTCGCTGCGCGCCGATCCGAAGGAGCACGCCGAGCACGCGATGATCGTCGACCTCATGCGCAACGACCTCGGGCGCGTCGCCGAGGTCGGCAGCGTCGAGGTGCATCGCAGCTTCGAGGTCGAGCCCTACGCGCACCTCCACCACCTCGTCTCCACGGTGCGCGCGCGCTCCCGCGAGGGCGCGACGCTCCGTGACGTGCTGCTCGCGACCTTCCCTCCCGGCAGCGTGACGGGCACACCGAAGCTGTCCGCCATCGAGCACATCGAGGGCCTCGAGCGCCACGCGCGCGGCTTCTACTGCGGCGCGATCGGATGGATCGACCGCAGCGGCGGCCTCTCGCTCTCGGTCGCGATCCGCACGGCGCAGATCGTGGGCGCGAGCCTCGACTACTTCGCAGGCGGCGGCCTCGTGATCGCGAGCGACGTGACGCGCGAGATCGCAGAGACGGAGCTCAAAGCGCGCGTGCTCGACGAGGCCCTCGCGGCGCTCGCGACGCGCTGACTACGCGCGGAGGAGCTCGGCGTAGAGCGCGTGCCACGTCTGGTACGCCTCGAGCCGATGGAGGAGCGGATCCCTGTCGACGTCGGGCACGCGGGCCGCGGCGTCGCGGCTGAGCTGTCCCTGCCACGCGATGGCTGCACGTGCGCGGGAGAGCGCGCCCTCGTGATCGCCGAGCCGCTCCGAGACCACTGCAGCACCGATGCGTGCGTCCATCGCGAGAGAGCGTGGGGTGGGACCCTCGAGCTGCGCGCGCACTGCGTGGAGATCGCCCAGCTGGAGGAGCACGAACAGGCGCGCGAGGTAGTCGTGCTCGTCCACGCAGGGCAGCGCCGCGAGGGCGGTGCGCGCTTGGTCCGCTCGGTTCGCGCGAACGAGCAGCAACGCGCGGAGCGCAGCGACGTCGGGCTCACTCGGTGTGGCGGCGAGGATCGCCTCGAGCGCGGCCAGGCCTTCGTCGATCGCGCCATTGCGGGCGCGAACGACGGCCGCGATCACCCGAGCGCGTCTCGACCCCTCTTCGGCGGCGGCGTCGAGGCACGCGAGGATCTCGGCGCGCGAAGCGTCCTCGCGCGGCTCGAGCGCACGAAACGTGACACGCGCGCTCTCGAGGCCACGCGGTCGGTTCCCGGCGCTGTCCTGCTCGAGGCCGGGCAACGCCCAGACCGTCTCTCCCGCTCGGTAGATCGCCTCGGACCGCTGTGCGCCCACGCGGAAGGTCGTCGCGCGAAGCGAGGGCAGCAGCGACGCCTCGGCGCCGACGACGACGCTCACCAGCGCGGCGTCTGCGTGCGTGACCGTCACCACGAACCATCGCGCGTCGCCTGGACGCCCCGCGCTGAACGCGACATCGCGCTCTCGCACCTCGTCGAACGCTCCCTCGTCTCGGCGATACAGGCGCTTCAGGTGCCGCTCCCGCACGATGCGGAGGCCGGTCGTCTCGGCGCCGAGCCAGATCGTGTCGCGTGTCGCATCGAGCTCGCGTCGCGACGCCACGTGGGTCAGGTCGAGGCCGCGATCACCGAAGAGCTGCTCGAAGAAGGAGAGCGCGATCGCATCCGCGAGGACGTCGCGGAGCGTCAGCGTGAGCGCGGGCGTCTCCATCGTGCGCGATGTTATCGCGGAGGCTCGCGGCGCGTGCTCGACGAGGCCCTCGCGGCGCTCGCGACGCGCGGCTAGGCTCGCGCCGGTGGCGAGCGCCTCCGCACACGACTCCCTCCGCGAGGGCGACTCGCTGGGCGGCTGGACGATCCTGAAGCTGCTCGCGACGGGCGGGATGGGCGCGGTCTACGCGGCGAGGAACGACGTCACCGGCGCGACGCGCGCGCTCAAGGTGATCCGCACCGAGCTCCTCGCGAACGACGACATCCGCGCGCGCTTCGTGCGCGAGGTGAGCCTCGCGACGCGCGTGAGCCACCCCAACGTCGTCGCCGCGTTCGACCCGCTCGTCGTCGAGGGCCGCGTGGTGCTGCCGATGGAGCTGCTCGAGGGCGAGACGCTCGCGTCGGTGCTCGGCCGTGGGCCGCTCGCGATCGCCGACGCGATCACGCTCGCGATCACCCTCGCGGGCGCGATGAGCGCGTTCCACGCGGAGGGCATCATCCACCGCGACCTCAAGCCCGCGAACGTGTTCCTCGCGCGCACGCCGCGCGGTGAGATCGTGCCGAAGATCCTCGACCTCGGCGCAGCCCGCGAGCTCGCGGGATGGAAGCACACGCAGACGGGGCACACGATCGGATCGCCCGCGTACATGGCGCCCGAGCAGGCCCGTGGCGAGCGCGACCTCGACGTACGCGTCGACGTGTACGCCCTCGGTGTCCTCTTGTACGTGATGCTCACGTGCAAGCGACCGGTGGAGAGCGACGCGCAGGGGAGCGCGATCTCGAAGCTCGTGCAGGGCGCGCCGATCGTGCCGCCGCGCGCGCACCGCCCCGAGATCCCCGAGGCGCTCGAGGACGCGATCCTCACGGCGATGGCGCGCGATCGCAGCCAGCGATTCGCGAGCGCCGCGGCCTTCGCGAGCTCGCTGATCGACGTGCGCGATCGGCCCGCCGCGCGCGCGATCCCCGTGACGCGTCCGGGCATCGTGACGCCGACCACGCCGACGACGACGACGCGCAGCGTGCTGCCGCTCGCGGCGATCTTCGGGCTCGCGATCGTGGTGGTGGGCGTGGTGATCGCGCTCGGCGTGGGCTGGACGCTCGCCGGAAGGAGCACGCCGATCACGACGGACGTGACGATCGCGCCCACGACCTCGCCCCCGCCCGCGCCGCCCGACGCGAGCCTCGATGCCTCGTCGGCAGAGCTCGAGGACGCAGGCGTGGACGCGCCGATCGTGATCGACGATGCAGGCACCGACGCGCACACGCGCCGTCGACGCGAGACACCCACGACGCCCGAAGGCACCGGCCTCTGGCTCGACGAGCCCGAAGAGGGACCGACTCAGAAATAGGCGACGCAGCCGAGGCTCGCGAGGCCGGGCGCGCAGCGGAGCGTGTTCGAGTGGGAGCGCTCCGCGTGCGTCGCGTGCTCGTAGAAGAACCAGATCGTGACGCCCACGATCACCGCGCCTGCGCCCAGCAAGCTCACGCCGAGGATGCCTGCGCTCCCGGGGTTGTTGAACCAGTCGTAGTCGTCCGTCGCCCAGAAGTGCGTGCCGATCGAGCCGATCACGAGCGCGCCCGCGCCGAAGACGGTGCCGAGGATCCCGCCGATCAGGAAGCCCGGGATGTTGCGGCGCGGCGCGGCGTAGACGGCGAGCACAGGCACCTGTCCTGCGGGATCGATCAGGATCGGAGGCTGCGGGAGTGCGTCGTCTTCTTCGGTCTCGGGGGCGAGCTCTTCGCTCGCGAGGAGATCGGCGCGCACCTCGTGCTCACCCGCGCTGTACGTCGAGGACAGACGAAAGCGCGTGTAGCCCGGCGCGCGAACCACGACGGTCACGTTGGTCTCGGCTGCGACGCGCACGCGCGCGGGACCGGTGCCGACGGTGCGACCGTCGACGATCACCGTGGCGGTCTCCGGCGTCGTGAGGATCACCAGCGTCGCCACGCGACGCTCGATCGCGCGCAGGTTCGTCGCGACGCGACGCGCGATCGCGGGCTCGAGCTGCTCCACCGGGTGATCGTCGAGGAAGGTGTCGAGGCTGCTCGCGGCCTCGGCGACGCGGCCGAGACGAAAGAGCGGGATCGCGCGGCGCTCGAGCGCCTGATCCTCGCCTGCCGCGCACGCACGATCGTAGGCCGTGAGCGCGTCGGTCCACGCCGCAGTGGCCTCCTCTGCATGACGACGCTGGAGCGCGAGCACCGCTCGATCGGCCGCGCGATCGCCTTCTTCGAGCGAGCGCGCGGCGAGCGCGGCATCGTCGCCTTCGCACGCGGGCACCTGCGCGTGCACGCGCGCGACGAACGCGCACGAGAGCGCGAGCACGAGCGCGGCCGTGCGCAGCCTCATCGCGAGATCCTCATCGACAGAATTGCTCCCACTCGGCGGGCAGCGTGCGACCGAGCATCTTCTCCGCGCCCGCCTTGTCGAGCAGCACGAAGCGCAGCGTGCCCGCGTAGCCGACCTCGCCCTCCTGCTCGATCTCGACGCCGACATCGAGCAAGCGCCGCTGATCCTTGGCGATCCAGCTGCGCCCGATCAGCGGCACGCCCACGCGGATCGCCCTGCGCAGCTTGGCGTCGAACGAGACGGTGAAGCCGAACTTCTTTCGGAGCCCGATGAGCGCCCACGCCGCGACCTCGTCGGCGAGCGTGGAGACGAGGCCCCCGTGCATGATGCCGGGCGGCCCTTGGTAACGATCGGCGGGCGTGAAGCGCGTGACGATGCGCTCGCCGCGACCATCGTCGCTCGCAGCCTCGCGCTCGAACACGAGCCGAAAGCCGATCGGGTGATCGGGCGAGCACCCGAAGCACGGCTGCCCCGCTCCGAACAGGTGGCCATCGAGCACTTCACGCGGAACGTCGAGCGACATCGGACGCGAGGATAGCGAACGCGCGCGCCGCGAGCAGATCTACGGCGCGGCCCGGCACGGACAGCCGTCTTCGTGGCCGACGATCTCCACCCGTCGATCGTCGCGGCGCTGCGCGTCGTCGAGACCCGTGGCGTGCAGGCGAGCTCGGTCGATGCCCGCGTGCACGAGGTACGCGACGACCGATTCGGCGCGGATGCGCCCCAGCTGCTGCGCGCGCGGGTAGTCGGGCTCCATCGCGTGCACGATCACGTCGACACGACAGAAGCGCGTCTCGCGGCGCAACGTCTCGGTGAGCGCCTCGAGCGTGGGGTAGCTCGCGGGGAGGATCTCGGCGCCGTCGAGCTCGAAGCGGATCGCCTCGACGAGCGCGATCGGCTCGCCCGGCCCGCTCGGCTCGGTGTGCACGCACGGGGTCGGCGCGGCGTCGTCGGTCGTGCGCGCGGTCGCGGTCGATGCGCTCGGCTCCCGGCCGGCCTCGCGGCGATCCCGATCCCCAGCGGTCGGATCGTCGTCGTGGGGCGCGGGATCCTCCGGGAGGAGATCACGATCCGCGCTCGTCGTGCCCCGCACCGGGCTCGGGCATCCGAGGAGCGCGAGCGCGCAGAGCCAGAGACCGAGCGAGCGAGCCATCGAACGAGGATGCCCAACGATGCGATGGCGATCGAGCGTGTGTGTGGTTGACGTGGGGACACGCGAGCCGCGACGCTCGTGCTCGATCGCGGAGGTGCTCATGACGAGCTCACGATGTCTTTTCCTGTGCGCGGCGCTCGCGTGCCTCGGGCTCGCGGGATGCGACGAGAGCCCGGCGCCCTCGGACACCGGGCCTCCAGGCGATGCGCCGCCCGATCTGCCGCCTGCGTGCGACGCGATCGTGGTGCTCGAGCGGCGCTGCGCGCTCGGCGGCTGTCACCTGCCGAACAACCCGCGCACCTCGCTCGTGCTCACGCGCGGGTCGGTGATGGCTGGCGGCACGCTCGGACGCGTGGTGCCTGGCAACCCCGAGGCGAGCCTGATCTACCTGCGCATGACCGACGCGAGCGCGGGGCCGATCATGCCGCTCGGTCAGGCGTCGCCGATCCCCGAGGCCGAGACGATCCGTCAGTGGATCGCTGATGGCGCGAGCACGAGCTGCGCGGAGCTGCCGCCTCCGCCCGACGTCTACGATCCGAACCACCTCGATCCGAGCGCGATCTTCACGTGCGCGAGCCCCACCGTGGACAGCTCGCCCGCGCGCGTGCGTCGCGTCGAGCGTCGCGAGTGGACGCACGCGGTGGTGAAGCCGCTCTCGGGCACGTGGTGGGGATCGATCGCGCGCGACAACCCCTTCGCTGCGCCCGAGGCGCTGCCGTACTCGAGCTACGCGCGCGGGGTGACGGTCGATCCCTCGACGCTCGATCTCTACTTCCTCGTCTTGCCCGAGGCGCCCGCGATCTGGGCGATGAACGATCCCGCTGGTGGCGCCGATGGCTTCATCCCCGGCACACGCACCGTCGGCGTCTACAACGACGGCGAGCTCCGCTGCATCCACCAGGACGAGTCGCCCGACGACGCGTGCATCGATCACTACGTCGACACGATGCTCCGTCGCGGCATCCTCTTCCGCGAGCCGACCGAGGGTGAGCACGCGCGCCTCCGCGAGCTTCTCGTGCACACGCTCGAGGCCGAGACGCCGGGCGCCGATCGTCGCGCGAGCCTCCATCACGTGGCGCAGGCCGCGTTCCTCATGACGGGCGCGCTCTTCCGCAGCGAGCTCGGCGAGCCGATCCCCGGCGACGCCATGGGCAGGCGCAGGCTCACCGCGGACGAGATGGCGCTCGCCGTGGGGCGCGTCTTCAGCTCGCACCCGGTGGGCACGCCGGTGCCGCTCGATCTGCCCGCGACCCATCCCGACGCGGACGCGGCGCTCGGACGCCTGCACCTCGTGCGCGAGGCGGCGGACGACGGATCGATCTTCGATCGCGCGCGCCTCCACGCGATCTTCGAGGCCTACCAAGGCGGCACCGACGCAGCGCGCGGAGATCTGTCGGGCGAAGAGGACTCGCGCGACGTGCCCTCGCGCGGCGAGCACTGGATCGCGGAGAACATGATCCAGTTCTTCCGCGAGTGGCTCGACTACGAGGGCGCGCTCTCGAGCTTCAAGGACACGCCCGGTGGCACCGCGGGCTACGGCGGCCCCGATCGCGGCGGCTCGATCTACGACCGCACCACGGGCGGCTTCGGCAACCTCCAGGACTCCTACTACGGCTACGAGTCGACGATCGTCGATCAGATGGACGACACGATCGCGCGCGCCGTGCTCGAGAGCCACGCCAACGGCGACGACGTGTTCGCGACGCTGATGACCACACGCACGTGGCGCCTGCCCTCCACGCTCGTCGACACCAACGGCGTGCCGTGCACCGACGAGTCGGAGTGCACCGACCCGGACTACGGCAGCTGCAGCCCCATCGGCATCTGCGCGAACTCCATCTCGGGATCGACGACGACCATGGCGCGCGTCTACGGCCGCGAGGACATCCCGAACACGTCCGAGGGACGCTGGGTGGAGATGCCTAGGGCCGAGCGCATGGGCGTGCTCACGCATCCCGCGTGGCTCGCCGCGCACGGCGGCAACTTCGAGGACGACGCGAGCGCGATCCGTCGCGGGCACTGGATCCGCGAGAACCTCTTCTGCGAGACGGTGCCCGGCCTCGAGCTCGTGTCGGTCGAGGCGCGCCTCGTGCCGAGCGATCCTTCGCTCTCGGCGCGGCAGCGCTTGGTCACGAGCGTCGAGGATCCGAGCACCAACCCGTACTCGGCCACGTGCATGGGCTGTCACACGCTCATGAACTCGCTCGGCTATCCGTTCGAGATCTACAACCACGCGGGCTTCCGGCGCGCGTACGACCACGGCCCCGGCATGACCCAGATCACGCCGAGCGGCGCGAGCACGCTGAGCCTCGTGCCCGAGGCGATGCTCGGCGGCGAGGTGCGCGACGCGATCGAGCTGAGCGAGCGCATCGCGGCCTCACGCGTCGCGCGCCGCTGCTTCATCCGTCACGCGTTCCGCTACTTCGCGGGTCGCAACGAGACCGAGGCCGACGCGTGCACGCTCGCGTCGATGGAGGCCTCGCTCGACGCCGACGGCTCGTTCTTCCACATGGTCGAGACGCTGGTCGCGAGCGACACGTTCCAGGTCCGCACGCTCGAGGGAGGTGACCGATGAGCCGCTTTTCCCGAAGCACGAGTGTGAAGGGCCTGTCCCGCAGGGATCTGATGCGCGCGTTCGGCCTCGGCGCGGGCGGTCTTCTCTTCGCGCCGCTGCTCGCGCGCATCGCCAACGCGGGCACCATGCGGCCTGCGCGCTTCGTGTTCGTGGTCGAGGGCAACGGCTTCGAGCCCGTCACCATGCTCTCGACGGCGACGCGCGCGGCGATCGACGCGAGCGCGTCCGCGCCCATCGGCGACGATCGCTGGTGGCCCAACAAGGTGCGTCACACGTCGGTGATCGAGACGGGCAGCGGCCTCGAGACAGCGAGCGCGCTCTCGCCGCTCATGGAGGGCGGCGATCCGCTCGTCTCGCACGCGGCGGTGGTGCTGGGCCTGAGCTCGAAGATCGTGGGCGGCGGTCACTCGGCCGAGCACGGCGCGCTGAGCTCGGCGCGCACGATCGCGGGCGTCGCCGGCGGACAGACGATCGACGCGCACCTGGCGGCGCTGCCCTCGGTGCGCGGCACGACGCCCTTCGACGCCGTGCGCCTCGGCGTGGGCTCCGATCCGGGACGACCGCTCGACTTCAACACGTGCGCCTACGGTGCCGGTCGCAGCGCGCCGCTCATGCTGCAGCCGGCGGCGGCCTACAACCTCCTCTTCGGATCCGTCGCGACCGACGCGGGACGCCTCGCGTTCTCGCGTCGCGGCGAGCTGCTCGACTTCGCCGCCGCCGATGCGCGCGCGACGCTCGCGGCGTTTCCCTCGTCGAGCAGCGAGCGCGCGAAGATCGAGAGCTACCTCGCCTCGCTCGAGGAGCTGTCGCGTCGACAGGCGCGCATGCTCGAGCTCGCGCCCGAGCTGATGGCGGCGCGTCCCACGAGCCCGGAGGACGATCCTCGCTACACGTCCGACACCGCGCTCGAGCGCTTCGCCGCGCAGATCGAGCTCGCGACGGCGGCGCTGATCGGCGGCATCACGAACGTCGCTGTGATCGGCTGCGGCACGGGCGGCGACTTCGGCCTCAGCTACCCCGGCATCACGAGCGTGGGCCGGCACGATCTCCACCACGGCTCGGACGCCAACGCGGCCTACCGCGACGCGATCCACGAGGTGACGCGCCTCGAGGTCGGCGCGATCGCCACCATGGCGCGGCGCCTCCTCGCCACGCCCGACGAAGAAGGCGGCACGATGCTCGATCGCACGGTGATCGTGTACGTCGGCGACAACGGCGAGCAGCACCACAGCCAGGCGATGGAGTTCCCCGTGCTGGTGCTGGGCGGCAGCGCGCTCGGCGTGCGCACGGGTGGTCGCACGCTCGTGTACCCGGGCGAGAGCGGGGGAACCTCGCACCGTCAGCTCTCGAACCTCTGGAACACGCTGGGCTACGCGGCGGGCGAGCCGCTCGACACGTTCGGGCACGAGGGCCCCATCCGCGTCGCGGAAGGACCGCTCTCGGAGCTGATGACGTGACGGTCGCCGCGCTGCTCGAAGGCGATCGCGACGCGGTCACGCAGCTCGCGGCGAAGGACGTCGCGCTGTGGACCGCGCTCGCGGAGCACGTGATCGCACGCGAGGAGACGATCGCACCGAGCGCGCTCGTGCACGCGATGCTCGCGATCGATCGCGATCCGAAGGCCTGGCTCGGGCGTGCGAAGGAGGCGCTGGCGCAGGCGGAGTCGCCCTACTTCAGCACGCTGATGGGCGCGCTGCGGCGTGTGCGGCCATGGCTCTTCGACGGGCTCGCCGCCGCGCTTCCGCCCGACGATCCCGGGAGCCTCGCGCTGCGCTTCGAGCAGCTCTTGTCGAGCACCGCCGAGGACGCCCTCGCGCAGACACGCGCGTTCGTGCGTGACCTCGAGCGCGCAGGCGGTGACGCAAAGGCGCGGGCCGACGCGTGGATGCTCCTGGCCCGGCGTGCCCACGAGGACAGAGAGCTCGACGAGGCGCTCGCCGCCGCGCGCGAGGCTCGCACGCTCGATCCCACACGCGACGGCGAGGTCACGCGACGCGAGGGCGCGATCCTCCTCTCGCAGGGTCGCGTGACCGACGCGCTCGAGCGCGTGCACGCGGTGCTCGCGACGCGAGGCCCGCTCTTCGGAGGGCGTGGATCGTGGCGGTCGCGCGCACGAGAGGATCCGCTCGAGGACGCGCTCGACGAGGCCGCGACGATCGTGACGTGGGCTTCGCACACCACGCCGGAGTGGGTGCGCGCGCTCGGCGGGATCGCGGAGCGATCGGGCCAGGGCTGGGAGCGATTCGAGCGCGCGCTCGCGCAGATGATGGCGACCTCGAAGCATCCCGACGACGACCTCGAGGTGGTCGAGCGTCAGGCGAAGCAGCGCGAGCTGGTGAAGACCTCGGAGGCCGCGCGCGCCGCACGGAGAGCGCTGTCGCGAGCGACGCGCTGACCCTCTCGGTCCCTCGACCCAGACCAGCTCACCGGCGGAACGTCTGGCGCAGGGTGCGCATCTCGCCCTTGCTGATGCAGTGGTAGGGCACGAACGGGCGATCGGTGATCGTGACGTTGCCCTTGCCATCGACCTTGCGGGTCATCGAGTCGATCGCGAGCACGTTCGTCTCGCCGCACTGCTCGCAGAAGCCGAGCTTGAGCGCGAGCCAGCGGTCGATCATCACCGCGGCCGGCGTGCTCGAGAGGATCGAGAGCTCGCCCCGCTCGACGATGCTGCTGCGCAGCGTCTCGCCGTGATCGAGATCCCAGCGCGCGAGGTCGCCTGAGACAGTGCACCACGACTCGCACGTCTCGCAGAACACGCGCCCCTTCGTCATCGAGAGCGACACGCCGGTCGAGAAGCCGATGATCGTCGCGGCCTCGCAGACCCACACGGCGCCGAGCATCGCGCCGCTCACGTTGCTCGTCGCGCTGCTGCCGATGCCCCACGTGCCGTGCTCGTAGATCTGCGCGATCGCGACGCCCACGAACGTGGGATCGAGCACGTCGATGGCCCCCGCCCCCGAGCCGTAGCGCTGCATCGTCGCGTAGAGCCACGGCAGCCACGACACCGCCCACGCGAGCGTGCCGAGCACGAGCGAGGTGCCCACCACCACGGCGCGGCTGCGCACGTGGAAGCGATGCATCACGCCCGTCGTCGAGGCTCCGACGGCAGCGCCGAACGCGACGGTCAGCAGGAACTCCACCTGAACGATCGGGATGTAGAGCGTGCCGTAGGCGTAGAGCACCGAGAGCACGAGCGCGACGAGCGTGCCCGCGCCGAGGCCCGCGGCGAGGCCGACGATCGGCGTGCGACCCGACGACACGTACGGTGTGGGCCGCGTCGGCCCCACGGGCGATCGGTACGTCGCTTCCGGCGTCGTCATGGGGAGAGGCTAACAACGGAAGACCCTCGGATGCACCCGAGGGCACGCGCGCCGCGGGCGTTGCGGCCTCGCGCGCTTCGTCCGACGCTCGTGCCCGCGCGTGCACGATCTCCCTCTCTACGCGATCCCCTTCTTCGCGGTGAGCCTCGTGCTCGAGGCGATCGTGACGACGCGCGCGCGCGCTCGGGGCGCGACGCTGATCGGCTACGAGCGACGCGACACGCTCGCGAGCCTGGGCATGTTCGTGTTCGGCAACGTGCTCTTCGGGGCGATGGGCAAGGGGCTCTGGCTGTGGGTGTGGATCGAGGCGCACGCGCACCGCGCCTTCGAGCTGCCCAGTGATGCGTGGTGGGTCTGGTTGCTGCTCTTCGTCGGCGACGACCTCGCGTACTACGTGTTCCATCGCGTGAGCCATCGGTGCCGCGTGTTCTGGGCGGCGCACGTGAACCACCACTCGAGCACGCATTTCAACCTCTCGACGGCGCTGCGTGGCAGCTGGACGACGCCGTTCCTCGGCGGTGTGTTCTGGGTGCCGCTCGCGTGGCTCGGCTTTCCGCCCGAGCAGATGCTCGTGATGCACGCGATCTCGCTCGTCTACCAGTACGCGATCCACGTGGAGTGGATCGGGACGCTGGGACCGCTGGAGCTCGTGCTCAACACGCCCTCGCACCACCGCGTGCACCACGGTCGCGGGGCCGAGCACGTGGACAGGAACTACGGCGGCATCCTCATCGTGTGGGATCGCCTGTTCGGCACGTTCACCGAGGAGCGCGAGCGTCCCGACTACGGCCTCACCGAGAACCTCGCCGGCCCGACGCGCTTCGATCTCCTCCACATCGCGTTCCACGAGTGGCGCGCCGTGTGGGCCGACATGCTCGCCGCGGGCACGTGGCGCGAGATGCTCGCCGCCACGCTCGGCCCGCCACCGCGGCCCACCAGGCGCGAGGGACGTCGGGATCCCTCGCCCGACGAGCTCAATCCACCGAGCCCGGGTCGGGGACGGTCGGGGGGACGAGGAAGTAGACGTCGCGTGAGTCGAGCGGTGTGAAGCCGTCGCCGAGGACCGTGAGGCTGGCGCGGAAGAGCTGGGGCTCGCGCGTCTGCATCACTGTGTCGTTCTGCTTCACCACGATGTCGAAGCACACGCGCGCGCCGGGCGTCACGTCGGGGAAGGTGTCGTTCACGCCGTCGGCGTTGGTGTCGATCGCCGCGCGCGGCGCGCATCCACGTGCGGCATCGCCCGCCTCGTTCGCGACGACCTGCTGCACGAACGCCGCGAAGCTGTCGACGGCGTCGGTGGTGTCGTCGTCGTAGCGGACCGAGATGTCGAGCGAGAGGCGGCTCACCGCCTCGATGCCGTCGACGACGGCGTCCGAGAGGCCCGTGCCGGTCGCCGAGATGGTGAACACCAGCGGGCTGCCACCGCCGTCCACGGTGCCGAGGTCGGTCGCGAGACGACGACCGTCGGTGCGCGAGATCTCGTCGCCGGAGTCGACGCTGATCACGTGCGCGCGACGCGCGGTGAGCGCCCCGACGACGTCGGCGTACGTCGGCGCTGTGAACGAGTACGGCATCGAGCCGCCGGGGCCGTTGTGGAAGTTGGCGTCGGTGAACATCACGAAGACGGGCACCGCGTCGGGGCGGAAGCAGGGATAGCCGAAGCGATCGGCCGCGCAGCTCGGGGCTCCGCTCGGCGCGCTCCCCCCCGACCACGTGAGCGGCGTGCCGGTGACCGCCGCGTGGATCGCCTGGATGTTCGACTCTGGACGATCGGCGCCGTAGGCGAGCTCGAGCGCCATCACGCCGGAGATCACCGCCGAGTCCGAGTCGGTGATCGGCTGGATCGGGCGGTACGGGAGATCGCCGCCGCCACCGAAGCCACCGACCGGGTAGTCGTCGAAGCGGCCCACGCCCATCTGCGCCTCGGGGATGCGCGCGCGGATCGCGGGGATGAGGATCGAGCTGATGTCGCTCTGGAGGTTGGCGATCTCGCCGCCCATCGAGCCCGTCGTGTCCATGAGGAAGTAGACGTCGGCGCGTCGCAGGTTCGTCGCGAAGTCGAGCGTGTCTCGCGGTGGCTCGGGCGGGCGCATGTACGGCTCGAGGAAGACGAAGTCGCCGCGCGTGCGCGGGCTGTCGGAGCCGTCGAGCGGATCGGTGCCCGACGCGGTCTCGATCAGATCGCCCACGCCGTCGTGATCGCTGTCGGCGTCGATGGGCGAGGTGCCGCGGCCCACCTCGTCGAGATCCGACAGGCCGTCGTCGTCGCTGTCGGCGTCGCGGAAGTCCGGCGTCATGTCCATGTCGGTGTCGACGGGCGGCGTCGTCAGGTCCGCGTCGCCCGCCTCGATCGTGTCGAGGATGCCGTCCTCGTCGGAGTCGAGGTCTCGGCGATCGGGCACGTCGTCGCGATCGGTGTCCGCCACGAGCTCGTCGAGGTCGCGGATCGTGTCGCCGTCGGAGTCGAGATCGAGGCGATCGGGCACTCCGTCTGCGTCGGTGTCGGCGTCCTCACCGCCCGCGCCGAGCTCGTCCACGTCGCGCACGAGATCGCCGTCGTCGTCGGTGTCGTTCGCGTCCACGCGACCATCCAGATCGGGGTCGCCCGCGCCCTCGACGGAGTCGGAGATGCCGTTGCCGTCCGAGTCGAGGTCGCGGAAGTCGGGCGTGCCGTCGGAGTCGGTGTCGATGGGCATGCCGCCGATCGCGCCGCCCTCGACGGAATCGGGGATCCCATCCGCGTCGCTGTCGTCGTCGAGGTAGTCGGCGGTGCCGTCGCCGTCGGTGTCGACCTCGGACGCACGGCCCTCGGACGCATCCGAGATGCCGTCGCCGTCGGCGTCTGCGCCGGTCGGTGGGCAGAAGCGGTGGGTGCGCACGCCGCTGTCGCGTCGTCCGCCGGTGGGCCCTTCGGGATCACACCCGCCGGTCAGGGCCAGCGCGACGAAGAGAGAGAAAGTGAAGCCGTGATGCGTGAAGCGAGATCGCATGCGAGAGAGCGTAACGGATCACGCCCTCTGCGTGGATCTCACCCGTCGGCGACGCAGGCCTGTCTCGGGATCTCGCTCACTCCGCAGCGCCCGCGCGCGTGAAGATCTGCGAGACGTAAGGGCCCGAGCCCGAGGTCGCGCGGATCGTCAGCGTGAAGCGCTGCGTCTGACCGACGCAGTGACGAAGGGCGAGGAAGGCGCCGCGCGTGGTCGTGTCCGACTCCACCTCGCGTCCGTCGCGCGTGAGCGTCGCGTCGAGGTCGCGCACGCCCGCACCACCGGCGACGAGGATCGAGTAGCACTGACCACCCGTGAGCTCGATCGTGTGCGTGCCCTCCTGACCTTCACGGCGGAGGCGGCCCTGCTGCGGCTCGTAGTTCGTGTCGAACTGGAAGCCCTCGGTCTCGAGCAGCGCCGTCATCTCGGAGAAGCGCACGTAGGTGAGGCCCTCGAGGCCGAAGGGGCCTCGCGTGCCGCGCGGCCAGCGGTAGGCGCCGAGCATGTAGTTGCCCTGCCCGTTCGCCATCGAGATGCGGAGCGAGTAGCGACCCGCGCGGCTCGTGCACGCGCGCACCGTGGGGCGCGAGCCGCCCGTGTCGTCGAGGTCCACGACCTGACCGCCGGGATCGACGAGCGAGAGCGTCATGCCGCGCACACCACCATCGCCCACGGCGAGCAGCGCGTAGCACTTGTCGTCCTCGAGCTCGACGGGGAAGTCCTGCTGAGCGCCCTGGCCGAGCTGCCCGCTCTGGGACTGGCCGAGGGTCTCGTAGCCGCGGGCGCGCATGTCGGCGTCGAGCAGCGCGAAGTTCTCGGCCAGGCCACCGCCGACCGACTCGGTGAGCACGGGATCGGTACCGACCTGCTCGCCCTGCGGATCGGTCTGCACCGCCTGACCCCCTTGCGGCGTCTGCGCGTACGCGATCGTGAAGACGGGCCCCGAGCCCGCGGGCAGACGCACCTGCAGGCGATACTGCGCGGTGTCGGTCGCACAGAAGCGGACGAGCGCGTCGCGGCCCGTGCCCTCGTCGACCTGGAGCGTGCGGCCGGTCCCATCGACCAGCTGGAGGTCGGTGTCGGTGGTGCCAGGCCCGCCGAGCGTGGCGAACGCGTAGCACTGCGAGCGCTGGAGCGAGAGCTGGAACGCGCGCTCCTGACGCTCGCCGAGCACCACACCGCTGGGCTCGCCCACGCGCACGTAGCGCTCACCGCCGAGCGTCTGATCGAGCACGCCGAGGCGGTTGCGCGTGTCGGCGTCGATCGTGGCGACCTGGGCCGCCGTGCTCTGCGTGCCGAAGAAGGCCGAGAGGTTCACCGGGCGGCGACCGCGCGCGTGGTAGGGCGCGAAGAAGAACTCGCCCTCGCCGCGGGCGAGCTGCACGCGGATGACGAAGCGACCACCGCGCGCCGCGCAGAATGACGCCCACGGGTGCTCGTCGGGCAGCACGTTGTGGCTCGCATCGCGCCCGAGCGGGTCGAGCACGAACATGTTCACGTCGGTGCCCGCGCTCCCGAAGACGGTCAGCGCGTAGCAATAGCCGCGGCGCACGTCGATCGGGAACGCCGCGATCGCCTGCTCGGTGCTGAGCACGCCGCGCGTCGCGGGGCCCACGGGCTCGTAGCCGGCCTGGCGGAGCACCTGGTCGTACTGATCGAGCTGCTCGCGCGGGGTGCCGTGGGCGACCACGCCCTGGCCCACCTCGACGCCAGTGGTCCGCTGGTCGGTCTGCCCGTTGCCGCTGACCTCACCTCCGCCGCGCACCACGTAGCGACGCGGACGGCAGCCGGTGGCCGCGAGGACGGCGAAGATCGCCGTGAGGAGCAGAGCCAAGCGCAAGGTTCGCATCAGGGCCTCGTCAGGAGAAGAAAGGACGCCGTCGAGAAGGAGGGCAGGACCATTCTCCGCGGCGCGCATCGAAGCACGCTCCCGCGGCGGCTCGCAACTCGGCGCCACGAAGAAACGCCACGGGCGCATGGGGCCTTCGACGGACGTTCCGTGCGTTCATTCGCAGCGCGGCCCTTCGCACGGCTGCACGAGAGCACACGCAACTCGATCGGGCCGCGCGCGATACCGGCCGCCATGACGAACAACGTACGCGCCGTCCTCCTCGGATCTCTCCTCCTGCTCAGCCCTCTCGACGTGCTCGCCGACGCGCCCCCGCCCTCGCAGTCGCTGGCGAGCGACCCCGAGCCGCCTCGACCTCAGTACGGCCTGAGCGCCGAGGCCGCGTCGATCCCGCTCGGCGACTACGCCGCGCGCCTCGACGTGCTGGTGGTGCCCGCGCTGTCGCTCGGGCTGAGCGCGGGGGCGAGCCATCGACGCGCGACCGACGACGTGCTGCTCGAGGGCAACCTCACGCTGTGGTGCCTCGGCGTCGGGCTCGAAGGTCCGTTCGTGACGGCGGTCGCGGGGCTCGCGTGGGCCGGACCTTGGAACCAGACGACCGGCATCGTCGGTCGCCTCGGCGGCGAGGCGGGCTGGCAGTTCCTCTGGCAGTCGCTGTCGATCGGGCTCGGCGCGGGCGTGCACGCGGCGCTGACGGACGCGAACGACCCGCAGCCGGAGCTCCGACTGCGGGTCGCGCTGGGCCTCGTCTTCTAGATCAGAGGCGCGACATGCCCGTGCGCGCGTCGGCATTGTTCGGATCGAGCTGGAGGGCTCGCTCCCACTCGGTGCGCGCGCTCGCGCGGTTGCCGCTCTGGAAGTACGCGCGACCGAGCGCGGCGTGGAAGCCTGCCGTCGTGGGCGCGAGCTGGACGGCGCGCTGGTAGGCCGTCACGGCGCCAGCGTTGTCGCCCGCCTGGAGGCGCGCCATGCCGAGCGCGTTCCAGATGCCCGGGTTGGTCGGCGCCAGGCGCGTCGCCTGCTCGTAGGCCTGGGCCGCCTCGCGGAAGCGGCGCGCCTGGAAGTGCGCGCGTCCCTGCG
>JAFLCL010000167.1 GCA_017303575.1 Deltaproteobacteria bacterium
AGCGGCCGGCGTCGTTGGGACGGCCTGCGTCGCGACCTGCGTCGCGGCCCGCGTCCGCACAGAGGTTCAGCGCGCCGTCGAACTCGCGCTCGAAGAGGTTCGCCTCGGGCAGATCCCACGACACCGACGCGAGCGTGATGTCGAGCACGGGCACCTCGAGAGACGCCCCGATCTCGCCACCCAGGCCCGCCGACACGGTGGCCTCCCAGCGCGTGTCGCCGAAGTTCGCGCTGAACTCACCACCGACGCGCGGTCCGTACGAGATCTCGGGGCCCGCCGCGTCGTAGATCTTGAGCGTGTACTCGATGCCCGCGCCGAGCTCGGCCTCGAGCGCGAGCTCGCCGCACTGCGACGTCGTGACGCTCGCGCTGCCGGAGCCCATCGGCTCCCAGATGTTGGTCCATCGCCCGCCGCTGTAGCGAGCGCCCGCGCGGATGCCGACACGACCGCTCGCGCTGAGCGTGGTGTTGCCGGTGCTGATGGTGCCCGTGATGCTCGCCGACGCGGTGGGCTTGATGGTGTGCGTGATCACGACGGGCACGGGACCGACCGCGAAGGTCGTCGTCCACTCGCGCTTGAAGCGGTTCGCCGTCGCCTCGGGAATGAGGTCGCGCTCGCACGTGACCGACACGTTGCGGTTGGTCTGCACCTCGACGCCCGCGGTCACCGAGCCGCTCGCGATGAAGTGCGCCGAGTGCAGGCAGCCCGACGGATAACGGATGCCCCACGTGCCACGGCGCCAGCAGAAGCGCATGTCGATGTCGACGTCCATGTCGACAGTCGCGCCGATCGACGGACGCACGTTCACCGTGCCGCCGCTCGAGGCCATGCACGCGCCGACCGGAAGCTCGGGGCCGGACCAATCGAGGCTCTCCACCGACACGCCGTCCGCCTCGTGGAAGCTCTCGGTGCCCGGCGTCATGTGGACGCGGAAGTGGCCGTCCTGGATGAGCTCGCCGAGCTCGGCGGGGTTGGTCTGCGCGGTCCAGCTGCCATCGCCGTTGTCGGTGATCGACGTGATGCGACGCAGGTAGCCGCCGCCGAGGACGCCGCTCACCACGTGCTCGGCCTCGAGCACCGTGTTCGGCTCGCCGTCGTAGTGGAAGACGAGCTGGTTCTCGCTGACCTCGACGCTCTGGAAGCGCGGGTCCTGCTCGGGCAGGCGCGCGTACGGCGTGAGCGTGATCGGGCGCAGCTCCTCGACCTCGACCTGCTCGGGCACGTACGGCTCGGCGTCGGCGCTCTGCTCACAGCCAGTGAGCGCGACCAACGCGCCGAGGGTCAGCAGCGTGGCGGCCGTGGAGGCACGGGGGCGAGGTCCGGTGAAGCTCATGCGTCCTCTTCAGATGGGGTCTGCAGTCGTTCGACGGACTGCGCAGCGCCCGTACAGCGACCCGCTCAGCAGAATGCGTGCCCCACCGACGAGGTGTCAATCGTTCGTGTTTTCGCGGCCGTGCGCGGCCTGCAGTCTCCAGCGCAGGGAGAACACCGACAGGAGTGCGGGCCAACTTGGCGCGATCGTGGCGACCAGCGATCAGCCCGCGAGCAGGCGCACCGAGCGCTCGATGCCTGCCGAGTCGAGCCCCTGGTGGCCCATCTGCTGCCAGAGGCCACCGGCGCCTTCGGTGTGCGTGCCGATGTGGGCGTAGCGTCCGCGGAAGCCGCGCGTGAGGAGCACGGTGCCGAAGCGACTGCCCACGCCCGTCTTGGAATTGAAGCCCTCGGCGAGGAGGACGAACGGCGCCGAGGCGAGCCGCTTCATCATCGCCTCGTCGTAGGTGTTGAGCGTGGCCTTGTTGATCAAGCCGACCTTCACGCCGCTCTTGCGCAATCGGATCACGGCGTCGAGCGAGCGGTGCACCGTCTCACCGAACGACACGACCCAGCCGCCCCCGTCCGCGTCGCGCACGACGTCGTCGACGCCGGGCTCGAACGCCTTGCCCGCGAAGAGCGGCTTGCCCTCGTCGTCGAGGATGTCGGGCACAGCCGAGCGGGTGCTGAAGAGGAAGCGCAGGCCGGGCTCGCCGAAGATGCGCCGCACGCACGCCGCGAACTGATGCTGATCGGCAGGGAAGTACAGGCGCGTCGAGTCCTCGCTGCCTCCGTGGGGCGACAGGCCTCCGTCGGCGAACATCGAGTTCACGCCGAAGTGGCACGTGTTGTCGGCCATGTCGTCGACGCCGCTGTGGCTGAAGTGCGCGAGCACGTTGGCGTGGTTCAGGCGCGCCATCGTGATCTCGCTGACGCACATCTCGAGGAAGGCCGAGAACGTCGCGAAGATGCCCTGCTTGCCGGGGAACGATCCGAAGCCCGCGGCCGCCGAGTAGTTGCCACGCTCCATGATGCCGCCGCGCACGAACACGCCGGGGTGCTTCTTGCGGATGTGGTGCAGGCCGCAGCTGCCCTCGAGATCGTTGTCGAACACGCGCACGCTCGCGAGGCGCTGCTCGGGGCTCATCGCGTCGAGGAGCTCGTTGACGATCTTGCCGAAGTCGTCGCGGTTCTTGCCGACGCCGCTCGAGCCCTCGAACGTCAGCGGGCTCTTGTCGGGCTTGGCCGCGCGGAGGATCTCGACCGCCGCCGGGTGACGCGGCTCGAGGTACTTGATCGCGACCTCGGTCTTGAGGACCTCGTGCGCGTGCGGGTTGCCCTCCGCGCCGACGACGCCGGGCGCGATCTTGCGACGGATGACGACAGCGCGCGGGCCCTCCGCGGCGAACGCGCGCTGGAGCGCGCCGAAGAGCTCGTCGAGGCTCTCGCCGTCGGCGGTCTCGGTCGGCAGGCCGTGTCCAGCGAGCGTCTTCACCACGTCGAAGCCGGGCATGTACTCGCGCGGGTGGCCCGCGATCGTCACGTCGTTGTCGTCGACGAGGATCTTCACGTTCAGACCGAGCCCCACCGCGAGGCGGGCGGCCTCGGCGTCGTTGCCCTCCATCTGGCTGCCGTCCGATCCGAGCATCACCACGGCCTTGCCGGGCTGCGCGAGCGCGACGCCGTTCACGAACGGCCACATGTGACCGAGGCGTCCGGAGCTGAACTCGACGCCCGGCGTGAAGTGCTTCTCGGGGTGACCCGGCAGGCCGCTCTCGAACTCGCGGTAGTGGAGCAGACGCTCCGCAGGCATGTGACCGTCGAGCACCGAGAGCAGGTACTGCGTGGCCACGCGATGCCCTGCCTCGTCGTAGAACGTGGGCAGGATCGACGCGCCTCCGCGCGCCAGCGCGCGCACCATCAGCACCTCGGGCACCGTGTCGAACGCACCGCCGCTGTGGCCCGAGAGGCCCTTGGCGCCCGAGAGCGCCGTGAAGAACACGATCGCGTCGCGACAGAGCTGGATGTCTCGCGTCAGCGTCTCCTTCTGCGCGTCGCTCAGCGCCTTGGCGTGAGGATCGAGCGTGAGAGAGCTGAGCGTGTGGAGATCGATGGGGAAGGTGTCGGTGGCCACGGCGCGCGACCCTAGCAGGGCCGCGACGCACGCGACATCGCCCGATGCGCAGTGCTTGGCACTGCGTGCATCGGGCGACGTTCGAGCGGACGGAACGAGGAGCGCTCAGGCCCCGCTGACGAAGCGCGTGAGCGGGATGTCGGTCCAGCCGCCCCCGCCCCTGCGGCCGCGCCCGCTCGAGCCGCTCGAGCCCGCCTGCTTGGTCGCGAAGCTCGCCGCGCCGTACGAGATCGAGGCGCGCACGTCGATGCCGCCGTTCGTGTCGTAGACACGGATGGGGCAGAGAAAGTTCGCGAACGAGCTCACGTTGTACGCGCCCAGCACGGGGCCGATCACGAAGACCTCGTTCGGTCGGCCGTAGGTGCTCACGACGTGCTCGACCACCTGCGAGAGGCGACCGCGATCCGCGAGCGCGATGTGCACGCCGACGAGACCGCCGCCCACGCGGCACGCCACCGCGACGCACGAGAGCACGTTCGGGAAGATGATCTCGTCATCCGAGACGATGTTGCCGAAGGACCCGGTGATCTCGTACGCGGTCGATGCCATCTCTACCTCCCTGGGACTCGAGTCGAGTCGCGCCGGAGCTTACGCGATCCTCGGCGCCCGAGAGAATGGGTTTTCGCCACGGCCCTCAGCCACACCGCCCGGTGACGAAGTTGCACTCGCGATCGCCGGTGCAGACCGCGTCGTCCGAGCACCGCGCCACGCACGCCCGCGGGCGGCCCGATCCCGTGGAAACGCAGTCGTATCCATCACGGCAAGGCCGCATGTCGTCGCACGTCGGGATGCACGCGCCTGCGCCGCTCATGAAGCCCCACGCGACGCACGTGGTGCCGATCTCGCAGCCGCTCCCCGACGCCAGATCGCAGAACGTGGTGCAGAGGCCGCCCGGCGTTCCCCAGGTGGGCTCGTCGAGGCAGTAGCCGAGCTCGGGGCACTCACCGGCATCGAGGCACGGCTGTCCGGTCTCGCCGACGGGCGAGTAGCAGGTGTCGATCCCGCTGATGCCCGTACCGCACTGCTGGCCCGCGTCGCAGTCGGAGTCCGTGGTGCAGCCGGGGTAGCAGACGTCGACCTCGGCGAGCCCCGTCTGGCAGCGGTTGCCGGGCGCGCACGCCTCGCCGCCCTCGGTGCAAGGCGCGAGGCAGTAGCCGTACGACGCGCTCGGATCGAACTCCACGCACACCGACTCGCCGGGGCACGGCATCGCGTCGGAGCACACCCACGAGCAGTAGCCCAGGCCGGTGCCGAGCGGTGAGCAGAAGAGGCCAGGGCACTCCGCATCCGTCGTGCACGGTGTGCCCACGATCGCGACCGGTCCCGCGCTCCGCGCATCCGGCGTTCCGCTCGCTGCATCGGGGCGCGCGGGGATCGCGCCATCGACGCCTTCGGGCACGAACACGTCGTCCTCGACGATCGCCGCGTCGATGTGCAGATCCGCATCCACGCCCGGCGGCACGTACACGTCGATCGCCACGACGCCGCGCGCGTCGATCGCGACGCCTGCGTCGTCATCGGAGGAGTGCGTCGCGCCACATCCCGCAGCGAGCACGCTCGACGCGAACAGGGAACCGATCAGCCAGTGACGATCTCGCGCGTGGTGCATGCGGCGAGCTCCTTGGTGCGATGTCTTCCCCGCAGTTCAGCACGCGATGTGCCACGCGTTGATCGGCCTTTTCACCGTGCGATCCAAGCGATCGTCACTCGGCTGTCGCCTCGCCCGCTCGAACGATCGACGCGCGAAGACGTCGCCGCGAGCGCGGCCGAGGAGGCGCACGGAGCGACGTGGCACCATCGCCCCATGGGCTCGACGTTTCGCTGCACGTGCGGAGACGACCTCGACGCGGCCGCGTTGCTCGTGTCCGCCACGGGCTTCGATCCGAGCCTCGGAACGTTGAACGCGCCCTGCCCTCGCTGTGGCCAGTGGGTGACGATCCGACCGCGTGGCGGGCTGATCGAGGTCGGCTACGTGTACTCGGCGGGGAGCCCGCACTTCGAGGCCGTCGCGACGGTCAGCGCGCACGCGCTCCGCGTGGAGGAGCGGGACGACGACGTCCTCGTGATCGATCTGGGCGGCCGGAGGTGGGAGCACACCTTCCCGCCGAGAGAACAGTGGCTGTGGATTCGCCCCGGCGACTTCGCGCTCGGCAAGCCGCTCGCCGCGCTCCGCCTCGCCGACACCGACGTCGATGTCCTCGCGCTCGATGCGAACGACGGCCTCGAGCTTCCGATCGACACGGGCGAGCCCCTCTCGCACCGTCACCGCATCCGCATCCGCGGCACCACGGGCGCGCGACGCCGCGCTGCGCATCGCGTGAGCACGGGTCGGTGATCGCGTCTCGTTCACAGCTCCCACGAGAGCGACTGTCGAACCCCGCAGCACCCAGCACACTCTTCGGACCTCGCATGCCCGACGTCACCGAGATCACCGAGGCCACCACGCGGACCGCTTGGCGCGCGTGGCTCGAGCAGCATCACGCCACGCGGAAGGAGATCTGGCTCGTGGCCGATCTGCGCGAGAAGGGCGAGGGGCTCTCCTACCTCGACGCGGTGGAAGAGGCGCTCTGCTTCGGGTGGGTGGACGGGATCGCCAAGAAGCACGACGCGCGGCGCACGGCGCAGCGGTTCACGCCACGCAGACCGCGCAGCCACTGGACGGAGCTCAACAAGGAGCGCGCGCGGAGGCTGATCCGCGAGGGCCGGATGACACCCGCTGGCCGCGCCGTCTTGCCCGATCTCTCTCCGACGTCGTTCGTCGTCGCGCCCGACATCCTCGCAGCCCTCGACGCATCGCCTCCCGCCCGAGCGTTCTTCGACGCGTGCCCACCGCTCTACCAGCGCGTCCGGGCGAGCTACGTCGAGGAGCAGCGCAAGACCGCTGCCGAGCTCCGCAAGCGCCTCGAGCACCTGGTGAAGCAGTCCGCCGCGCAGAAGATGTTCGGCAACTGGGACGACAGCGGGCTGCGCCGCTCGGTGTGATGCATCGCCGGGTCGAGGCGCTCCGGAGCCCGCGCGCCGCGGGCACGAGCCGGTCACCAGAGCTTCCACCATGGCTTGGCGATCGTTGCGCTCGACGGGGCGGCCTGGCGTGAGAGCTCCGCGACACCGGGCTCTTCGAGGAGCGCGCTCCTGAGGGCCTCGAGCGTCGGCCGCGCGGAGGCATCGATCGACAGCGCGCGCTCGAGCGTGTGACGCAGCGGCCGCGTCAGGCGCGGCACGAGCGTGTCGAGCGGGGCGTGCTGGCCCTTCGTCACCGCCGACATGTAGGTGAGCTCGCTGTCGGTCGGGTAAGGCTCCTTGCCGCTCACGAGCTCGATCGCGAGCACCGCGAGCGAGGTGACCTCGTCGGGCACGCCCAGTCGATCGCGAGCGCGCAGCTGGTCGTGTGTGATGCGCGTGTGCACGATCCGGCCTCCGCCCTTCATGCCGCGGATGCTGCTGTCGTGTTGTTGGATGAGCCGCTCCATGCCGGGCGCGACGAGTCGATCCCCCGCGTCGGTCTCGACCACGAGGGCCGGATCGAACGGGCCGAGCACACCTTCTCCGCCCGAGGCGTGGTGCGCCCGCACCAGATCGGCGAGCTGCACGACGAACGAAGCCGCGCGCGGGACGGACATGACACGATCGGCCCGTCTCCTCGCGGGCTCGAAGCGCGCCACGAGCACGGAGAGGTTCTGCTCACCCGACTCCTCGATCGTGTCGTGTTGGAGCGGGAGCGCGATCTCGCCGTCGAGCATCGCGACGAGGCGCAGCTGTGTCCGGACCAGCTCGAGCCACTCGCCATCCGACTCGAAGCGCAGGAACGTCCCCTTCGCGTCGAGCTCGACCGACGCTGTCCCACGTGGGCTCGACCAGATTCGTGTACCCATGCTCGACGCCTCGGGCCGAGACGATACCTCGGCGCCGCGTGGCCCCGGTGGTGCCGTCGACGCTCGCGTGGGGCGGCGCCCGCATGACAGGCTCGGGCATGGCTCGATCACACGCGCGGTCCTGGCTCGAGCTGCCCGTATGCGGTGTGGCGGTGCTGCTCGGCTGCGGAGCCCACGCGGCGCCGCCGCTCACGACCGTGCCTCCGACGTCGACGGCCCCCGCGATCGAAGTCGTGAGCGCGCCGACGCCCGAGCCGGTGGCACCGACGACGGCCGCCGAGCGGGCTCTCGCCGCGCCGAGACCGCTCGAGGACGGTGCCGTCATCGAGTGGCCCGCGATCGCGGCGGTCTCGCTCGAAGAAGTCGAGCTGCCGTTCGCCGTGGAGGTGTGGGGCCACGTCGCGGTGGATGGCCTGCCGCTCGTGGTGCTGGGCGGCGATCGGCTGATCGCCCTTCCCACCGACGGCCACACGCCGACGCGCGCCTTCGCCGACGAGCGCGGCCACTCCAACCGCTGCGTCGAATCGTGCGTCGCCGTCGCCGGTGGCGCGTTCGTGGTGCTCGATCGCGACGGGGTGCTCGTGGCCCGCGACATCGCGACGCTCGCGACCCGGTGGGAGCGACCAGCGCCCGAGGGCATCCGAAGCGGCGTGTACGGCGATGGCGACACGTTCGTGGTCCAGGCCGAGGATGGAGTGTTCGGCCTGGACGCTGCGACCGGCGCGCAGCGATGGCACTGGGAGATCGAAGGCGGGTACGCGCCGCGGATCGGACAGGGCCTGTTCGTTCAGCGAGTCGGGAGTGTCGTGTTCGCGATCGCCCTGAGCACGGGCGAGGTCCGATTCCGCGTGGAGGCCGTCGGCGTGGACCTGGGACCGGTCACGCCCGACGGCTTCGCGTTGCTCCGAGCTCGCTACGCCGACGCAGGAAGCGACCTGACCGCGCGCCAGGTGAGGCTCGTCGGGCTCGACGGCACCCAGCACGTCGTCGAGCTCGATGCCGACATCGAGTCGAGGGATGCCGTGCTCGTCGCCGCGCAGACGCTCACGGTGCTCGTCTCGGCTGGCGATGATCGAGCCGAGGTCCGACGCTACGACGCACGCACTGGGCGCCGGCTCCAGCGCTCGCGATCGTTCGGTCGCGCGCTGCCTGGCTCGCTGCTCGCGGTCGGCCCCGACGTGGCGATCATCGACCGGACGCTCGGGATCCGCCTCCTCGACGGCCCGACGCTCGCGGAGCGCTGGCTGGGCGGGGAGCGGAGGATGTGCGTCGCGCCGATCGTGTGGCGACCGACCGCGACGAGCACGCCAGTGCTCACCTGCCGCGGCTACGGCGGCTTCGGCGTCTACCGAGCCTCGGCCGCTGTCGAGGCGCGACGTCCCGTGACCGTCTCCGGCGTGGTCCGATGTGGCGAGCGCGGAACGACGGCGCACGTGATGGTCGAGGGAGTCGTCGCGCAGACGGACCGCCGCGGTCGATACCGCGTGAGGGTGAGCGCCGACGAGGAGGTGAACGTCACCGTCGCGGCCGAGACCGACATGCTCGACGCGGACTGCAGCGGCTCACGCTCGGTGCTGCTGCCTCCCGACGCCCGCGAGGTGCGCGTCGACTTCGACCTCGCGTGGCGGAACGTCGCCGAAGGCCTCTGATCAGGGCGCGAGCGTGGTCACGCACGACTCGTGCGCGCCGTGATGCCTGCAGACCGCGTCCGAGATCGTGTGCGCGGTTCTCGACAGAGCGTCCCGTCGAAAACCGAGGGCTCACTGCCGTCGACACTCGGCAAAGGCCGCATCGCGCAGCCTCGCGCGCAGATCGATCTCGGTGAGGGTCACCGTGCTGAGCTGCATGGGCTCGTCCTCCCGGATGACCTGCCACTCCTTGAAGCGCGTCTCGAGGACGTAGCGCCCGTCGGCCTGGCGCCGGAGCGAGCTGCCGTAGGGCGTATTGTCGGAGAACAGCGGGGCGTCGAAGGGAACGTTCACCGTTGCGCCCTCCGCCAGCCACGCGAGCACGGTGCCTGCTTCGGGGTCGGTCATCAGGGCGGCGATCGTACTCGCTCACACTCGGAATCAACGAGCGAGGAGCGGGGCGAGGAACTGGCCGGTGAAGGAGCCCTTCACCTTCGCGACCTTCTCGGGCGTGCCTTCGGCGATCACGCGCCCTCCCCCTTCGCCGCCCTCGGGGCCGAGATCGATCAGCCAGTCGCACGTTCGGATCACATCCAAGTGGTGCTCGATCACCAGCACACTGTTGCCCTGATCCACCAAGCGCTGGAGCACACCGAGCAGGCGCTCCACGTCGCTGAAGTGAAGGCCCGTCGTGGGCTCGTCGAGCACGTAGAGCGTGCGACCCGTCTGCGTGCGCGCCAGCTCGCGCGAGAGCTTGATGCGCTGCGCCTCACCACCCGAGACCGTCGTCGCGGGCTGGCCGATCTTCATGTAGCCCAGGCCCACCTCGACGAGCATCTGGAGGATGCGCGCCAGCGTCGGGTGTGCGCTGAAGAGCGTGTGGCACTCGGCGATCGACGTCTCGAGGATGTCCGCGATGCTCTTGCCCTTGAACTGCACCGCGAGCGTCTCGTCGTTGTAGCGGCGGCCGTTGCACACGTCGCACGTCACGTAGACGTCGCTCAAGAAGTGCATCTCCACCTTCACCACGCCATCGCCCTGACAGCTCTCGCAGCGGCCGCCCTTCACGTTGAAGGAGAAGCGCGCGGCCTCGAAGCCGCGGGCCTTGGCCTCGGGCAGCTGCGCGAAGACGCTGCGGATCTCGTCGAACGCCTTCGTGTACGTGCCGGGGTTGCTGCGCGGCGTGCGGCCGATCGGCTGCTGGTTGATCGCCACGATCTTGTCGATGTTCGCGATCCCCTCGATGCCGTCGTGCAGGCCCACTGGATCGGTCGCGCGGTGCAGCGTGCGCGAGAGCGAGGGCAGCAAGATGCCATTGATGAGCGAGCTCTTGCCCGCGCCCGAGACGCCCGTGATGCCGACCAGCACGCCGAGCGGGATCGAGACGTCGATGCCCTTGAGGTTGTGCTCGCGCGCGTTCTTGATCGTGATCGCGCCCTTGGCCTTGCGGCGTGACTTGGGCCCTTCGATGCGCCGCACGCCCTTCAAGAACTGCGCGGTCTCGGACTTCGCGAGCGCGGCCTTGGTGCCGAGCGCCGAGGGCGGCCCGCTGAAGACCACGTAGCCGCCCTGCGTGCCCGCGCCGGGGCCGAAGTCGACCACGTGATCGGCCGCACGGATCGTCTCCTCGTCGTGCTCGACCACGAGCACCGAGTTGCCGAGATCACGCAGGCCCTCGAGCGTGCGCAGCAGGCGCTCGTTGTCGCGCGCATGAAGACCGATCGACGGCTCGTCGAGCACGTACATCACGCCCGAGAGCTCGCTGCCGAGCTGGCTCGCGAGACGGATGCGCTGCGCCTCGCCGCCCGAGAGAGTCGTCGCCGATCGATCGAGCGTCAGGTACTCGAGGCCCACGTTGAGCAGGAAGCCGAGGCGCGCGTAGATCTCGCGGAGCACGCCCTCGGCGATCGCCGCCTGGCTCTTGGGCAGCTTCAGCGACTTGAAGAACGCGTCGCACGTGCCGACCGACATCGACGACACGTCCGCCACGCTCTTGCCGGCGACCTTCACAGCGAGCGATTCGGGCCGCATGCGGCGTCCCTCGCACGCGTCGCACGGCATGTTGCGGAGGTACTTCGCGTACTGCTCGCGCATCTTCTCGGACGTCGTCTCGTGGTAGCGGCGCATGAGGGTGGGGATCACGCCGTGGAAGCGGATCGCCCAGCTGCCGTGGTTCTCGCTGCCTTCCTTGCCCCACTGCACGCGCACCTTGCCGCCCTCGAGCCCGTGAAGGACCTGGTGCTTCTGCTTGGCCGGGAGCTTCTTCCACGGCACGTCGAGATCGACGCCCGTGGCCTTGGCCATCGCCTCGATGATGCGGAACGTCCAGCCCTCGCCGCGCTCGACGCTCGTGGCCCACGGCTGGATCGCGCCGCCGCGGATCGAGAGCGAGGGGTCGGGCACGATCAGCTCGGGATCGATCTCGAGCACGGTGCCCAGGCCGTTGCACTTGGGGCACATGCCGAGCGGGCTGTTGAACGAGAAGCTCTGGGGTGAGAGCGCGGGGTAGCTCACGCCGCAGCACTGACGCGACTCCGAGAAGTCGATGCCCTCGCCGCCCTGTTCGGGCTCGACGCGGATCTCGCGCTGCCCCGTCTTGAGGCCGAGCTCCACGGCCTCGGCGAGGCGTCGTCGATCGGTCTTCGAGAGCGTGACGCGATCGATCACGACCTCGAGGTCGTGCTTCTTCTTCTTGTCGAGCTTGATGTCCTCGTCGAGCCGCACGATCGCGCCGTCGAGGCGCACACGGAGAAAGCCCTGCGCGCGCAGGCTGTCGAACACGTCCTTGAACTCACCCTTGCGGTTCTTGGCGATCGGCGCGAGCACGAGCACCTTGGCGCCTGCGCCGAGCGTCTCCTCGAGCGCGAGCACGTCGCGTACGATCTCGTCGACGCTGCGCCCCGCGACGACCTTGCCGCACACGTGACAGTGCTGCGTACCGGCGCGCGCGTAGAGCACGCGGAAGTAGTCGTGGATCTCGGTGATGGTGCCCACCGTCGAGCGCGGGTTGCCGCTCGCGCTCTTCTGCTCGATCGCGATCGTGGGCGAGAGGCCCTTGAGCTTCTCGACCGCGGGTCGATCGAGGCGCCCGAGGAACTGTCGCGCGTAGGCTGAGAGGCTCTCGACGTAGCGTCGCTGGCCCTCCGCGTAGAGCGTGTCGAAGGCCAGGCTCGACTTGCCCGAGCCGCTCGGGCCGGTGAGCACCACGAGCGCGTTCTTCGGCAGGACGAGGTGATCGACCTGCAGGTTGTGCTCGCGCGCGCCGAAGATCTCGATCTGTTCCGAAGCCATGGTGGGCGCGGTTCTAGCGCGGGCGGCGCACGGCGAGGTGAACGGATGTCGAGTGCCGGGGTCGCCGGCGGCAAACCTGACAGGCGGCTGACAGGATCGCGCCCGCCGTAAGTGCAGGGCGGCCGAGGTAGCCTCGGCCCATGCGGCTTCCTTCGTCGTTCCTCGCCTCGTGGATCCTGATCGCCGCGTGCGATGGCTCGCCGCCCGCCGACGACGCGGGCACCGCGACCGATCCCGATGCCCACCAGGTTCGCGATGCGTTCGTGGATCCGAGCGTCGACGCGTTCCGTGATCCGCGCTCCGATGCGGGCGTCGATCCCGCGGCGGATGCGTTCGTGGCCGCCGAGCTCGATGCGTTCGTGCTGCCGGGCCTCGATGCGTTCGTCGCGCCCGGGCTCGATGCGTTCGTGGTGACCGACGCGTTCGCCGCACCTGCGCCTGCGTTCGAGACGGTCTTCTCGCACCGCGCCGACGACGACGCGCGGAGCACGGCGGTCGAGGATCGCATCGTGTCGCTGATCGACGGCGCGGTGCCGGGCTCGCGCATCCGCGTCGCGATCTACTCGTTCACGCGGGGCGCACCCTCGGACGCGCTGGTGCGCGCAGCAGGCCGCGGCGTGGACGTTCGCATCGTGCTCGACGGCGACGCGGACGGCCTCTTCGGCTCGGAGGTCGACACGCTGATCGACGGCCTCGGCGCCGCGAACGTGCACGTCTGTGACGCGCCGGGCTCCGCGTGCGTGGGCTCCGGCATCATGCACCACAAGACCTTCCTCTTCTCCGAGCTCTCGGATGGCTCGCGGAACGTCGTCCTGCAGGCGTCGCACAACCTCACCACGACGCAGCTCTCGATGCACAACAACGCGGTGATCATCCGAGGCGATGCAACGCTCTTCGCGGCGTACGAGCGCACGTGGACCGATCTCTTCGCCGACGTGGAGATGCCCGACTACTACCGGATCGACGACGGCGATCTCGCGACGCGCGTGTACTTCTTTCCTCGACCGACGGGCGGCGACACGAGCGTGTCGATCCTCGACAACGTGGTGTGCGACGGAACCGCGCGCATCCGCGTGGCGATGGCGTTCTTCACCAACGCGCGCCGCGAGGTGGCCGACGCGCTCGCGGCCCGCGCGCGCGAGGGCTGCGACGTACGTGTGGTGGCGGGTGACGCCGAGATCCCGCTCGGCAGCACCGTGGCCTCCACGCTCACCGGCGCGGGCGTGCAGCTCACGCGCTACCCGGAGCGTGGCGGCGGCTGGTCGCTCCACTCGAAGTACATGCTCATCGACGCGCGCTACGCGGACTCGGCCGCGCACCGACGGCTCGTGTTCACGGGCTCGCACAACTGGACGGGGCCTGCGCTCACCGAGAACGACGAGACCCAGCTACGCGTCGAGGACGACGCCGTCTTCGACGCGTTCATGGCCGACTGGGAGCACGTGCGTGCGTCGGCCGTGCGTCCCTGAGCCCGTCAGCGCGGCGGCGCGCGGAGCTTGCCCTCGGCCCACGTGATCGCGACCTCGCGTGTGGCAAACGTCTCGATCGGCCACGGCGGTCGGCCGAGCCACAGGATCGCGGTGAGCGCGCCGCGCTGGACGGGATGCGCCATGACGAAGCCCTGCCCTGCGACCCGATCGCCCATGAGCCTTCGCGTGGTGGTGAACGTCTCCGCGATGCGCTTGCGATGCACGGCGTTGCCCACGCGGGCCCGCGTGACGTCGCTGATGAGGCAGTAGCGGTGGCCGTCCTTGGCGACCTTCGCGACGAGCGCATCGAGCTCGTCGAACGCCGCGAAGAGCTCGGCATCGGAGTAGCGAGACGGAAAGGTCTGCACCCAGATTCGTTCACGCGTCGCGTCGAGCCAGCTCGCGCCCACGACACGAGGCTACCAAGAAGCCGTCGTCGCGTGGCTCGGTCACGCCGTCGGGCGGGTGGCGAGCTCTTCTGCCGTCTCCTTCACGACGGGCATGCGCGCCTCGAGGCCGTCGACCAGACGCACGGGATCGACACCCGCGGCATCGAAGACGGGGCCGAGCTGCGCGAGCGTGACGACGAGCTGCTCGAGCGCCTCGACGCGCTCACGCTCGAAGCCCTTGGTGCGCTCCTCGCCGAGCTGCGCGAGCTCGTGATCGACCGTGCCGATCTCCGTCTCGATCTCCGCGCGCTTCGCGTCGAGCTCGGCGCGCTTGGCGATCAACGACTCGCGCTTCTTGCCGAGCGACTCGACCTTCCGCGTCTCGCCCTTGCTGAGCGGCTCGCGCATGCGCTCCTCGACGCGCGCCACGGCGTAGAGGCGCCCCGTGACCACACGGATCGGGTCCGCGAGCTCGGGGTGTGCATTGACGATGAGCGCGCGAGCGAGCTCCTCGCGCTTCTTCTCGATCGCGGCGAGCTCGGCCTCGAGCCTTCGTCGCTCCGCGGTGGCGTCCATCACGAGCGTCTCGCTGCCGGAGGCGACCTCGGCCGGCGGCAGCTCGCGCGTCGCGGCCTCCTGCGTGTCGGATGTCGTGGTCGTGAGCTCTTCGGCGGTCGTCGTCATCGGACGCGCTGGATAGAGGACGCGCGAGGCGCTGTGCAAGCACGGACACGATGACGACGATTCGTGCTTCGAGAAACGCCGAGGATTGCGACGCGACGCGGCCCGAGGGACACGGCGATCGACGATCTGGACCCGCTGCGCCAGACGGCATGACGGCTCACGTCACCGGAACGACCATTCGACCTTCGCAAGGAGATCGCGAAGCTCTCCTCCCGCACAGCGGGAGGGGGCGAGAGCGGGGACGCGAGAGCCACCGTGCACGCGCCGCACTACGCTCCCCGACATGCCTGCCCGCGTCCTCGTCTTCTGCACCCAGCCGGTCCCGCGAACGACCGTGGCCGAGCTCGAGGCCGCGCTCCGCGACGCCGACCTCTTGACGCTGGCCGAGTGCCACGATCTCCCCGAGGGCGAAGACGCCGCCGTCGACGAGATGTGGCGCCACTTTCGCATCGACACGTCTACTCCGTCCGAGGTCCTGGAAGCGGAGCTCGCATGGCACGCCGTGCAGCGCCCGGTGCAGCTCTCGATCGGTCCACCGATCCCCGGCGAGCTCAAGGAGACGCTCGAGGAGTGGCTCTGCGGCGACGCCTCGCCCGCGCTCCTACGCGTCCGAGATCACGTGGCGCGCACCGTCGCGATCGTGAGCTTCGAGATGGGCATCTCCGGCTCGAACCACCTGGCCGCGACGATCGCCGAGGTGCTCGCCTTTCACTTCGCCGAGCGCGCCGACGGCCTCGTCTGGTTCTACTACCGGGACTTCGTCTCCCCGGACGACCGCGGCGCGACGCTGCTCACGACAGGCCGCTGACTCGCCCCTGCGTCAGCGACTCCATCGACCTTCTGCGACCGAAGCGAGACACTGCCCTTCGATGAGTCTCTCGTTGAACGTGTGGGCGATCGACCTGAGCTATCTGGGCAAGATGTACGGCGCCGCGGCTCGCGATCCGCGCGCCGACTCCCTGCGCGAGTACGTCGCTCGCGCTCTCTCCCACACCGATCTCGACGGGCGCTTCGCGGACGAGATCGCGGGTGGGCGCTTTCCTCGCGCGGTCGAGGCGCTCGACGCGATCATGGCCGGCGCTTATCCGATCGACGCGTCGGGCGTGATGTACGCGTACGTGTGCGAGGTGATCGTCGGCGTGTGGGGGAACGCGCAGCCGTGCAACGCGCTCGCGCCGTGCGGGACCGAGCTCCCGGAGCAGGTGGACGCCGCGCTCGAGAGCCGGGGCATCACGGCCTTCCGTCTCTCGACGTTCACCACGGGCACGCTCCCTCTTCCACTCCCGCGCTGTGACGACTTCCCTGGCTTCGGGCACATGACGAACGCGCAATGTCGCGACGCGCTCGACCAGTTCGGGAAGGTTCGCTTCGACGGCGAAAGCGAGCCCGTGCGCGCGGCGATCGACGACGCGCGTGGCTGGCTCCGCGCGACGACGCGACGCAAGAGCACGGGCCTCATCGGCTTCTTTCGTTGAGGTCGGCTCGGGCCCGCGAGCTCGTCCGGCGGTGGCTCGGCGATGCGCCGACCATGCACTCGACCAGCCCATCGCGTCGCCGTCTCACCCAGTCGAGCACGGAGCTCGATGAGCGCGGCCATACCCTCGCCTCGCGGGCGCACGACCGAAGCGACGACGGGATTTCAACTCGGCCGATACGCTCGCGGCGTCGGCATCATCGAGCACCGGCCATGACGTGCGGGGTGCTCGCGCATCCGCGCACAGCCCGCCACTGCCGCGCGAGTCAGGGAGAGACGACGTCGCCCATCGAGAAGTCGATCGCGCGACGCTTGCCGCTCCAGCCCTTGGCGTGCTCGCGTCGTGCGGCCGCGTGCACCGGCGGATCGGCGGGCAGGCCCAGGCATGCGCGGTAGTCGGTGATCGCGTCGTCGCGTCGGCCCATCTCGCTGCGCACACGCGCGCGCCACAGGTGAAACGATGCGCGACGCTCGGCGTGCGGGTGACCGATCGCGATCGCACGTGTGAGCGCGTCCTCGGCCGTCGTGTGGGCGCGCCGATCGAGCGCGAGCAGGCCGCGGAGGAAGTGGAACACGGGCTCCTCGGGCGCGAGCGCGCACGCCTCGTTCATGGCGGCGAGCGCGCGCTCGGCGTCTCCGTGATCGACGTGGAGCACGTACGCGTCGCGGTAGCGCTCGAACGCGCGGCGCGACGCGTCGCTCTCGCCATCGTCGACGACGAAGCTCGCGTGCTCGCCCGCGCGACGCTCACCCCGCAGGTCGAACGCGACGAAGCGGTTGCGGCTCGTGGGCGCCTCGCCGGTGCCGACCCACACCAGGCCGTCCTCGGGGCGGAACACGACCGAGCCCACCGTCATCACCATCGCGCTCGCCTCGCTCACGCGGCAGGCCTCGTGACCACGGTCCGCGAGGATGCGCGCGACGCTCTCTGCGTCGTGGCGGCCCGCGCCCTCGGCGAGACGCTCGTTCGCCGTGCGATGCCGCGCGGCGTTGTGTCGCCAGTAGCTGCCGTAGAGGTTCGTCTCGGTGCGACCGAGCTGCTCGTCGAGGTAGACGTTCGCGTAGCCGAACGTGTCTTTCGCCTTCTGTGCGCGCGGGTCCATCGGTCGACCGCCGCCGAGACGGAAGCTCGTGTGACGCCTCGGGCTCTCCTCGAAGCACATCACCTCGTTCGTCTTTCCGTCCGTCATCACGTAGGTCCAGCAGCCGATCGGACGGTTGCCTGCGAGCAGCTTCTCCGCGTCGTCGAGCGTCTCGGCCTTGCGCATGACCTCGTCGCCCATCGCGCCGATGGGCGTGCCGCCGAGCGCGCTCTGATCGGTGAACATGTGCTGGTGGACGGTGAGCGTGAGCCCCGCCTCGTTCATCGCGGTGATGCCACCGAGCACCACGCCTGCGGCGGCGATCGAGACGTAGCGCTGCCCTTCGTCGGGCTCGTGGAAGAGCACCGCCTGCGTTCCGGGCCAGCACGAGACGCCGTGGTAGTCGAAGTTGCGCGCGTGGTGGAGCTTGCCGTCGCGGCTCGCCTCGCCCCACGCGATCGCGCTCGTGCATCCCAGGCCGAGCGAGAGCCGATGCACCACCGCGGGGCCGGGCGCGCGCAGCTGCTGCAAGCGCGCAGCGAGCCAGATCATCGAGTCGGGCATCGTGCAGCCGCCGTAGACGTCCTCGAAGCGCAGGCCCGCGCCCTCGGCGAGACCGCGGATCGTGTCCTCCGCGAAGCGCGGCATCTGCCGACCCACCCGGGTGCCCACGAGCGCCTGCAGCGTGGGCCACACCAGCGGACCGAGCGGGCCGAGCGCCGCGCGACCGATCAGCTTCTCGAAGTACGCGCGGTAGTAGGGAATCGGCCCGCCGGGGATCACGTCGCGGAGGAGCACGCCGTGCTGGCGGCCCATCTCGTACGCGCTTCCCTTCAGCTTCACGACGTGGAGGCCGTCGCGTCGTTCGTGCCACGCGGGACCGAGCGTGCGGCGTGCGCTCGAGAGTAGAGGCGCGGGCGTGGTGGTGAGGGGCGTGAGCATGACGAGATCCTTTCAGGCGTTCTTCGAGGGCTTCTTGGACGGCTTCTTCGGGGACGCGCTGGCGCGCTTCTTCCGTGGGTCCTTCGTGGAGGCGCGCTTCGTCGTCGACGGTCGGACGCGAGGGTTCGACGCTCGCTTCGTCGCTGGCTCAGCCGCGGTGAAGGTCGGGAACGTGTCGCCCGAGCGCGAGAGATCGGCGGCCTGCAAGAGACGCGGCGAGGCCCACGCATGGAAGGCAGACACCAGCTCGCGCACGCCCGCGGCGTCCTTGCGACGCACCAGCTCCACCAAGAGCACGAGCGCCTGGTGGTGCGGCGCAGGCGCGGGCCGCGTGGCCGCGAAGAGCGGCTCGAGATCACGCGCGACGATCTCGTTCCACGCCGACAGCATCTCGAAGAGACGGTTCTTCGCGGCCCGCGCGAGCGTGCGGCCCATGCGTCCGGCGACGAGCACGTAGGCCTCGGGATCGCCGAGCAGCGGCGCGGACTCGCGGAGGATCGCGTCGAGCGCGCGCAGATCGTCGTCCGTGCGGCGGGTGGCCGCGAGCGCGGAGATCTCCACGTCGAGCAGGGCCCGCACCTCGAGCAGGCCCGCGAGCATCGTGCGATCCACGCTGCCGCCGTGGGGCGCGAGCATCGCGCGCACGACCTCGGGTGAGAGCGAGCGCATGGGATCCAGCACCTCGGTGCCTCGACGTCGCACGGGACGCACGAGGCGATGGACCTCGAGCAGCTTGATCGCCTCGCGCACCACGCCCCGACTGGCGGCGTGCTCGAGGACGAGATCCTCCTCGCGCGGCAGCACCGAGCCCACGGGGTAGCGCCCGGAGACGATGCGACCCATCAGCGCGCGGGCGACGACGTCCGCCTTGCGATCGAGGAGGCCCTCGCGTCCCTCACCGCTCGCCTCCGTGCGCCGTCTCGTCATGCATGTCCGTATACATCGGACATATTGGAAGTCGACCGATGTACGTCACCGGTCGGTCACGGAACGAGCACGGTTGCTCGACGGCCGGCGACGGCACCCCGCGTGCGCGGTCGATCGGCGGCGGGCGCTGGCGCTCCTCCGCGCCCCCCGCGGCTCGCGCTCACCGACGAACGAGCGCACCGGAAGATGCGCCGCTCCGGTACCCTCGTGCCCATGCC
>JAFLCL010000168.1 GCA_017303575.1 Deltaproteobacteria bacterium
GGGCGCGGGCTGCGGCGCGACGCTCGCGCGGATGGAGTGCACGAGCGCGTCCCGCACCGCGAGCGCCGAGTCGAAGCGGTCCGCGGGCTGACGTGCCATGCACTTCATCACCGCGCTCGCGAGCGCGTCGGAGAGCTCGCGCTTCTTCAGGCGCGGATCGGGCGGAGGCTCGAAGAGCCTGCGGAACGCCACCTGCGCCACGGTGCCGCCGCTCCACGGAGGCTCGCCCACGAGCATCTCGTAGGCGACGACGCCCAGCGCGTAGAGATCGGAGCGAGGCGTCGCGGCGATGCCCTCGACCTGCTCGGGCGCCATGTAGAAGGGCGTGCCCACGATCTGCTGCGTCCGCGACGCATCGCCGGGGTCGTGTTGCTTGGCGATCCCGAAGTCGGTGACGACCACGCGGCCCGTCGTCTCGATCAGCACGTTCTCGGGCTTGATGTCGCGGTGGATCACCGACGCCGCGTGTGCGGCGGCGAGGCCGTCGCAGATCCCTGCGAGCAGCGGCACAGCTTCATTCGGTGGCAGAGCCTTGCGCCGCTCGATCAGACGCGCGAGCGACTCGCCCTCCACGAGCTCCATGGTGATGAAGCGCAGGCCGCCCGACTCCCCCAGCTCGAACGTGCGCGCCACGTTCTTGTGGGTCACGCGGCGCGCGAGCTTCACCTCTTGGCGGAAACGATCGAGCGCGCGCGCGTCCCGCGCGACGTCCCCATGAGCGTGGGTGTGCAGCACCTTGAGCGCGAGCGTCTCGTCGAGCTCGCGGTCGTGTACGCGCAGCACCGTGCCCATCGCGCCCGCGCCGAGGACCGAGAGCACCTCGTAGCGCGAGGCGAGCACGCTCCCGATCTCCACGGCGGGCGCCGCGTGCTCCTCGCCCGTCATCGTCGCGGCATGCGGATCGGACGACGTCATCCGCGCACCCAGATCGGGCTCGACCACGCGCGCTCGCGCAGCGTGAGCGGCACGTCCTCGCTCGCGCACGCCTCGGGGCGCTCCGCGAGCGGCATGCGCGAGCACTGCCAGCCCGTCCATCGACAGCTCGGGTTCTCGAGCACGCGCACGTAGTAGGCAGCGCGCTGCCCCGCGGCCCACTCGGGATCGGTGAACACCTCGCAGAGCTCCATCGCGCCCGCGCCGCGCGGCGTGCAAGTGGCGAGATCGACGTCGGCGTCCGCTGCGCCGGGCGTGGCGATGTCGAACACGCGCTCGTGTCGTCCGCCTGCGTCGACCCACACCTTCACGATCTGGACGACACCGAGCGGCACCTCGTCAGCCATCGCCTGCACCACGAAGCTCGGCGCGCGCGAGGCCGCGAGCTCGCCGCCCATCGGCACACCTTCGTCGTAGCCGCGGGCGAGCAGCGTCGCATCGCCGCAGAGCGCGTCGTCCCACGTGGTGCTGCTCGTGCCGAAGAAGCGCAGCGCGATGCGCGTGCCGCTCGTCGCGAAGGTCTCGCGGCGCTGGAGGGCCTCGAAGATCGCGTCCCGCGAATTCTCCACCGCCCACACGCCCGCGATGCCGCCCGGGCTCGAGTCGAGCTGCGTGAGGGGCGCGGCATCGAGGCCCGCGAGGTGACCTCCGAAGTCCGCCTCCTCGACGCGGCCGGGCGTGCCGTTGTGCGTGTCGGTGGAGCCCACGAAGCCCGACGCGATCGGGTTCACGCCGCGCGTCTCCTCGAGCTCGAGGCCGAGCGAGAGCGCGTGGCGCGCGTAGTCGTCGCGCGACCAGCAGCTGGTGCCCGTGCCGGTGCCGTCGCCGTTGCAGGGCGCGAGCGGCGGGCTGATGCCTGCCGCCGCGACGAGGCCTCCGCGCACGAGCTCGAAGTCGCAGGCCTCGTCTGCGAGCCCGAACGACAGCTCGGGTCTGCACTCGGAGGTGCCCTTGTGCTGCGAGATCTCGACGAGCGGCTCCATGCGCCGCCTCAGCGCCAGCGTCGCGAGCTGCGCCGGCTCGTCGAGGCCGCTCAGCTCCGAGAGCGAGTACATGCGGCCCGCGCTCTGGTTGCCGTTGTGCGGGATGGTGAGCACCTCGCAGTTGCCGCAGCTCGTGCACGTGGCGTCGAGCGCCTGCCAGAGCTCACGCGGCTCGGAGGCCTCGAACACGCTGATCGGCAGAGCCGGCACGTTCTCGTTCCGGAAGATCACGTTGCGGTGGAGGTTGTTCACGCCGGGGCTGAGCGTGTACTCGTACGCCACGAAGCTCGTGAACTCGCAGCGCGCGCTGCGATCGTAGTGGCGCTCCGCCGTCGCCTGCACGTCCTGCCACACGCTGCGCGCGCGCTCCTCGCATGCGGCGAGATCGTCACCACACACGGCCCGATCGCGGGTGGCGAAGAGGGGCGCGAGGCGCACGCCGATCGCCACCGTCGCGTTCATGCCCCGCTCTCGGTAGGTCACGCACGTGCGGCTGTCGTAGCCAGGCGCGCCTGGCTCCCGACACACGTCCACCTCGCCGAGGAACTCGGAGTGATCGGTCACCGCGGCGAAGTCGAGCGGGCGGCCGAGGCGTACGCGTCGCGGCGTCGGGTCGCCGAAGATCTCCACCTCCTCGCCGCGCGCGAAGCGGTACGCGTCCTCGGGCGTGGTCTCGTTGCCCGCGGCCCAGCTGTCGAAGGAGTTGCGCGTGTGGACGTGGAGATCCCCGAAGTAGAGGTTGCGCAGCGGGTTGCGATCGGCGCACGGCTCGCGCGTCTCGGTGTAGCGGACGAGCTCGCGGCTCGGCGCATCGGGCGCGGCCCCCGCGTCACAGGTGGCGAGGAACGTGACGTCGGGCGGTAGGGCGCGTGCAGCATCGATCGAGGCATCGGCCTCCTCGACGGTCGCGTCCATCCCGGCGTCGTCCACCAACGTCTCGGGCCCCGGACAGCCGCCGAGCGCGCACACGATCGCAGAGAGCGTGAGGGCGCAAGAGCTCGACGGTCGACCACGCATCGGACCGCGCAGCATAGCCTCGTCGCTGGCGGGCGCCGAGCGCAGAGCCCACGCGGGCCCGACGATGGGACGCTCAGCCGCGGAGCATCTTCGTCTTGGCCTTGGTCTGGAAGTTCGCGGCCCCGAGGACTTCGCGCGCCATCTTCTGCATCTCGACGTCGGTCGGCGTCGCGGCCTTGGTGGCCACGAACGGGGCGAGCAGGTTCGGATCGGTGGCGACGAGGCCCTCCATCGCCTTGCGCGCGAGGCCACGGTTCTTGGTGCCGAAGAACGTGAAGACCTGCGCGCGCCAGATCATCGGCAAGAGCTCGGCGACGTCGGCATCGCCCACGGGCGCCTGCTCGAGCACGCGCTTGGCATCGTTCGGATCCCCCGTGCGCGCCTTGGCCTCCGCGACCACCGCCGCGTACATCGCCTTCTGCTTCGCGGTGGGGCCCGCGTCGTACTTGATCTGATCGGCGACGGCGCGCGCATCCTTGATGCGGTTCATCGCGAGGTAGAGGTACCCGAGGTTCGCGCGGATGTCGTCCTGGATGAGCGCATCCGCCTTGTGGATCTGGATGCTCTCGAGGATGACGATCGCTTCCTTCGGATCGTCGCGCGCCACGAGCTGCGCGCGCGCCATCGCGTTCATCGCGTCGTTGTCGCCCGAGGCCGCGAGCTTCTCGATCGCCGCCTTGCGGCCGGCCTCGTCGGTCGTGGCCTGCTTGAGGATCTCCGCGAGCGCGCCCTGCCGACGCGTGAGGTTGTAGACGTACACGCCGAAGCCGAGCAGCACCACGGTCAGCACGCCGACGACGCCCACGCCCCAGTAGCCGACGTACGGCACCAGCAAGAACGCGAAGATCCACACGACCACGACCACGGCCGCGATCTGCGCGATGACGTTCCACTTGATCTGCGGTGTCTCGAACGACGACGCAGACGGCTTCTGCGCAGACTCGCCCGGGAGGGGCAGCTTCTTCGGCTTGGCCACGATCGAACCTCGTGATGCGCGCCCTTGAGACGCGGCGGGGGCGAGCGATACCGCGTTTCGCGCCGCGCGCACCCTGGCCACGCGCACGGCCTCGACGCACGCCGGTATCCGACACAGAAAGTGCCCGTGCCGCTTCCGACGTTCTCCGCGCTCGTGCCCGCGTACCTCGCGCGGAGGACCGAGGTCGCCACCGATCAGATCGCGATCGCCGTCGCCGTGCATCCCGGGCTGCGCGCCCTGCACGTCCGCCCCGGGCAGTTCGTGAAGATGGCGGTGCAAGGAGCGACCGGCACCCATCACGAGGGCCTGTTCGCGATGTCGAACGCCCCGCTCGAGGACACCCTCGAGGACGGCGGCCTCGACGACGACGGCACGGCGATCGGCCCCACGTCGATGCTGCGGTTCCTCCTCCGCACGAACAACCCCGAGGGCGGCGAGGCCGCCGACGCGCTCGCGACGCTGCGCATCGGCGCGCCCGTGATGGTGTCGGAGCCCGCGGGCGTGGGCTTCGACTTCGCGCGCGCCAAGGATCGCCACCTCGCGTTCGTGGCCACGGGCACCGCGATGGCGCCAGTACGTGCTGGCATCGAGCACGCGCTCGCACGACCGACGGGCGCACGCTCGATCTCGCTCGACCTCGGCCTCCGCAGCCCCTCGCACCTCGCGCACGCGTCCGAGCTGGGGCGCTACCGCGCGCACGGGATCGACACGCACGTGCACTACTCCGAGCCGCTCGAGGACGGCAGCGTGATTGGCCCGATGGCGCACGAAGCGCTGCTCGCGCGCCTCCTCGAAGCCGAGCGCGCGCGCGACGTGTTCGTCGTCGCCGTGGGCCAGCCCGCGATGGTGAAGGACCTACGCGCCCGCCTCGTCGCGCTCGGCGCCGACCCCGCAGACGTCGTCTCCAACTACTGAGCGGGCCCCCGCATCGAGCGCCGGAGGCGCGCGAAACTAACGCGCGCCGATGCACTGGGTCACGGCCTGCGGGTCGGCGACGGTGCCGGCGCGTCGCACCCGTCGCACGCACTCCACGGGCGCAGTCGACACGGCGCTGTTGCAGAGCGCAATCGACTGCGGGTCGCTCAAGAAGAGCGTGCCCGTGGCAGCGCGAAAGCAGTCGACCGGTGCCGTCGGCGGCGCGGTCGCTCCCGCGCAGAGCTCCACCTTCTGCCCATCGAGCAGCAACGTCGCCTCGCCTGCGTAGACGAGACACGCGGCGAGGGGCTGGGGCGATCTTGTGCCTGCGTGGCGAAGTGGGGCTCGAGCGCCACGGCGACCGAGGCCGTGATCACGAACGTTCCTGCGACCGCGAGCCTCGCGAGCGAGCTCGGCGCGGCGATGTTGTGGCGAGAGTGCTTCATGACCGTTCTCCTGACGGAGCCACGGAGCATTCGACGTGCCGCGAGAACGACCCTCCGACGACTGGGTCAGCGCGTCAGCGCGAGACCATCGCGATCCCCCAGAATCCATGGCTTGTCGCAAACGCCCGAGGGACGCGGAGGTGGGGGGTCGAGGGCGAGCTCCGCAGGCCGAAGGCCGAGGATGTCTGAGCATCGGACCCCCCACCTCTGCGGCCCGATTCGAAGCGCCGAGATGATCAATCCTCAGCCGCAGGGTCCCGCGCTTCGCGTCTCGCTTCGTGGAGCTCCTCGAGCACACGACGCGCACGCGCGAGGAAGCGTCGCCCTTCATCACGAAGGACCATGCCGCGCGGGGTGCGATCGAAGAGCGTCACACCGAGCTCGTCCTCGAGCGCGCGGATCTGCCGGCTCATCGGCGGCTGGCTCACGTGCATACGGCGCGACGCGCGGCCCACGTGACCTTCTTCTGCGACGGCGACGAAGTACTCGATCTGCGTGAGGCTCATGGCGGCGCGACCATCCTGACATGCTCGGTGTCGGGCGGCTGCGTGGTGATCTCCACGCCTTCGCGCGTGACGATCATCGTGTGCTCGAACTGCGCGGACAGAGAGCCGTCCGCCGTCACGATCGTCCAGCCGTCGTCGAGCTCGACGTAGTCCGCCCCGCCCGCGTTGATCATCGGCTCGATGGTGAGCGCCATGCCCTCGACCAACCGCGGGCCCGCGCCGCGCTTGCCCACGTGCTCCACGTGCGGCGCCGTGTGCATCAGCCGACCGATGCCGTGGCCGCCGATGTTGCGCACGACCGACACGCCCTCGGCCTTCGCGAGCTCCTCGATCGCAGCGCCGATGTCCCCCACCCGCGCGCCGTGACGCACCACCGCGATGCCCGCATCGCGACAGCGACGCGCGATCTCCACGAGGCGCGCGGCGTGCGGAGAGACCACGCCGATGCAGAACGTCGCGGACGTGTCGCCGTGGAAGCCGTCGAGCAGCGTGGTGCAGTCGACGTTCACGATGTTGCCTTCGCGCAGCACGCGCGTGCGGCTGGGGATGCCGTGACAGACGACCTCGTCGACGCTCGTGCACACGGCCGCGGGAAAGCCGTGGTAGCCGAGCTGGCTCGGCACGCCGCCACGACGCTGGGTGTCCTCGCGCACCCAGCGATCGATGTCCGCCGTCGTGATGCCCGGCCGCAGCTGCGCCCCCACCCACGCGAGCGTGGCCGCCGCAGCGCGCCCCGCACGATGAAGACGCTCACGCTCGGCGGGACCGAATCGCTCGAAGCTCATCGCCGAGGCATGCGACCACGGCCCGCGAGGCTCCAATACCTTGTTGGCAACGACGGAACGCAACGAGGCGACCTCTCTCGAGATCGCCTCCTTGCTGTCGCGACGGGCGCAGCCCGGCGCCTCGAATCAGTCAGCCTTGACGACGTTGACCTTGATGGTCGCGCCGACATCGTAGCCGAACTTCACGACCACCGAGTGCTCGCCCGCGAACTTGATCGGCTCCGCGAGCTGGATCTTCTTGCGGTCGACCTCGTGTCCCTTGCTCTTGAGCGCGTCTGCGATGTCCTTCGTGCCCACCGAGCCGAAGAGACGATCGCCGTCGCCCGCCTGCACCTTGATCTCGACGGTCACGCCGTCGAGGCGCTTCGCGACAGCCTCCGCGTCACCGCGGAGCTTCGCGGCGCGCGCCGTGGCCACCTTCTGCTCGTGCTCGACCTGCGCGACGTTGCCGCGCGTGGCGGGCGCCGCGAGACCGCGGGGCAGGAGGTAGTTGCGGGCGTAGCCGGGCTTGACCTTCACGATCTCGCCGCTCTTGCCGAGCTTCTCGACGTCGTCCTTGAGGACGACCTGGATGTTCGCTGCCATGGTTCTGCTCCGTTCCGTTCAGATCAGGCGGTGTAAGGGAGCAGCGCGATCTTGCGCGCGTGCTTGATGGCGTTGGTGAGCTGGCGCTGCTGCTTGGCCGTGAGGCCACTGATGCGGCGCGGGACGATCTTGCCGCGCTCGGTCACGAAGTGACGGAGCGTGCCGGGATCCTTGTAGTCGAACACGAAGTCCGGATCGGCCGTGAAGGTCGGCATGCGCTTCTTGCCCATGCCTCCACCACCACCACCGCCGCCGGAGCGGCGATCGCCGAACGCGCGCGGCGCGCGCGAGCTGCGGTCATCGGAGGCCATCGGATCTTCTTTGCCCGGACGGGCGAACACGGGGCTCTGCATTGTCTTCTCCTACGGAATTCTTGTGGGCGAGTGGGCAGCCACAGCAAGCGGGGCTGGGGCCCTGCGCGCAGCATTCGCATCGCGAATGGAGCGGGAGGGGGCCCCGCGTCTGCGGGGGAGGGATCGCACGACCCCTCGGGCCAACTCAGGTCGCGTTGCCGAGATCGGGGATGTTGTTGAGGTCGGGGCCGTCGAAGTCGTCCACGAACTCCTCTTCCGTGCGCTCGCGCGGGCGGACGACGAGGCCGAGGCGCTCCTCGAGGCTCGGCTCCGGCTCTTCCTCGGTGGGGACCGCGAGGCGCTCGAACTTCACCTCGTCCGGGTTCACCGCGACCGACGCGATCTCGACGGTGCCGTCGAGCTTGATCGTCTGGAAGCGGATGACGGCGTCGGCGTTGCGCAGGTTGCGCTCGATCTCGGCGACGAGGTCCGAGAAGCCCGCGAGCTTCACGAACACGAAGATGCCGCGCGTGAACTTGTTGATGTTGTAGGCCAGGCGACGGCGACCCCACTGGTCGACCTTCGTGATCTTGCCGCCGAGGCGCGCGACGACCTCTTGGATGCGGTTCGAGATCTTCTCCGCGTCGTCCGGATCGACGTTCGGATTGAGGATGTAGACGAGCTCGTACTCGCGTCCCAACTGGACGTGGGGAGCACGCGTGGGGGTGGTCACCTGGGTCATGTCGTTCCTACGTCGGGAGGCTCGATGCGAGCGTCCTCGACCTCTGTCGCCCGCCCCGCGACGCGCGCGAGGAGAGCTTCTGTTTCCTCACGGACACGGGCGGGACCGAGGTCTCGTCCGAGGCTCCGGAACCATTCCGGAGCGAGGAGCCCAACACGCTGCTCAGCGCTTCGTGTTGAACGAGATCTGCGCCTTGGCCGCACCGTCTTTCAGCACGGCCTCGGACGCGAGAGCGGCGGCTTGTAGCACGTCGGGCAGGCGCGCACCCTCGATCGCGTCGAAATCGCCCAACACCCACGATTCCACTGCACCTTTGGGCGGTCGGCCGATGCCGATCCGCACCCGCACGAAGTCCGCGCCCCCGCAGTGCTGGATCATGGACTTGAGCCCGTTGTGGCCCGCCGCGCCCCCGCCCACCTTCACGCGCACGTCCTCGAACGCGAGGTCGAGCTCGTCGTGGATGACGAGGACGTTCGCGAGGGGGATCTTGAAGAAGGCCATGGCCTTCTGCACCGACTCGCCCGACAGGTTCATGTACGTCTGCGGCTGGAGCAGCACGGCGTCGTCCCCCGCGAACGAGCCCTTGGTCCAGAGGGCCGAGAACTTCTCCTTCGCCGCGGGCGCCTTCCAGCGCGCGCCGAGGATCTCGGTGACCATGAACCCGACGTTGTGCCGGTTCTTCGCGTACTGCTTGCCCGGGTTCCCGAGGCCGACGACGAGCCACATGACGCCGCGGCTCTAGCACGGCGCGCGTGATCGATGGCGCGCGTCGCGAAACGAGGACCGCGATGTCTCCGTCCTCGCCAGCCCTGCGCGTCGCCACTACCCTCGCGGCCGTGCGTCACCACGTCGTCTGGGTCTCGCTCCTCTCCACGCTCGCGTTCGGCTGCCCGGCGGACCCTCCCGCCGCCGACGACGCAGGTACCACCGAGAGCGACGCTGCCGTCGCGCCCGACGCGCCCCGCGACGCCGGCACGTGCACCGATGACGATCAGTGCGACGACGGCCTCTTCTGCACGGGCACCGAGCGCTGCACCGCCGGTCGCTGTGAGACCGAGCTCGTGGACTGCGACGACGCCATCGCGTGCACCACCGACGCGTGCGTCGAAGCGGACAATCGCTGCACGCACACGCCGCCCGACGAAGACGACGATGGCTTCGGGGACGCAGCGTGCGTGGACGATCGCGGCGCGCCGATCGGCACCGACTGCGACGACGCCGATCCGCTGCGCGCGCCCGGCAACGTCGAGGTCTGCGACAGGATCGGCCACGACGAGGACTGCGATCCCACCACGCGCGGCGGCACCGACGAGGACGGAGACACGTACGAGTCGAGCGCGTGTTGTCAGGCGACGTCGGCCGGCACGCTCGACTGCGGCACCGACTGCATCGACGACGACGGCTCGATCCATCCGTTCGCGTCCGAGGTGTGCAACGCGACCGACGACGACTGCGACGGACGCGCCGACGACATCATCGACGGAACCGTGATCTGCACCGCAGGCCAGACCCGACCGTGCACGACGACGTGCGGCCTCGAGGGCACGCAGCCCTGCAACGACAGCTGCCTCGGCTGGGACACGTGCGTCGCCCCCGAGGTCTGCAACGGCTGCGACGACGACGACGACGCCGCGGACGACGAGGACTTCGCGTGCGTGCGCGGTGAGACGAGCGCGTGCGTGACGTCGTGCGGCACCACGGGCACGCAGCTCTGCGACACGGCGTGCGCGTTCGGTACCTGCGCCGCGACGGAGGTCTGCAACTACTGCGACGACGACGCCGACGGGAATTTCTACGAGGAGCGTCCGTTCGCGACGTTCACGGCGACCTCGGCGTTTCGCCGGTGCACCGATCACCCGGTCTTCGGGGGCGCGACGTGCGACACCCTCGGCCGCTCCGACGGCTACGACGAGTGGGCCACGCTCACCGATGGAAGCGCGGACGGGCAGGCGGGCGCGATCTGGTTCCAGACCGACTGGCGCCTGGGCTGGGGCGCGACGGAGATCGGCATGGAGCTCGAGGCGACTGCGATCACGACGAGTCCCACCGGACCGGGCATCCCCAGGCTCGAGCAGGTGCTCGGCGGCTGGTCGATCATCGTCGGCACCGGAACGCCCGGTGTAGGCACGCCCGCGCGCTACGCGATCCCGACGACCATCCAAGGGGTCGCTGCACGCTGGTCGTGGAGCCAATTCGACGAAGAGGCGGGCATGTACCCACCGTCGAACAACGAGGGCGTGCGCGGTCTCGCGATCCGCGCCGACGGCTCGATCCGCCCCGGAGCCTCCACCTCCACGATGTTCGAGCGCTACCGCTTCACCGGCGACCCGCTCGCCCTCGGCGCGCAGACCTTCGATGGCCCCGCCAGTGGCACGCGCACCCAGCGCATGGTGCTCCGCTACACGCCCGACGATCCCTCCACGGGCGGAGCAGACGAGGAGTCGCTCGCGATCGTCGCGACGGCGGGCAACACGACGACCCACACCTACCTCGACATCGACGCCGTCCCCGTCGGCGCCGGACCGCTCTGGGTGGGTCTGGTCGCGACCAGCTTCACGCGGACCGGCGTGCCGGGTCAGCCCGCCGAGCGGGTGGTCGGTGTGCCCGTGCGCGCGCGCGCCCACATCGAGCACTTCCAGAACAACTGCTGCAGCCCCCCGACGCTCATCACCTACATGAGCTCGTCGCGCGGCGGCGTCTGCCCCTGAGCTCCACGACTGCCGAGTCTCGGGAGAGGCCGGTTCAGCGGTGCTCGAACAGAACGAACGGGCCCCCCTCCCGACTCTCGGGAGGGGCCGGGGGTGGGTCCGCGGTGTTCGAACAGAACGAACAGGCCCCCCTCCCGACTCTCGGGAGGGGCCGGGGGTGGGTCCGCGGTGCCCCACCAAAGTTGCCCCCCCAGCGCGAAGCGAGTCGCGCCTCGCACAGCGCACGTGCGCGAGGCCGTGTAGCCCCGCACGACGACGTGGATGCTGGAAAAACGCAACGAGCTCAGCATCGCGTCAAAGCCCCCTCAGAAGCCCCAGTCTTCTCGATGGGTGGACCCCCTTGGGGTAACGCCATGCGCGAAGCGCTTCCGAGAGAAAAAGCCCCTCCCAGCGGGAGGGGTTGGGGAGGGTCCGAGAGGCCAGCCCCAGGAAACGGAGTCGCCCGTCTGCACTCCGGTCCTCACGAAGAGTCACGCTCGCCCACCGCCGCATGGCATGTCGAGCGCCTCGTCCGACCCGCCCCCGATTCCAGGGAAATGACCATCGCGTCAAAGTCCCCTGAGAACACCAGTGTTTCTGAGGCCTTAGACCCCCTTGTAGTGACCCTATGCGCGAAGCGCTCTCGGCAGTGACCTCATGCGCGAAGCGCTCCACGCGAAGCGCTCCTCACTCCGCGCGACGGCGTCGTCGAAGCCTGCGACCCAGCGCAATTCCCAGGGGATATGACCCCCCGATTGCCGCAGATCCGACCACGAAAAGGAGGAAGCCTTGTGCGAGGCCGATGTCCGTAGCTACGAGCACCGAAGCCGCAAGCAGCGGCACCGGTTCCACCAACATGATTGGCAAACCGTGCTGACGTCCCGAACGGTCCTCGGCATCCCGCGCAGCCTCCTCGCGCATCATCCCCACGTTGACGACCAACTTGACTGCCACGAGGGCTAGCATCACCAACGCAACGACCGATAGAGTTGACATTTGTCATCCTTGTCTTGTCGAGACTGCGACCAAGCTCAGGTAATCCACATGGAACCGTCGTCAGGGCTGCAGTCGAGACAATCCGCGACCGCTTCCTCCGCGAAACACGTCGACTACCCTCCGATCGCTCACGGCCTAAGCACGCGCTGACCGTAGAAACCTCGCCAGAAGTTCCAGCCGGCAGGCCAACGCACCCAAGAGGCGGGGACGTAGCCGGTTATGTAGTTCTCGAAAGGGGCGCCCGGGGTTACCCAGCCGCGCTCCACGCCCCGCCACGCGGGGCCGGAAAGACCACTCAGATTGTAGTTCCACCGGGTCGGCGGAGGCCCACACGATGCGGGCGCCGGCCACGAGGTATTGCGTCTCCGTGGCGTCGGCGTCCGTGGTGTCGGGGTAATACGTCCATCCCGAATGAATGAGGCCGCGGCGCTCGTAGTCGCCGGGATAGACGTAGAGCGTGACGCGGTCGCTCGTGACCCAGCCGCCGCCACCACCGATGGGTGTGCCGATGCCCCCGAGCCCGCCTTTGCCGCCTGAAAGAGGCGACACCATCACCTCTTTGATGCCGCGCTGGTTCGCGCCGTCGTAGCGGTAGCGCATGCGCGCGGCGCCCGTCCACGTGCCGCCTGCAGCGCGGTCGTAGCGACGCGCATCGACGAGGCGATTCAGCTCGTCCCAGCGGAAGCTGTAGTGCTGCTCCTGCGCGCACGTGCACGCCGCGCTGAGCGCCGCGATACGCTCGGTGACGGTGTCCGTCGTGTCGTCCACGCACGACGTGGGCGTGTCTCCACCCGTTCCGTCGTGACACTGACCGTGCACCGTGAAGGAGGTGACGTTGCCGCTCACGCCGTAAGCCACTTCCACCCAGCCCGCGCCGTTCCAGGTGCTCTCCACACCGCCTGTCGCGTCGATGTTGGTGGCCAGATGAAGCGCGCTCGGACGTGGCCTGTCGGCGTGTGCGTCGTTGCCGCTCGTGAGCGTGCCGAGCGAGCGCTCGTAGAAGCTCCATGCGTCATCCAGACGCTCCACCTCGTTGCCCAGCCAGTCCCAGTCGTAGTCCAGGTTCTGGACTCGGTTCGACGGCAGCGCGCCCATCCGTGGGGCGGTCTCGGCATGGCCAGGATCGTTCACGTAGATCGGCGCCGCCTCATTCCGCCAGTCCGCCGCCGCGTCCGTGCTGCCCGACCCGTGATACGTGTAGTCCACCGACGTCACGCGGTAGAGAGAGTCGTGTCCGATGTTGGTCGATCGCGACCGGTGGCCGATGGGCCATTGGCTCGTCGCGCGGTTGTCGACGAGCCCGATGAGGTTACTGGCTTCGTCCCAGACCAGGTCTTCGTCCACGAGCTGCGTGACGTAGCCGATCGTGCCCGGCAGAGCGCCCGCCGTGGCGCTGCGGGTCGCGATGTGCTCGATGGGTCGACTGCGGACATCGTAGCTGAACGACTCGTCGAGCACGGGGCTCGTCGCGCTCCCCCACGTGCGCGACAGCACCTGCCCCCGCACGTCGTAGTCGACCGAGCTCAGCACCTGAAGGGTGTCCCCGCCCACGAAGGCCCGCGCCGCGATCGGAAGGCCGCGCGGGTTCAGGTGGAGCTCGCCGGACACCTCCGGACTGATGCCCCCGCCGAAGTCGGGATCCCGCGGCAAGACGAGCCTTCGACCACGGCTCGCGTAATCGTAGCTGCTCGTCTGCACGCCGGTCGTCACGAAGACTCATGCTCGCCCACCGCCGCGTGGCATGTCGAGCGCTGTCGCCAGGCTGGCCGGGAAGTGCTTGATTTCCAAGGAAAATGACCATCGCGTCAAAGTCCCCTGAGAACACCAGTGTTTGTGGGGCCTTAGACCCCCTTGGAGTGACCCAAGCGCGAAGCGCTCGACCCAGGCGCGACGCGCTCTCACTCAACGAGGGCGCGCACCATGGCCTTTAGTTGCGACTCGGACCACGCCGACAAAGCACCATCGCGCGAAATCGCCTCTCCGACCAGCTTCCATCCCGCCTCTTGAACAGCCCCGGCAGGTCGCTCTCCAACTCGGGCTGCGTCCAGGCTGACGAGGGCCGACGCTAAATCCCCCAACGATGAGGGTATTTGAGCCGTCGCGAAGCGCCCCTCAATGCAGTCGACCAGGAAGTGTACAAGGCTCAAATGCGCAACCCACCACTCTGCAGCTGGCGGGAAGTCCGGCAGTCGCGCAAGGACACCGTCCAGAGCAGCAGGGTACGCGGCTCGATACCGACCAAACGCGGCTGCATCTCCAGCGAAGGTCGCAGGCAAAGGGGGCGGCTGCAGAGGCCCAACGCGCGCTAGCACTGCGTGTGTCGCCACGACTAACTCCGTCGCTAGCCTCTCCAGCCCCCTGACCGATGGTGCGGGCAGAACACCTGAATCAGCGGCCAAGCGAAGTGCGCACGCTTTCGCGCTGGCATAGTCCGCGATTGGCAGGTCCCCGTGAATCATCTTGTTCTCCGGGTGGATGGCGTACTGGAACCGGGGGGCGAAGTGCCCGAACCGGATGTCTGAGGAGCGGCTCGACGTGGACTCACAGGAACGATCACGGTCTCGGTCATCTGCGTGGCCTGGGCGGCGCACGCGACACAGCCAGGCACTGAAGATTGCTGGCCGCAACATAGCTTAGCGAAGCGCCCGTCCGGATGCCCTCAGCGATGAGGTTGTCCTCCGCGTGCCCCCTACCAGGGACGAACCGCCAGCCTTGTCCTTGCGGACCGAGCGTTTCGTTGAGGAAGGCGGTTTCTTCGGGGGCCTCTCCCTTCCCACCGCCACACGGCAACTTCCGCCGAGGTCTGAACATCAACTCCCGGGGATATGGAACGGTGACCAGCCTACTCTACCCTCTATCCAGCCCACCCGCGCGGACGGATCGAGACGACCGCCAGTGTCCATACCCAATGCGCACGACGAACCGTCGAGAAACGTCGCGACCAGACGCGGAGGAGTGCTCCCATCACCGCCCGTGCGCTCCCCCCTTGATAGGACCACGTAGTCGTTGCAGTCGCCGAAGACGAGGCGCCGCTCCTCGCCTACGATGTATGACGCGGCATGCGGAGCCAACCCCGCAGAGTTCCGTGCGCCGGCCAGACCTCGTGGCAGAGAATATTGCCCTCGCCAGGCTGCGCTGTTTGGTACGAGAACACACTACATCCATCAAAACAGAATCCATAGCCACACCCCGACCATGCGCCCTGGAGTGCCGAGTGTTCGTCGGCCGGCACTGCGGAGGAAGGAGGGGGCGATGGGGCGGGACAAGCGTTTTCAGCGCGCGCCGCGCCACAACTCGTGAGGAGCAGTGCATACAGGGTGAAACACCGGCAGGCTCTCTTCATCTTCATCGTTGACCTGCACCCGTGTGTGCTAACTGGCGGTAGGTCCCATCCTTCACCGGCAGCAATCAATCGACGTACTGCACTTCTGTCGATGTTGATGGCGAACCACAGCCGTGTGGGGGGCGGCGATTCATCATCCCCCACCCGTGAGATCGGGGACGAGACGGAGGATACGGAGTCGGTCTCGCACGCCCGACGAGCCGCGGGCCACGTACGTGAGGATCCAGCCGTCCTGAACGCGCGGGCCCGCGCGGCCGAGGCTGATGCTCTCCGGTGGCTCGGTGTCGGCGGCGAGCCGATCCCAGCCACGCGGGGTGGGCGTGCCCGCCGACGTGTGAATCCCGAAGCGCGTGAACTGACGCCAGACGGCGAACCACTCGCCACCGCCGAGAGAGGCCACTGCGACGGTCTCGTCGATTGTCGATTCCCCCGCGCTCGCCCAGTGCGTGTCGTCAGGATACGTAACGCCCGACTCCACAGCAGCCACGCGCACGGTGTTCGCGTCGACCATCTGGAGACCGCCGAGGACCAGCCAGTCATCCACCATGGAGCCGACGTGCGTCATGAGGGGAGGTGCCACCACCACCGTCGCTGCTCCCACCGGACTGGCACCATCGTATTCGCGTCTCAGGAATCGCGAGTCCGCGAGTCCCTCATCCCACAGCGCGGTCCAGCGCGTGCCAGTGCCTCGGCTCACGGAGAAGACGCCGATGTCCGTCGGATCACCGGGCGGTGCGAGGTTGAAGGCATCGCCGCGCGCGCGCCCCGCCAGATCGAACACGCGTGCGCGGGCGCCCGTCGGGAACCTGTTGGTGGTCCACACGATGACGAAGCCGTCCTCGAGACGCACCGCGCTGAACGTTCGCGTCTCGTCCGGCGACGCGTCTCGCGCGGAGGGAGTCGCGCCGGTGGGAGGAAGGATGACGTAGCGCGCTCTCTGCTCCGAGGCGTAGTCGCGCCACAGGATCACCCAGCCCCGCGCCATGGGCACCACGCCCGAACAATCAGTCTCCCGGAAGTTCGTAGTACCGAGGACGACGGGCGCTGCATCGACAGGCGTCCAGAAGCGATCGAACCGTCGATACACGAGCTCCCAACTGCCAGAGGCCATCGGACGAGCCCACGTCACGACGAGATTTCCCTCGTCGTCGACGCCCGAGGCGCCCATCCCGGACGTTCCAGGCGTGGTGAGGGAGGGGTTGAGAGAGGTCGTCGCGCCGAGCGAGAACGGCAGCGACGACGGCGAGACGTCGATCTCGAGGATCTCGGCGTGGCAGTCCGCATCGCAGCCATCGCCGGGATCGAGATCGCCGTCGTCGCAGCCCTCGTCGGCGTCGAGGATTCCGTCGCCGCAGCCTCCGACCACGCACTCGCCCGCGAGGCACGTACCGTCGGCCCCACACGAGACGCCGTCGTCCGCCATCGCGTACTCGCACGACGTCGCGCAGGTGAAGACCTCGCAGGGCTCTGCCGGGCGGCAGCTCGAGCAGTCGAAGCCCGCATCTGGAGGAGTCGGTGCGTCAGGCGGTGCCCACGCATCCGCATCGGGCGCGTCGATGCCAGCGTCCACGCGCACGAAGGCATCGGGCGCCCGCGACGCGTCGGGCGCCTGCGACGCATCGGGCGACGCGGCGTCGTCCACTGCCGGAGTCTCGCAGCCCGACGCGCACGCCACGATGGCCGCCACGACGAGGCGCACCGCGTTCGAGCGCACAAGATCAGCAGGAGATGAGCCCCTCATCACGCCCTCCAAATCATCGTCTCGTGCGCGACCTCGTGGTCCCGCGAGCCCAGGATACCCGCGCCGTGGCGTGACGACTACGGTGGCGGTTGGTGATGGTGCCGAGCGAGCGCTCGTGGAAGCTCGAGGCGTCGTCGTCGACGTGAAGCACCTCTTCACGGTCTCGCGTGCCCCGTCTCGATGTCGAGACGCACGCCGACGCTCCCGGTAGCGCCCCGTTCCACGGCCCGCAGACCTGCCGCCGATTCATAGCCTCGAGGCTATGAACACGCCGACATCGGCGATCCAGGAGCCCATGGGGTTCCGAGGACGCCGACGTTGGTGTTTGGCCTAACGCCGACCGTCAGCGAATTGGGAGCCCTCGGGGCTCGGGCGATGGTGCTCGCGACGCAGAACCCGATGGACCTCGACTACCGTGCGCTCTCGAACGCGGGCACGTGGTGCCTCGGGCGCCTCTCGACGAACGGCGATCGCGAGCGCGTGCTCGAGGGCCTGGGCGAGCACACGAAGAAGAGCCCGCTCGCCAAGATGCAGCACCGATGGTTCGTGGGGCGCGACGCGAAGGGCTCGGCCACGTGCGCCTCTACCCGCGGCACGCGATCTCGTACCTGCGAGGTCCCATGACGTAGGCGGAGATCCGGCGCGTGCGCGAGCGCGCGTGGGAGCGAGGTGTCGACGGTGGCGCGCGATTCGTTCGGTGGCGATGGCGATCGCTCGACGCGGTGCGTCGCGCTTTGACTTCCCCCCTCCCCCTCTGCTACCTCGCGCCCTCTTTTCGACGGGCCCTCCGCACTTCGGAGACCAACCTGGCGAAGTCGGCGACACCGAGGAGGTAGGACGTGTTCAAGTCCATCTGCATCTTCTCCGGGCATGCGAACCCCCAGCTCGCCGAGCAGATCGCGGACTACCTCCAGCTCCCGATCGGCCGCTGCAAGATCTCGAACTTCTCGGACGGCGAGGTGTTCACCGAGATCATGGAGAACGTGCGCGGCGTGGACGTGTACGTGGTGCAGCCCACGTGCGCGCCCGTGAACGACAACCTGATGGAGATGCTCGTGACCGTGGACGCGCTCAAGCGCGCCTCGGCGGGCTCCATCACCGCGGTGATCCCCTACTACGGCTACGGGCGCCAGGACCGCAAGGTCGCGCCGCGTACGCCCATCACGGCCAAGCTCGTGGCGGATCTGCTCACCACGAGCGGCGTCTCGCGCGTGGTGTCGATGGACCTCCACGCCGGTCAGATCCAGGGCTTCTTCAACGTGCCCTTCGATCACCTCTTCGCGATGCCCGTGTTCCTCGACTACCTGCGGCCGCGCCTCGACGAGGGCGCCGTCCTCGTGTCGCCGGACGCGGGCGGCGTGGAGCGGGCGCGCGCGTACGCCAAGCGCCTCAAGGGTGACCTCGCGATCATCGACAAGCGCCGGGCGAAGGCGAACGTCAGCGAGGTCATGAACATCGTGGGCGACGTCGAGGGCCGCGACTGCGTGATCGTCGACGACATGATCGACACCGCCGGCACGCTCACCAACGCGGCGCAGGCGCTCAAGGATCGCGGCGCCAAGCGCGTGCTCGCGGTGGCCACGCATCCGGTGCTCTCGGGGCCTGCGGTGAGCCGCATCCAGGAGAGCTGCCTCGAGGAGGTCATCGTGACCGACACGGTGCCGCTCTCGGCCGCGGCCAAGGGCGCGAAGAAGTTCACGGTGCTCTCGGTGGCGCGCCTCCTGGGCGAGGCCATCAAGCGCATCCACAACAGCGACTCGGTCAGCTCGCTCTTCGTCTGAGCGCAGCTGGTCGGCCGAGGTCACGCCCCCGGCGTGATCGAAGACAGAGACAGGCAAAAGAGAGGTAGGAACGAGATGGAAGCGCAGACGCTCAAGGCTGAGGTCCGCAACGGAAGCGGAAAGGGGCCCGCGCGTCAGCTCCGCATGCGTGGGCTGATCCCGGCGGTGTTCTATGGTCCCGAGAAGAAGCCGATGAACCTGACCGTGAGCCCGATTGAGGTGTCGACGGCACTCAGCGGTGTGTTCGGCCGCAACCAGCTCGTGGAGCTGGACTTCGGCAGCGGCAAGAAGGAGCTCGCGCTGGTGCGCGATCTCGCGGTCGATGCGATCTCGCGCAAGCCGCTGCACGTCGACTTCTACTCGGTCGCGCTCGACCGCCCGGTCCGCGCGAAGGTCCCCTTCATCGCGAACGGTCGCGCGAAGGGCGTCGCCGAGGGTGGCGTGCTCCACAAGATCTTCCGTGAGCTCCCGGTGCTCGGCCCGCCGGCCGCGATCCCCGCGGACATCACGGTGGACGTGACGGCGCTCGGGATGCACCAGGGCATCAAGACGAAGGATCTCGCGCTGCCCGAGGGCGTGAGCGTGGCGCTGCCCGCAGAGCGCAACCTCGTCGTGGTGACCACGAAGGAGAAGGAGAAGCCCGAGGACGACGGCACGGCAGTGCCGGGCGCGCCGGGTGCGGCTCCGGC
>JAFLCL010000169.1 GCA_017303575.1 Deltaproteobacteria bacterium
GAAGACGTCCTCGGCCGGGTGCCAGCCGGCGACGCGCAGCAGTTCGGCGCGCAACAGGTCGATGCCGCTGCCGTCCCTGGCGGAGAGCGAAATGGCGACGGCGTCGCCGTGGGCGTCGTGCTCGTCCTCCGAGCCGCGCGCCTCGCGCTGCTCGGACCCGTCGGGCTCGCCGCCTGCTGGTCGTCGGGGGCGCGATGACCCACGCGCGCGCTCTCCTGACGGTCGCGATGCTCCTGCATGCGACGGCGACCGTCCGCGCACAAGACACGCTCGGGCTGCGATCCGACGGCGTGGTGCACCAGCGCGTCGCGGTCGCGATCGCGCCGTTCGGCGTCGAGCACTACGCGGCGCTCGCCCTCCGCATGCAGTGGGACGACGGCAGCGATCCGCTCCTCGCGGGCACGCACCTCGAGGTGGGCGCGCTCGCCTACGTCTCTCCCGTCGACGCGATCACCGGCGCCTACGTCTCCTTCTCGCCCTGGGCGTTCCTCACGCTGCGCGCGGAGCTCGCCTCGATGACAGCATGGTCGCTCGGTGATCTCGGCAACGGCTTCGCGCCGATCGCTCCCGAGGACACGGCGACCGAGCGTGCGTTCGGCCTGCGCGCCCGGCTCGAGACCACGTTCGCGCTCGCGGTGCAGATCGATCGCGTCCGGCCGATCCTCCACGCGACGCTCGGGGCGGACTTCGAGCAGATCGGCGAGCAAGACCATCACGTCAGCGCGAGGCACGATCGCGTGCTCGCGCGACGCGACTGGATGCTCACCTCCGCAGTGCACGCGTTCGTCGAGCTCCGCGTGGATCCGTCGCTCGCGCTTCGTCTGGGCGCGTTCGACGACGTGCGCGCCACGCCACGCACGGGCGAGACGTCGCACGTCGCGGGTCCCGCCGCGATGCTCGTGCTCGATCACCCCGACCCACACGTCGCCGAGCTGTCGCTGCTCGTCCGCGGCGGGGTGCACGCCGACGAGATGCCGCGCGCAGGAGAGTGGACGACGCTCGCCGCGCTCTTCGTCCGCTACGAGCCATGACCCGCACGCTCCACCGCGCCGGCTACTCTCGCGTGATGCCCGCGCCCTCCCTCGACGACCGCGCGCCGATCCCGCGCGTGCTCGCGGTGAGCGCGCTCGTGCTCGCGCCGATCATCTTGCTCGCGTTCGAGCCCGAGGGCGTCCGCCATCCTTGGCCGCACCAGGCGCGCAGCCTGATCGCTGTGTGGCTCTACGCGATCGGCGTGGTCGCGACGCTGCACCTCGGCACCGAGATCGTCTCGCGCGCGTTCGATCGGAGGGCGCGTGACGGCCTCGCGCCGTCGTCGCTCGCGCTCGGCGTGGTCGTGTCGATCGGCGGGGTCGCTCTCTTCTCGATCCCCGCGGCGCCCGTGCTCGCGTCGGTGTGCCCCGGCATCGCGGGACACGAGACAGCGCTCGTCGTGCGCGGCGTGCTGCTGGGTCTCCTCTACGCCGTCGTCGGGCTCTCGCTCGGTCACACGTTCCGCGGCGGGCTCGCGGCGCGCATGGCCAAAGAGCGCGCCGAGCGGAGCGCCATCGAGGCACGCCTGACTGCGCTCACAGCGCGCACGCAGCCGCACTTCCTCGCCAACGCGCTGAACACGATCGCGCAGACGTTGCGCGAGGATCCCGATCGCGCCGAGCGGCTCGTCGAAGATCTGGGCGGCCTGTTCGGTCACACGCTCGCCGCCTCCCCCGGGGGTCGCGTCGCGCTCACGGACGAGCTCGAGGCGGCGCGCAGCTACCTCGCCGTGCAGTCCGCGCGCTTCGGCGCTCGGCTCTCGTTCGACGTCGTGAGCGACATGGAGGACGAGACGCTCTCGGTGCCCGTGCTCTCGATCGTGCCGCTGGTCGAGAACGCGGTGCTGCACGGCCTCTCGGCCTCGAGCGCTCCCGTGCGCGTGGAGCTCCGAGTGTCTCGGGGCGCTCACGCGATCATCATCGAGGTTCAGGACGATGGTCCCGGTCCCTCGGGCACCGAGCACGTCGGCCACGGCAAGGGCTTGGCCGAGCTCCGCGAGCGACTCGCCCTCCTCCACCCGCGCGGCGACGCCTCGATCTCGCTCGAACGAGCGGGCGACGTCACGGTCGCGCGCCTGGTCCTCCCGCTCGGGCAGACGGAGGCCCACGCATGACCCGCATCCTCCTCGTGGACGACGAGCCGCCTGCTCGCGCGCGCCTGGTCCGGCTCCTCGCCGACCTCGGCGAGCACGACGTGGCCGAGGCAGGCGATGCGAGCGAGGCCGAGCGCGTGCTCCGCGACGGCGATCTCGTGTTCCTCGACGTGACGATGCCGGGCATCGACGGCCTCTCGTTCGCGGCGCACGCGCGACTTCCCGTCGTCGTCTTCGTCACGGGCGACGCCTCTCACGCGGCGCGCGCGTTCGACGTCGAGGCCGCCGATTTCCTCGTGAAGCCGGTGACTCGGGAGCGACTGGCACGCGCCCTCGAGCGCGCGAAGCGGCGCGCCGGCCTCGCGGGCGCAGAGGAGCTGGGCTCTCGCATCCGCGTGCTCGACGGCGAGCGAGAGCGCTTCCTCGACGCCACTCGCATCGATCACTTCCGCGCGGACACCAAGTACGTGGTCTTCCACGACGGCGCCGCCGAGCAGATCCTGCGCGAGAGCCTCGACGCGCTCGAGCCGCGCCTGCCGACCCACGCGCGTGTCCATCGCGCGCACCTCGTTCGGCTCGACGCGATCCGCGAGATCGACGCGACCGACGACGGCGCGTTCGCAGTGCTCGATCGCGACGGACGTGTGCCGATCTCGCGACGCGCGCTCGCCGCCCTGCGCGCGCGCCTGGGTCGCTGATGCAGCGCGCGGCTTGCGATCCGCGCAGGTCGGCTCGAACCTCCACGCATGGTCGTCCGTGTGCCGCTCGCGGTGCTGAACGTCGTCGGTGGTGTCGCGATCCTCGCGAGCTACGCGCTCGCGTTCCAACACCCACCCGAGGTGCGTGACGCGCTGTGGGGCGGTGTGCCCGCAGCGATCCAGCCGGTCTACACGGCGAGCATGCTCGCCGCCGCGCTGGGCTACTTCCCCATGACGCACCTCTTCGTGCTCGGAACGCCAGCCTACGAGGGAGCGAGCACGAAGGCTCACGCTCGGGCGCTCCTCCTCGCCTACGCGGCGCTGCTGGTGCCCTCGGCGATGTGGCTGCCCATGACCGTCGAGCTCATCCTCGCACCGAGCCTCGGCCTGTGGTGGCTGGTGCGCATGGTCTTGTTCGCTGTCGCGGCGGGCACGCTCACCCTGCTGCTCTTCACGCTGAGGCACGCGCGCGCGTCGAGGGCATGGCACCGATGGCTCCCGGTCGCAGGCGCCGTCGCGCTCTCCCTCCAGACCGTGGTGCTCGACGCGCTTGTGTGGCCCGCCTTCTATCCGATGTGAGCGAGCGAGAGACCGCTTCGACTCGGGCGTGAATCGCGGGCTCGGTCCCCGAGCTTCGGGCGAGCGCTCACGGATCGACCGGCACCCTCGGGGCCTCACCGCTGCTCCGCGCCTCGCCCTCGACGTGGATCATCGCCGCGAGCACGACGTCCTCCCGGAACGGCCGACCCACGATCTGCACGCCGATCGGCAGACCCGCCGAGCCGCGCTGGATGGCGACCGCGCGCTTGTCGAGGCGGTCGCTGCGCTCCGGACGTTCGGTCTCGTTCGAACGCACGCTCGTGATGCTCACCACGCCCGCGGGGAGGTTCAGCACGTTGTAGCGAGTCGTGTACGCAGCGGCGGGCGTGAAGTCCGCTGTGGTGCCGTGCGGTGCCGCGGGCGTCGCCGTCGCGGGGCACACGACGAGATCGAGCGAGAGCGCGTTCCACGCGTCGAGCTCGCCGCGCTGCATCGAGAGGCGGTCGTAGGCCAGCCTCCAGTACGACTGGACGTCGCGCTTGCCCACCGCGCCGAGTGTTTGGGCGATGCGACGCTCGCCGAGGAGGCCGAGCGCCTTGCCCAGCCCCTTGCGAAGCCGCGGCGGCGTGTGCGCGAGCCGACGGTTCAGAGCGACCGGCGCGATCACACGATCGTCGCCGAGCCACGCATCGAGCGTCGCGAGCCCGTCGGAGGTCACCGCGCACGCGAGCATCAGGTAGTGCTCGTCCGCACGCGGCGGCGCGAACGGAACGACGATCGCGCCCGCACGCTCGAGAGCGTCTGCGGCTTGCTTCACCGCGCGCTTGGACGACACGCAGGGCGTGAAGAATCCGTCGTCCTCGTAGACGCCGACCCGCAGGCCCTTCAGCGAGACGGCCCCCGGATCTCCGATGGGCATCGGCGGCACCTCGGGATCGCGCTGCGCGTGGAGCGGCGTGTCGAGCGCGCGGAGGAAGAACGCGACGTCCTCGGCGCTGCGTGCCATCGGTCCGATCTGCGACCGCACGATCTCTTGACCCAGCAAGAGACCGATCGAGCCGCGGTTCGACCAGCGGTGGAGGGACGGCTTGATCGTCGCGAGTCCCGTGAAAGCGGCCGGGATGCGCAGCGATCCGCCGATGTCGGTGCCGATGCCGAGCACGCTCGCGCCCGATGCGATCGCCGCTGCCTCGCCGCCGCTCGAACCCCCGGGCGTCCGATCGAGCGCCCACGGGTTGTTCGTCGTCCCGAACAAGAAGTTCGTCGACTCCATCGCGAGCAGCGTCTGCGGCACGTTCGTCTTGCCGATCACGAACGCGCCCTGCTTCTTCGCGAGGTCGACCACGACCGCGTCGGTCGTCGCGACCGCGTCGCGCCGCTTCTCGACCCCGAGCGTCGAGGCCGTGCCGGCGATCTCCACGTTCTCCTTCACCGAGATCGGCAGGCCGTGCAGCGGCGGCAGTGCGTCCAGCGTCCCGCTCTTCACGGCCTCGCGACGCTCGGCGTCACACCGCGCCGCAGCCTCGCGCGCGCCCGCGCCGAGATCGACCACGAAGGCGTGGACCTTTCCGTCCACCGTGCGTCTGCGCGCCAGCAAGGCCTCGACGATGTCGACCGACGTCAGCTTCTGTTCGTTGAGCGCTCGCTTGAGCTCGAGCGCGCCCATCGCGTGGATCTTCACGCCCTCGTTTCTACCAGCCCCGGCCGCGGCACGGTGGAGGAACGCGGCGGCCCGTCGTCGTGCTTGAGAGGGCCGCGGGCGCGGTGGTAGGGTCCGCGCGGTCACGATGGGACGGCGCATGCCGGTCCAGGAGACGGAGGCGACTTGTCCAGCGAGAGCGAGCCCGCGATGCGCGATCCCCTCATCGGGGAAGTGATCGGTGGCGAGTTCGAGATCAAGGAGAAGCTCGGCGAAGGCGGCATGGGCGCGGTCTATCTGGCCACCCAGAAGCAGACCGAGCGCAGCGTCGCAGTCAAGGTTCTCCTCCGATCGCTCTACGACGAGAACCTGTTCGGTCGCTTCCGCCAGGAAGCCCAGATCGTCAGCAAGCTCTCGCACCCCGGCATCATCACGATCTACACCTACGGCCAGCACGCCGACCGCACGCTCTTCATCGCGATGGAGCTGGTGAAGGGCCGCTCGCTCGGCGAGCTGCTCGACGACGCGGAGCCCTTCGACGTCGACCGCGCGCTCCCGCTGATGATCCAGATGGCCGACGCGCTCGCCTACGCGCACGACCAGAAGATCATCCACCGCGACATCAAGCCCGGGAACGTGATGATCACGCGCACGGGCCGGAACGAGAGCGTGAAGGTGCTCGACTTCGGCATCGCCAAGATGCTGGACGGCAACGCCGCGCTCACGCGCACGGGCACGCTCTGCGGCTCGCCGGTCTTCATGTCGCCCGAGCAGTGGCACCAGCTGCGCGACATCGACGGTCGCACCGACATCTACTCGCTCGGCTGCGTGTTCTACCAGATGATGGCGGGCCGCCCGCCGCACGAAGCCGACACCACCATCGGCTACATGATGGCGCACACGCAGCATCGGCCGCTGGCGGTCGAGGACGTGTCGAACACCATCTCGCAGCACCCGCCGCTGGGCGACATCATCATGCGCTGCCTCGAGATCGAGCGCGCCGATCGCTACCCCGACATGTACGCGCTGCTCGACGCGCTCAAGGAGTGCGAGGCCACCTTCCTCGCCAGCCGACGCAACGGCCCAGGAACCTCGCCTCCGCCTGCCGCCGAGCGCAAGGCCGCGAAGAAGCCGCCCAAGCACCTCGCCGAGACGGTGGCGAACGCCAAGGCCAGCGACGCACCGGCCGAGAAGTCGCTCTCGCTCGCGATGCCCGACCCCGTGGTGTCCGCCACGGGAGAGCCGTCGCCCCCCGAGCCATCGCGCCCCGAGAGCACCATGACCGCCGAACGCACGATCACCGAAGGCACGTCCACCTTCCGCCTCCAGGCGGGGGCAGAGGCGACGCCGAAGCAAGACACCGCGCACTACATCCTCGCCGCCGTGGGCGCCGTGATGATCGCGCTCCTCGCGATCGCCGTGTTCGCCACGCAGTAACACGCGCAGACGTGACACCACGCAGACTGATCACCGTGCAGACGCGCCGCCGTGCAGACGTGACCGCTGAAGCGATGACCGCTGGAGCCCCGGACCGATGACCAACCGAACACTGAGCCTGGACGTCGATCCCGTGTGGGAATCGATCGACCGCGTCCGGCGCGAGAACGAAGTCTTCCTGCGCACGCACCAGATCCCACAGCCGTCGATCGAGGCGCTGTCGATGGTCACCTGCGAGCTCATGGAGAACGCCGTGAAGTACGGCTTCTTCGAGGGCGACGTGAAGACCATCCAGAGCCGCTGCTCGGTCGAGAGCGACAGCGTGGTGCTCGAGGTCCGCTCGCCGGTGAAGCCGGGCGACGACGCGGCGATGGCCCGCCTCGATCACATGATCCAGTGGATCCGCGGCTACCAGGATCCCTTCCAGGCCTACTTGATGCGCCTACGCGAGGTCAGCTCGCAGGCGATGGGGACCTCCGAGAGCGGGCTCGGCCTCGTGCGCATCGCGTACGAAGGTCAATCGGTGCTCGACTTCTTCGTCGATTCCGGCTCCGTGCTCAACATCAGCGCGCTCCACGCCGTCGAAGGTGCGCGATGAGCGAGACCTTCCAGCACGGCGAGCTCAAGCTCGAGGTCAAGGACACCACGGTCACCCTCACCGGCCGCAGCACCGCGCGCGATCCGGGCAACTTCATCGGCCCGATCCTGACGAACCTCTACAAGCAGGCGAGCGCGGCCGGCAAGGCGATGATCCTCGACTTCCGCAAGCTCGACTACATGAACAGCTCGACGATCACGCCGGTCATCCGCCTGCTGCACGAGGCCAAGAAGAGCGGCGGAAAGGTCACCATCACCTACGACGGCAAGTCGAGGTGGCAGGATCTCAGCTTCTCCGCGCTCACGATCTTCGCGACCGAAGACAAGCGCATCGAGATCCGCGGGGAATGAGATGAGCATCAGCGAAGTCCCCAAGGCACCCCTGCGCGGCGAAGTGATCCACGAGGGTCGCCGCCATCCTTTCGAGGTCCTCGGCGCTCGGCGCTCCGCGCTCGAGGTCCGCTTCACGAACGGCACCCTGCCCGTCGATCGCATGGAGGTCGAGGGCGCCGAGGTCACGCTCATCGCGGATCCGATCGCCATCGGTCGCTGCCGCGTCGAGGGCCACCGCGGCGTGGGCGACGTGGCGATGGCGCACATCATCCCCACCGAGACGCCGCTGCGCTGCGACGATCTCTACAAGCGTCGACTCGTGGTCCGGCTCGATCAGGGCTTCGATCAGACCGCGCTGCTCCAGCGTCGCAAGGCCGAGATCCGGCCCGAGTTCCGCGCCTACACCGCGGACCTCGTCTACGACCTCGCGATCTACCGTCAGCTCTTCGACGAGATCGACGCGAGCCTCGCGAACGAGAAGCCCGAGACCGCCGCGCTCGTGCGCGACTCCGTGCGCGCCAAGCAGGGCCGCGCGTTCCTCCGGTTCTTCGACGAGCGCCTCGCGCAGCTCGAGACCATGGTCGCCGGCTTCACGCGCGCCGAGCACGAGCGTCACGGCTTCTATTTCCGCAGGAACGTGTGGGGGAACATCCTCACGTCCGCCTTCCTCGCGCGCACCAACATCCGTCCTCGCGGCTACGCGGGCGACTCGATGATGATGCAGCAGCTCTACGACAACTCGTACCAGGGCGACTCGCTCTTCGGTCAGCTGATGCACAAGCATCCGATCGAGACGGCCGCCGCCCAGGCCGTGCGCAACCGTCGCAAGCTGCTCGTCGATCTCATCGAAGCCGCCTACCGCGATCGGCCCGACCCCTCGCGCGCGCTTCGCATCCTCTCGGTGGCCTGCGGGCCGGCGTGGGAGGTCCGCGATCTCTTCACGCGCGCCGAAGACGCCGCCCGGTTCTCGTGCACGCTGCTCGACCAGGACGAAGAGGCGCTGGGCGAGGCCGAGCACCACATCCACCTCGTGGGCACACGCCTCGAGGCACCCGTCCAGGCCAAGTACCTGCGCGACTCGGTGCGCACGATGCTGATGTCGAAGGACATCGTCGCGCAGTTCGGCAAGCACGACTTCATCTACTCGATGGGCCTGTTCGACTACCTCACGGCGCCCGTCGCGCGCTCGGTGCTCACGCGCCTCTACGAGCTGCTCGAGCCCGGAGGCCGGATGGTGATCGGCAACTTCCACGTCGAGAACCCCACGCGCACGTACATGGAGTACTGGATGGACTGGGTCCTGCTCTACCGCCACGAGGACGACTTCCAGGCGCTGGGGCGCGAGCTCCCGGGCGCGACCTTCGAGATCTACCGCGAGGAGACGCGGAGCCAGATGTTCCTGGACGTTCGCAAGCCGCGCGGGTGATCATCCGCGGAACTGGAGCCATGGCAGCCGAGACTCAGAAGAGCGAGTCGAACGAGGTCTTCACCGACGGGACCGAGTTCGAGCAGTACATGCAGTCGATCGTGCACTCGTGGTCGAAGACCCTGGCTGCGCTGGGCTTCATCCTCGTGCCGATCTTCTTCGTGCTCGACAACGTGATGATGCCCCCCGAGCTGCTGAGGCAGTTCGGCATGTACCGCCTGGCGTGCACGATCATCGTCTACGCCCAGTACTTCGCCATCTACTACTCGAAGCCGAACAAGTACTCGCACCTCCACGGCTACTTCTTCTCGTGCGTCGTGGGCGGGACGATCGCGTGGATGACGCACGACCTCGGGGGCTTCGACTCGACGTACTACGCGGGGCTCAACCTCGTGCTCATCGCTGTGAACGTCCTCCTGCCGTGGGCCGTCGTTCACTCGATCGTGAACAGCGTCGTGCTCATCGCGATGTACGTGCTGATCAACACGCTGTCGGGCACGCCCTTCGAGGTCTCGAACCTCATCAACAACCTCTACTTCCTCTCCGCGACCGCCGTCATCGCGGTGAGCATCAACTACGTCAAGCACAACCTCATCAAGAGCGAGTTCCAGCAGCGCAACGCGCTGAAGTCGGCGCGCGACGCGCTCTGGAGCGAGATGGAGGTCGCCAAGAAGATCCAGATGGCGCTCTTGCCGGATCTCCAGAAGCTCGGCGGCTACGAGATCGCGGCGACGATGATCCCGGCCGACGAGGTCGGCGGCGACTACTACGACATCATCCGAACCGCGGCGGGTGAGCGCTGGCTGGCCATCGGCGACGTGTCGGGCCACGGCGTCGAGTCGGGCCTCATCATGATGATGACGCAGACGAGCATCTTCACGACGGTGAACCGCACCGCCGGCTACAAGCCCTCGACGGTGCTCAACACCGTCAACTCGGTCATCAAGCAGAACATCTCGAGGCTCGGGACCGACCGCTACATGACCATCTCGGTCGTGCAGCTCGATCACCACCGGATGACGTTCGCGGGCAAGCACCAGGACATCCTGATCCGCCGCATGCGCAAGGGGATCACCGAGTTCATCCCCAGCCGCGGCACGTGGCTCGGCGTGCTCGACGACATCGGCGACTACCTCACGGACACCACCGTCCCGATCGAGGACGGCGACATCATCCTCCTCTACACCGATGGCGTGACCGAAGCCGCCGACAAGAACGGCGTGATGTTCGGCGAGCGCAACCTCGAGCGCGCGCTCAACAAGTACGCGCACCTCACGTGCACCGAGATCGTGAAGAACATCATCCTCGACGTGCAGGCGCACATGGCCGAGCAGAAGGACGACCTCACCCTGCTCGCGCTCAAGCGCACCGACGCGATGGCAGCCTGAGCGCTGCGTCGGATCACGGCCGAATGGCGACGAGCTCGCGAAGGGCGATTCCGTCGCGCGTCTCGACGACGATCTCGCCGACCGGCTCGCCGATCCTCCGAGGTCGAACGACGATCCGGCGCATGCACGACGCGCCCGCGGTGCGAGTGACCCAGAGCCGTAGCCGACGCTGCGAGAGGGACGCTTGGACGAGCACCGGTCCCGCAGCGTCCGCCGGCACGACGGCGTCGAACCGGTAGCCCGACGGCTCGCGACGCACGCGCACCGACGGCGGCGCTTCCACACACGCGCCGCTCTCGACGTCGAGCATGACGATGCGTGTGGGGACCACGCGCGCCGACGCTCGAGCGACGAAGCCGGCGGCGAGGAAGACGATCACGACGACGAGCGCGAGGATCCGCACGACGCTGGGACACGTCACGGGTCGATGGGTTCCGCGCGCGCCTTTCGCTACCCTCTCCCTCTCACCCACGCGAGGGCCACGCGGATGAACGAACGCAAGATCGAGCTCACCTGGGTGTGCACGAGCTGTCAGCACCGAAACCGCGGGCGCGACAAGGTGTGCGCCGGCTGCGGCGACGCGAAGGACGCGTCCGAGAAGTTCGAGATGCCCGGCGACACCAAGAGCGCCGCGAGCGTCACCGATCCCGCACTGCTCGCCGCGGCGAGGGCAGGCGCGGACTGGCGCTGCGCGTTCTGCCGCGGCGACAACCGCGCGCTCGATGCCGCGTGCCGTCGCTGCGGCGCCCAGCGAGGCACCACACCGGCCAACACGGAGCATCTGCGAAAGGCACCGATCGCGGCGCAGCGCGCTGCGCGTGGCATGGGCCCCGGCCTCGTCACTGGATCGGTGCTGCTGTCGGGCGCGATGGTGGTCGGTGTCGGCGTGCTCGGCGTGCTCGCCGTGCTGGGCGCGCTCCTGATCTCGGCGAGCCGGAGGCCGCGCACGCGACCGCTCGAGCCGGGCTCCTCGACCGTGCAGGCGACCGTCGTCTCGCGCGCGTGGGAGACGACGCTGCGCGAATCGCGCTTCTGTCTCGCGCCTGGCGAGGGGTTCGCGGAGCAACAGCCGGCCGACGCAATCGACGTGACGCCCGACGGCGTGCGGCATCACCACGACGATCACATCGAGGACGGCACCGAGACGCAGACGTACTTCGAGGACGTGCCGTACCAGGACACCGAGACCTACACGGAGATGGTCCCCTGTGGTGAGGACTGCGTGAGCCTGCCCGAGACCTGCAGCGAGAGCTGCACCGACGACGGCAACGGATTCGCGTCGTGCTCGACGACGTGCAGCGGAGGGGGGCAGAGCTGCACGCCGCGCACGTGCGCAGAGAGCCGCACACGCTGGGTCACGCGCACACGACAGGAGCAGCGCACACGGACGGTGCCGCACTTTCGCGTCGAGCCGCGCGACGCGCCGTGGTTTCGCTGGCGCGCGCACACGTGGCAGTCGACGCGGAGCGCCACGCTCTCGGGCGCGCTCGATGCGCCGCGCCGCCCGACGGAGGCGGACCTCGTGGGCGACGCGGACCTCGAGGACTGCCAGCAGACGCGCCTCGACCAGGGCGGCACCTGGTCTGTCACCGTACGAACCGAGAGCGGACACGAGGTCGCCTTCGGTCCGCCGACGCTCGAGAGCCTAGAGACCTACGAGGTCGGCCAGACGCTGCGGGTGTCGCTCGACCCCCGAGGCCGTCTCGAGCACCTCGTCGAGTAGCGAGTTTCTGAGTTGTCTGGGTCGAGGGACCTCTGGCCCCTCGAGCTCCCCGTCGCTCGCCTCGTCGCTTCGCTCCTCGACTCGACTCCTGCTCCAGGGGGAGCTGCCTCCCCCGCCGCAAGGCGCCCCCGATTCAATCTCGGTCCCTGAGAGAGCGAGAAAGAATCGCGGCGCTTCGAGTCGGGCCGTGGCGGAGGGGGGTCCGATGCTCAAACATCCTCGGCCTTCGGCCTGCGGAACTCGCCCTGGACCCCCCACCACCGCGTCCCTTCAGGTCGTGAGTCGATTGTTTCTCGGTCTCTGAGTTTCTCTGGTGGCGTGAGAGCGCTGTCAGCTCGGTCGTGCGCCGAGCGTCAGTGAGAGGCTCTCGACCTTGCCATCACGCCAGACGGTGACGGGCACTGCGCGGCCCACACGATCGGCGCGGAGGAAGCGCCACACGTCCTCGACGGTGCGGACGGTGTCGTCGCCGAGGTGCAGCACCGTATCGCCATAGCGGAGACCGCTCGCTGCGCCGGGCCCGCTCGCGTCGACGTCGAGCACGAAGAGGCCGACGTGCTCGCCCGTCGCGTCGATCACGCTGCGCGGGAGGCGCGTGGGTCGCAGCACCAGGCCGAGGTAGCTCTCGCGCACGCGACCGTGTTGGGAGAGCTGCGCGACGACGCGCTCGAGCGTGACGAGGGGCACCTGCACGCTGTGTCCCTGCACGAGCGCCGTGGACGTGAGGCCCAAGAACGTGCCGTCGAGCGCGACCAGCGGACCACCCGAGAAACCCGGGCGATGCGCAGCATCGGACTCGAGGTAGCGATCGATCTCACCGCCGCGCTGCGCGACGTACGGCTCGTCACCGAGCGCGCTCACGATGCCCACGCTCGCCTGCACGGTGCGCCCCGGCCGCGCGAGCCGGAGCGCGAGCTGACCGACGAGGGGCGTGCTCGCAGCGCGTGAGATCGGTGCCGCACCGATCGACGCGAGCTCGCCTTCGACCTCGAGCAGGGCGAGATCGGTGGTGGGATCCACGCCGCGCACCTTTGCCGGCAGCGTGCTCTTGCCGATCCCGATCTCGGCGCGCTCACCGCGCACGGCGCGCGCGACGGTGAGCACGTGCTTGTCGTCCCACACCACGCCGCTCGCGGGACGCCCTCTCCCACCCTCCACCCGCACCACGCTCGCGCTCGACTGCGCCGCGCGCTCCGACAACCCGACGGACAACTGTTCGATCGACATCCATGCCTCTTCGTTCTCGCGCCGACGTTCGACGCGTCACCCCACGCTACGGAACGAACGAGGCGAGCACTTCGCCCGAACGGCCAGGCGGCACCCGCACGAACGAGGGCCCTCTCGCATCGCGTCACTCTTCACGAAACACGCGCGACGAACCGTCGACAAAGGGCGCCACAGGAGGTTCCTCATGTCGTCGTTCCACTTTCCCCGCACGAAGCGCTCGATCGCGTCCCGTGAGCTCGCCACGCTGTCGCAAGAGCTGGTCACCAAGATCAAGAACGAGCGCGACCTCGCGGCCGTCACCGACTTCTTCCTCGAGATCGTCGAGGACCCACGCGTTCTTCGCGCCAACCAGCACGCGCTCGCGCCCGACCTGCTCGCGCTCATCGAGATGGCGCTGACACGGATGGCCGGCCCCGAGGTCGCGAAGCAGGTCCGATTCGAGTCCGTGTGGTGCGAGGAGATGAAGCTCGCTCACGGGCCGTTCCGGGCGGGCCCGTGGCAGGGCGTCGCGTTCTGCGTGGCCGGATGCTCGAGCGCCTGCGTCACGCTGCGCAACCCAGCGAACGCGCGCACGGAGTACTTCCGGGTCTCGATCCTACCGGGCGTGAAGACGCCGAGCCCGGTGGCTCATGCGCCCTCCCGCCCCTCGTGACGATGAATCGCGGTAGGTCCGCACGGACCCCCGCACCTCACCCTTCGCCGATGCTCTGGAGGAACTGCTCGGCCTCGCCGAGCTCGGGATCCTCGATGCGCGCGCGGCGTGCCCAGAGCACGGCCTTCTGGTGGTCGCCTTGGCGCGAGACGATCTGCGCCTGGCGTAGGAACGCGACGGCCTTGCTCATGGGGCCAGGCGTCTTCTGGAGGGTCACGACCTTGAGAGCGTTCATCGCGGTCGCGTCGTCACCGATCGCGATCGCCAGCTCCGCGAGCTCGGCGGCAATCACGCTGTTGCCCTTGTCCGTGTCGAGCGCGACCTTGAGCCACTCCATCTGCGTGCCTGCATCACCCGACAGGCCTGCGATGCGCGCCATGCGGAGCTGCATGCCGGCGAGCGCGGGAGAGCGCTTGCGACCCTTCTGGTTGATCGCGTCGTTGAGGAGCTCGACGGCCTCTGCGAGCGCATCGGATCCCATGTAGGCGTCGGCGAGGAGCACGATGGAGTCGCCATCCTCGGGGTGCAGCGTCAGCGCCTCGCGGATGGGCTCGACCGCGCCCGCGTAGTCGCCCACGCGGTGCACGAGGATCTCGCCGACACGCTTGAGCGTCTCGAACCGCGCCTCGCCGCTCTCGGCCTGCGCGTCCGCGCCGAGCAGGCTCGCGAGCTCGGGCCAGCTCTCGGTGCTCTCGTACATGGCGCGTAGCGCGTCGCGGATCGGCTTCTGCGCGGGCTGATCCCCGAACACGCGCTCGAGGCCCGCGCGCGCTGCGCCGGGGTCGTTCGCGTGCTTGGCGATGTCGTTGAGACGCAGCGCGGCGTCGACCTGTGCGTCGTCCGTCTCGATCTCGACGAGGCGCGAGGCGGCCCACAGCGCATCGGCGTGCTTGCCTGCGTTCACGTCGAGGTCACGCAGCATGCGGAGGGCGACGACGTCGTCGGGGTCGCGCGACGTCCAGTGCGCGAGCACCTCGCGCGCGCGGCCTCCGTTGCCGGCGCTGCCGAGCACCGCCACGAGACGTAGCGTGGTCCTGCGTTCTTCGTCCCGATCGCCGGAGCTCTCGAGCGCGTCGCGGTGTGCCTCGAGGGCGCCGATCAGCGCGATCAGATGATCGCGGGGCGCGATGGTGAATGCCTCCTCCAGATCGGTGACCGCGGTGTGGGTCTGCGACGACGCGAGCGCCAGCCCGGCGCGGAGCGCGAGCAGGCGACCACGGTCGGGGCCCGTGCGGCCTTCGAGGTTCTGCGTCGCGAGCGCGATGCCGTCCTCGGCGCGGCCCGAGGCCTGAAGGGCCGCCGAGTACTCCGCGAAGAGCGCGAGGTCGTCGGGGCTCGCCGTGACCGCCTCGCCGAGGATCTCCGCCGAGCGCTCGGGACGACCCACCTCGACGAAGAGCGCTGCCGCCTCGCGGAAGCGCGCCTTGCGCTGCGCGGCGTCGGCGCGATGCGCGGCGTCGAACGCCGTGAGCTCCGCGAGCGCGTCGCGATCACCACGTGCCGTCAGCCACTCGGTCAGACGCGCGAGCAACGTGGCGCTCGATGGCGCACGACGGAAGCCGGTGTCGAGCACGCGCCCCACGGCGTCGTCGTCCTCGGCCGCGGCGTACGCGTCCGCGAGCGAGCCCGCGAGCTGACCCGCGTCCGCCTCGGAGGAGACGGCGAGCAGCCGCTCACCGAGCGCAGCACGATCGAGCTGATCGTCCTCGGGCGTGTAGAGCCGGTAGAGCGCTGCGAGCACGCGCGCGTCCTCGGGCGCCCAGTCGAGCGCCGAGCGATAGACGTCCATCGCGTCTTCGCGCCGCGTCGCCTCGAGCAAGCCGCCGCGACGAAGGCTCAGCGCGGTGATGGCCTCGACGTCGCTTCGGTCACGGGCACGATCGAGCTGCCGCTCGAGCAGATCCGCGAGCTGCTCGTTCTCGCCGTTCTTCTGGAAGATGTCGAGCAAGCGCTCGGAGGCCGGGAGGCTGTCCGGGTCTTCGTCGAGGACCTCGCGCAGCACCGCGACGCCATCGGGCTCGTTCGCGTACGTGCCGAGCAGCTGATCGGCGAGCGCGATGCGGAGGTCGTTGCGGTCGTTGCGATCGGAGAGGCCATCGAGCGCGAGGCGCACGGCGATCTCGTAGCCGTCGCGATCGCGCAGCGACGCGTGCACCTCGGCGAGCGGTCCCCAGAGGTTGCGCTCGCTCGGGTTCTTCTCGACGAGCTTCGCGAACGCAGCCGCCGCGAGCTTGGGGTCGATCTGTCGCGCGAGCTCGGCGACCTCGCGCAGGAGGTCGAGCGCTCGATCCGCATCGCCGGCCGCTTCGGCCGCATCGGCCGCCTTCTGCGTCCACTCGATCGCGCCCTTCACGTCGCCCGCCGCCGAGCGCCGCTCCGCCAGCGTCGTCGGGATCCAGAGCGCCCCCGCGAGACCACCGAGCGCGTGGTCCGCGATCTCGGCGCCCTTGAGGAGCATCGGCTCGATCGCGTCGTCGTCACCCAGCGCCGTGGCGAGCGTGACGCCCTCTTGCACCTCTTCGAGGCTCGCGCCGCCCGAGCCACCCGAGCGCGCGATGCGATGACGAAGGAACGCGAGGAGGAGCGACGAGTCGCCCGCGTCGCGCGAGGCTCGCTCCCAGAAGAGGAGGAGTCCCTCGTGCTCGGGCTGCAGCTTCGTCGCGTCCTGCGCGATGCGTGCGGCGCGCGCGTGATCGGAGTCGCGGCGAACGGCGTCGCGGAGGGTGTCGAGACCGGACTCGAGCGTCTCCTCGGAGCGCAGCTCGACCTCGGCGATGCGGTAGAGCGCGTCGGTGCGCTGCGACTCGTCGAGATCGCCATCCCCTTCGAGACCGGCGGTGTCCACACCCGCGGCGACGAGGCGACGAAGCACGCGGATCTCTTCGACGCGGTCACCGCGCTTGCGAGCCACACGACCGAGCGCGCGCCACGCATCGATGCTGCGTGCACCGAGCGACTCGACGCGCTGGTAGAGCTCGGTCGCGCGCACCAGCGAGACGGCGTCGAGGATCTGCGAGCGGGGCGCCCCATCGGCGTCGGTGGACGACGCGGCGACGGGCGATGTCTCGACGTCCTCTTCCATCGCGAGGCCGGCGCGGAAGAGCAGATCGGAGGCGAGCATCGCGTCCTCCTTGCGACGCAGCTTCTCGGCCATCTGCTCGAGCGTGTTCGCGAAGCGGGCTGTCTCGCCCGCGCGCTTGGCGAGCTCGCGCGTCGCGTCGAGCTCGCGCGTCGCGTCGGGCAAGAGATCGTGCGCCGACAAGCGCGAGGCGAGCGCCCCGCGCACGTCGCCCTTGCCCTTGTCGAGGAAGGTCGCCTGATCGAACAGCACACGCGCACGGCCCGGACCCGAGGTCTCCTGCGCGAGGCGCATGCCGATCACTTCGTCCGCGAGCGGCACGTCGTTCCGCGCGAGGAGCACGCGCGTGAAGCGCGCGGCCTCGGCGAGGTGCTGCTTGGCGGTCTCGCGGGCGGACTCGAGGAGCTCGTCCGCTTGCGAGGCGTGATCGCGATCGCGCGCCAGACGCGAGAGCTCGTAGAGCACCTCGCTCGCGCCGACCTCGAGGCCTTCCGCGTCGACGGGCTGACGTCGCACGACGAGCAGCAGGGCGCGGAACGCACGCTCGGAGCGGTCGAGCTGCCCCGACTCGCGCGCGAGCTGACCCTGCATGCGCAGGATGCCGGCATGGCCCATGTCCATGCTCGAGGCCTTGTCGAGCTGATCGAGCGCCTCCTTGAGGTCGGCCGCGGCGTGAGCCACTTGCGCGAGCTGGTAGTGGACGAGCGCGCGCTCCGGCGAGCGACGACGCCCGAAGTCCGCGACGATGCCCTCGAGGATCTGCTTCGCGTCCGCGAGGCGACCCGCCGCACGGTACGCATCGGCGAGGCACGTGCGCGTCTCCTGATCCAGCGTGCCGACCGAGGCCGCGTGCTCGAGCACGGGGATCGCGCGCTCGACGTGACCGACCTCGTCTCGGTAGAGGAGCGCGGCTTCCTTCGCGTACGCGAGCGTGCGCTCGGGATCGGACGCCGACATCGCGCCGTCCGCGAGGAGCTTCGCGAGCGGCTCGTAGGACTTCTGCTCGCGATAGAGCGTGGCGAGGCGCTCGCGCACCTCGGTCGCGTTCGGTGCCTCGGCGAGCGCGCGCTCGAGCGCGATCGTGGCCCTGTCGTTGCGGCCCGCCGCCAGGCGCGCCTCGGCGAGCTTCATGTGGAGCGCGATGCGCGCGTCACCCGTCGTCGAGTCGAGGAGACGCTCGAGCCACTCCGCGGCCTGACCTGCTTCACCACGCGCGAGGTAGAGGCGCGCCAGCGCTTCGTACGCCGTCGCGTTGGGCGCGAGCGTGACGACACGTCGATGCGCCGCGATCGCGCGATCCTGATCGCCGAGTCGCTCCTCGGCGACCTTGGCTGCGAGCGCCCAGAGGCGGCTGGCGCGCGGCGGCTCGCTCTCCTCGAGACGCTTGGCCTGCGAGGACAAGAGCTCGTGGAGCTCGGCGTTCTTGCCCTTGCTCTCGAGCACCGACGACAGCTCTTGGATGGAGGCCTCGTGCCCCGGCAGCTCCGAGAGGTTCGCGCGAAGGACGTCGAGACGACCGCCCTTGTCCTCGAGCACCCCGAGCAAGCGCGCGACCTCGAGACGCACCTGGAGGCGACGCTCGGCCGACAGCGGCAGATCGAGCTCGCGACGACGGAGCGCCAAGAGCTCGGGCACACGCCCCCGCGCCTCGTAGATGGTCGCCACGCGATCGACCGCATCGCCGTCCTCGAGCGAGTCGTCGATCACCTGCTGGTAGAGGCGCAGCGCACGCGACTCGTCGTTGAGCTTCTCGCGCGCGAGATCGGCGGCACGTCGCAGCATCGCCCGCGACTCGTGCGCGGGGATGGGAAGACGCGAGCCCTCGACAAGCCACTCGATCGCGCGCTCGTAGCGAGACGCGTTGATCTCGAGGCCGACGATGTCGGTGTGCGCGTCGAGCGCCGTGCGCTCGGCGGGTCGTTCACCCCGAGCACGCTCGCCGCGACGCCAGAGGCGCGTGGCCTCGCGGAACAGGCGCTCGAGCACCTCGCGCGCGAGCACCAGATCCGCGACGGGATCGATCGCGATGCGCGCCGCATCGTGCAGCGCGTCGAGGTCGCCCACGAGACGCTCGGAGAGTGAGAGCAACGTGTCGACGAGCGGCCGGCCGGGCGCGCGCCACTGCAACCGCGCGAGCTCGCGCAGCGTCTCGGCGTGTCCGCCGTCGTGCTCGAGCGCACGCGAGAGCGCGGCCATCGAGCGCGTCTCGTCACCACGGCGATCGCGCTGGTAGGACGCGATGCGGTTCTCCATGTCGCGCGCGAGCTCGGCGAGGCCGATGCTGCGGAGGTGCGGCGCGCCCGCCGAGGAGAGCGCGTTCGCGATCGCCGTCGCCGTCGCCGTCTCGAGCGCGGTGGTGAGCGCGTCCCAGCCGATCGCCTCGCCACCGGCCTCGAGCGCGCCCGTCACGCCGGCGTCGATCGTGCGCATCGCGAAGGAGTGGATCGCCCACGTCT
>JAFLCL010000017.1 GCA_017303575.1 Deltaproteobacteria bacterium
GCGTCCATACGGGGACGGGCGCCGCGGGCGGCGGGGTGATGGGCGACATCGCGGGCGAGCGCGCGGGCGACATCGCAGGTCGCGCCGAAGGGCCGGCCATGGTCGGCGCGTAGGCGGGCGTGTGGGGTGTCACCGCGCTCGGTGGGGGTGCCGGCGTGGGCGCGGGCGTCTGTCCCGCAGAGCTCGGGCTCGGTGGATCGGCCACGAGCGCACCGAGCGCGAGCGCATCGATCACCGCGCGATCTGCGCGCCCCTTGCCGATCAAGGCGACGAGCGCGTTGCGATCGAGCAGTCGTCGATCGTTCATGCACGCGAGCAGGGCCTCGATCGCCTCGCCGCGTCGCATCTCGCGGAGCGCGGCGACGAACGCGCCTCCTGCGGCCGCCATCGGCATCACGAAGCCGAAGAAGCCGCAGCACGCGAGCATCGCGTAGTCCCCGCTGCGGTGGACGGGGTTCTGCGGATCGAACATCGCGACGAGCACGAACGCGAGGCCGCCGATGCCGAGCACCAGCGGCAGGAGCGCGCCGCCGATCCAGAGGCCGCCTCGGAAGCGGTGCGACTGCACGGCCACGGCAGTCTTCGTCGGATCGACGTGCACGGGCGCACGGTATCGCAGATCCCGCGGCCTCGATGGTCGATCCTGTGTGGCAGGACTCGCCCGTCCGCCGTGTGCGGGGCGTGCTCCGAATGGAGCGTGCTGCCGACGTGCTTTCTCGACGCGTCGAGGTCCGCTACCCTCGACCTTCCGCTGGGCACACCGCCCTCCGCGCCTCTTCGGAGGAGTCGATGCAGAGATTCCGACGCTCCACGGCCGTGCTGCTGTCTGCCGGCCTGACGCTCGCTCCGCTCACCGCGTGCACCGGTGACCTCGATGCACCGCCGATCTCGGGCGGAGGCTCGATCGCGCGCGACGATCGCCTGCCCGTGCGCGTGTGGCGCCTCAGCCCCTCCCAGCTCGACCGCGAGATCGAGCGCGTGCTCGGGCCCGGTGCGCCGGACGTCATCCTCCCCGAAGGCGCACCCGATCACGGGATCACCAACATCGCGACGGGCGCGCAGATCGACGACGGCAACGCGTCGGTGCTCGCCGAGGGCATCCGCGGCGTGGGCGTGTGGGCCGCCGACAACGGCGCCACGACCTCGCGCTGCGGCGCGACGTTCGGCACCGACGCGTGCATCGACACCTTCCTCGGTTGGTTCCCCGAGAGCGCCTACCGACGGCCGCTCGAGGCCGACGAGCGCGCAGAGCTGCGCACGCTCTACGACGAGCTGCGCACCGCCATCGACGCCGACTTCGCGTACGCGGGCCTGGTGCGTGCGGTGCTGCTCTCGCCCGACTTCCTCTACCGCACCGAGCTCGGCCCCGTGGGATCGAGCGAGGCACGCACCACACTCACCGATCACGAGATCGCGACGCTGCTCGCGTTCACCGTCACGGATCAGGCGCCCGACGCGGAGCTGCTCGCGGCCGCGGAGGCTGGCGATCTCTCGGATCCCGACGCGCGCGAGGCGCAGCTGCGGCGCTTGCTCCCGAGCTCGGGCGCTGTGTGGCAGCGCTTCTTCTGGGAGTGGCTCCACATGGACACGCTTCGATCGCAGGCGATCGAGGTGGACCTCTCCGACGCGCTGCGCGAGCAGATGGAAGAGGAGTACGCCGCGTTCGTCGACCACGTGATCGTGGAGCAGCACGGCAGCTTCGGAGAGCTCTTCTCCGCGTCGTACACGTTCGCGCAGCCCGAGCTCGCGATGCACTACGGCGCGACGCACCCCGGCAGCGGCCTCCAGCGCATCGACCTCGACCCGATGGAGCGCGGCGGCCTCCTCACGCAGGGCGCGTGGCTCGTGGCGCACGGAAAGCTCGGTCGCGACAACGTCGTGCGCCGAGGCATGAACGTGTACCGCGAGATCATGTGCAACGAGGTGATGGCCCCGGGCATCGACGTGGACGCGGCGCTCGCGGCGCTGGTGCCTGCGGGCGCGAGCGTGCGCGAGATCGCACGCATCCGAGGGACGTCGGGCACGTGCGCGGGCTGTCACCACCTCGCCGATCCCGCGGGCCTGGTGTTCGAGACGTACGCGAGCGACGGCAGCTGGCGGACCACCTACTCGGACGGTCGACCCGTCGAGCCCTCGATCGATCTCGAGGGCTTCGGCGCGTTCGAGCGCGCGCCCGACTTCACGATGGCGCTCACCGAGGACAGCGCGGTGCGCTTCTGCATGGTGCGTCGCTTCGCGGCCTTCACGCTCGGCCGCGACCTCGGCCCCGCCCATCAGCTCACCTGGACCCGCGACGCGCAGCGCGCGATGCGCGAGAACGACGATCGGCTCGAGGAGCTGCTCGTCGCGATGGTCCGTCATCCCGCGTTCGTGGAGAGGCAGCGATGAAGAAGCTCTCTGTTTCCGACGGGTCGCTCGGGTCTGGTCATCGCGGCGGTGCGCGATGACCCGACTCTCTCGCCGCGTCTTCGGCACGCTCTTCGGTGGCACCGCAGCTGCCGCTGCGCTGAGCCCCGGGTTCTTCCGCTGGCTCGAGCGCGATCTCGCGAGCGTGGCTTCGGCGCAGGACATGCGCGGACCGCCGCGCTTCTTGGCGGTGCGCACGCCGCACGGTGTCGATCGCGACTACTGGGTCCCCAAGGAGACGGCGGGCCACATCGACCCGCGGGGCACGGACGTGGCGCTCGGCGATCTCACGTTCGAGTACGACAACGCGATCCTCACGCCGCTCATGCCGTGGCGATCCCAGATCACCGTGCTCGACGGTCTCGACACGCAGGTCTGCAAAGAGGGCACGCGCGCCGACCGACGCACGTTCCACGGTCATCAAGAGCAGGGCTCGCTGCTCACCGGCGCGCAGCCGCCCGCCGACCGTGAGAGCGCGAACTACGACCATCACCACTCGCTCGACTTCTATCTCCACGGCCGCATCGGCGCGCCGGCCCTGCTCACCGCGTGCGTCGAGGGCACCGGCGGCTGGAAGGCGATGAGCTACGACGACAACGGCCTGCCCCGCGATCCGCAGTCGGATCCGGCCACAGTGTTCCGTGCGGCGTTCCCCGCCGACTACGACCCGGGCACGCCGATGGTCGACACCAGCGCGGGCGAGCGCTTGATCCTCGAGCACAACATCGCGCGCCTCACGCGCTTGCGGGATCGACTGACGGGGGCCGAGCGCATGCGTGTCGAGGCGCACCTGGCGGCGATGATGCGCCTCTTGCCGACGGGCACGATCGGCGGCTCGGGCGTGTGCACGACCCGCGGCTCCGACGTGCCCACGATCGGCGGCAGCGTTCGCTCGCTCGCCGATGTCGAGGCCGTGACGCGTGCCCATGCGCGCACGATCGCGCAGGCCTTCGCGTGCAACCGCTCGCGCGTCGCCACGCTGCAGATCCTGAACGACTATCCGAACTGGCCCACGCTCTTGCCCGAGGTCGCGGCCGCCGCGAGCGCTGCGGGCTACGCCGCCGACTACCGCTTCCACGAGAACCTCGTGCACGACTACTGGGGTGCGGCGGGACCGACGGTGCGCGCGGGCTACACGAGCGGGCTTCGCTGGCTCGCCTCGATGTTCGCGGCGGTGCTCGAAGAGCTCGACGGCATCGCCGATCCGCAGGACCCCAGCGGCGGCTCGATCCTCGCGAACACCGTGGTGTTCTGGCACAACGAGTTCGGGCACGACGGACACGACAACCAGCACACGCGTCATCCCGCCGTGATCGCCGGCGGCGGCGGACAGGTGCTCAAGCTCGGGCGCTACCTGCGTCTGCGCGACATCGCGAGCGATGCGCGCGTGCCTCACAACCTCTTGCTCACGAGCATCGCGCATGCGATGGGCTTCGACGACGTCGACTACTTCGGCGATCGCGATCTCGCGGGTCGCGCGCAGTACCAGGGCCCGCTCGTCCCGCTGATGGTGTGAGCCTCAGCGACGACGCGTGGCGCGCCACGGATCGTCGCGATCGCCTCGGGGGATCATCTTCCGCTCGAGCGACTCGCGCTTGGCGAAGGCGACGAGCACGGCCAGCACGATCGCGAGGAGGAGGCCGGTCCAGAACCAGGGGACGCCGCTGGCGCGCGCGACCACGCGATGCCGGCCTGCGCCGACGCGCACCGAGAGGAAGCCCGGCGCGACGAGGCGCACATCGTCGATCTCGGTTCCATCGACGAGCACGCCCCAGCTCCGGAACGCCGTCACCCGCAGCACCACGTCGATCGGTGTCGCGCTCTCGATCTCTGCCTCGAGGGCGCCCGACTCGCGCGGGACCTCGTTCACCCGCGCGCGCGACGCGTCGCAGTCGTCCTGCGGCTCCACGGTGACGACGAGGCCGCCGCGGCTCCGGTCGAGCGCGACGAGGGCTGTGGGCGAGAGCACGCGATCGGCGCCCGCCGCGGTGGAGAGCTCCTCGCGCAGGTGCTCACGCAGCGCCTCGTCGTCTCCGCGCCACGTCTCGATCACGCAGCCCACGCCGACGAGCGTGGTCGCCGGCGCATGGCTGAGGACACGCAGGCCTCCGCGCGGCTCGCTCGCGGTCCACGAGGGCGGCGGTTCGACGTCCGAGGTCTCGAGCACGTGACGCACGCCGAGCGCCTCGGCGCGCGCGCTCGCTCCTTCGCGCGAGGGCTCGAGCCGTGAGAACGCGAGCCACGTCGAGCCCACGTGGGATCCTGCGCTGGGGCTCGCAGCCAGGGGCACGGCGCTGTCGAGCGCGAGGCCATCGAGCTCCACGCACTGCGCCAGCGCGAGCGAGTCGCTGGCGTACCAGAGCCGACCGCCCTCGAGAGAGCCGAGCAACGCAGCCACGTCGCCGTGCACGTAGCCCTCGGGCGTGACCGCACCGCAAGGGAGCTCACGCCGCGAGTCCAGCGCGCCGCGTGTCCTCGTCGCGAACGCGATGCGCTCGGGGAGCGCCAGCGCGAGCACGCCGCCCACGACCGCGAGCGCGGCGATCCCCGCGATGCGATCCAGCGCGGGTGCCCACGCCTCGACGATCTGCTCGAGCCTCGGCGCGGCCTCTTCGAGCACGATCGAGAGCGAGAGCGCGATCATCACCGGCGCGATCGCGATGGCGTGAACGGGGACGAGCCAGGAGATGGCGGCCGTTGCCATCGGGCCACCGCTCTCGCCGAAGAGCATCCGCGCGAGAACGGGCCACGCGAGCGCGACGCCGACGAGCACGAGGCCTGCGCGCGCGCTCGGGCGCTTGATCAAGAGAACGAGCGCGAGGATCGCTGCGATCGCGACGTAGCTGAGGACGGGCGTGCGCGCGTGGTCGAGCAGATCACCACCGAGCAGCCATGCGTCGAGCCGCTCGATCGGGAAGCCGACCCGACGCCACGCGAGCTCCGGCGGCGGTCCGAACGGAACCCCGAGATCGAGGAAGCCCTGGCCATAGATCGCCACCGAGATCGCGAGCGTGGCGAGGCTCGCGCGCAGGGTCTCGCGGAGACCCGCGCCGTGGCCTCCCACGGCGTTCCCGAGCGCCGTGAGGACCAGCGTGAACACCACCAGCGGCGGCGAGAGCAGCACGCCGATCACGAGAAGCAGCGGGGCGATCCATCGCACCTCGGCGCGCACGATCTCCGCCGCAGCGATCATGCAGAGCGGCAGCGCGAGCGTGCTCCCGAGCAAGCCCGCTTCGAAGAACGCCTCGAAACCTCCCGCGAACGGCGTGTTCGGCGCTGTCCACGCGAGGAGCATCGCGCCGAGCAGCGCGTACACGGGGCGGACGCTCGCGCGCACAGCGGCGACGTAGGCCGCGAGCGGCGTCAGGAGCGCGCCGAGGGTCCCGAGCGCGTGCGTCGCGCCGATCGGCGTGAGCCCGAGTGCGATCAGCGCTCGCACGAGGAGGGGAACGAGACCGGGCTCGTGAAGACCGAAGGGAAAGCCTGCGAGCGGCCCCGCGACCCAGCCGCGCGACAGACCCGAGCGCGCGAGCTCCACCGCGACCTCGGCGTGACCGAGCTCGTCGCCGAAGATCGAGGGCTCCACCGCCGCGAACGGCGCGAGCAGCGCGAGCGGCGCCGCGGTGAGCAGGGCGAGCGCGCCGCAGATCACGAGCGTGGTCGGTGACGACTCGCTCCTGAACGCCGACTCCGAGGCCTGCGATCCCTCGCGCTCGAGGAACACCACGCTCGCGCCCAGCACGAGCGCGTACAGCGTGGAGAGCCCGACGACGCGCAGATCGAGGCGCTCTCCACCCTCGAGCCCGAGCGAGATCAGGAGGCCGATCGCCGCGATCGCGACGAGCACCAGCAAGCCCGTGCGCGCCGCGAGCAGCATGCGCGTGCGTCGATCGAGCGCCGCGCGGGCCGCGCGCCCCGCTTCCTGTGCGACGACGCGCCGACGATCCTCCAGCGCGCGCTGCACGCCGGGCCACTGCGACACGGGCTTGGCCTCGCGCGTCTTCACGTCGAGCAGCTCGTGCTCGGGACCGAGCTCTCCCTTGCGGATCAAGACGAGGATCTCGAGCGCCGCGAAGGGACCGTGATCCTGTCCCTCCTTGCGCACGAGCCATCGCTTGCCGTCGTCGCCTCTCACGCGAAAAGGGTCGCACGTGCCCCCGAGCGCCCGCGAGAATGTCGCCGCTCGGAGGGCGCCGCGCGGCTCGAGGGCTCACACGACGAACTGGAACGTCATGCGGTGCGGTTGGTTCGGTACGTAGCAGCAGGGCGAGGGGCCCGACGCCAAGAGGAGGGACGGTCGAAACCAGGGGTCGCTGTCGTTCTGCGGATCCCCAGGGAAATACAGCTGGGTCGTGAGCACGGGCCGGCCGTTCGCGTGCACCTTCGCGTGAAGATGCGCAGGCCGGTACGCGCCGCCGTTGAGGTAGCGACCGGGCACGATCGTCTCGACCCGGAAGATGCCGTTCGCGTCGCAGCGGACGATGCCCCGGTAGCGATCGCCGTCGAGGTCGTACTCGCCGTGCTCGTCCGCCTGCCACAGCTCGATCGTGGTGCCGCGCAGCGGGCGGCACGCGGCGTCCGTGACCCTGCCGCTGATCACGAGCGGCGCGCTCGCCATCTCACCGACCAACCGTGATCGAAAGGGCGCGCCCGGGCGATAGAACGGTCCCTCGATGTTGGGCTCGGTCGGCGCGGCGGCGCAGGCCTGCGCGAGCACGAGCCGCGAAGGACCGACGAGCGCGAGGCCTGCGAGCGATCCGAGCCCTGCGAGGAGGAGATGGCGACGTTGCATGAGGAGCTCCTTTCGCTCTCCGAACGCACACGCTCCGCGACCGGCGCACGAAAAGAGACCGTCACTCCCACGGAACACGAGCGCCGTACGCGCCCGAGCCAGCCGGGTGGTAGACCTGGGCCGCTGGCGGCGTGATCGCCGCATCAGGGGGCTCGGGGCTGGGCGGGGCCGCGGGTGCGATCACTGGCTCGACCACGGTCGCTGTGACGCCTGCGTCGGCGGGCGCGAGATCGATCGACGGCGTGGTGTCGTCGGGCCGCGCGACGAGGATCCGCGGACGCTGCGCCGTCGTGACGAGGCTCTGTGGGCTCGGGCTCGGAGCCCTCGCGTCGAGGCGCGCGAGCTCGGCGCGCACGTCCGCCTCGAGCTCGAGCTCGTGCAGCGCCTGCGCGGACTCGAGCGTCCTGAGCAGCGCCTCGCGGGCCTCGGTGAGGCGACCGAGCGCGGCGAGCGCGCGTCCGAGCACCAGATCCTCGCTCGCCACGCGCTTGGCCTCCACGCCCACGCGGCTCCGATCGATCGCGAGCGCGGCGCGGATCTGTACGAGCGCGACATCGGCGTTGCCCTCGTCGAGCTCGAGCAGCGCGAGGTTGTGGTGCACGAGCGCAGCGTCACCGTGATCGGCCGCCACGAGATCGGGCAGCGCCTCCGCCCAGAGCGCGCGTGCAGCCCCGAGGTCGTGGCGATCGAAGGCGACGAGGCCGAGGCTGTTGCGCGTGAGGGCCGCCTCGGGGTGATGGGTGCCCAGCGATGCCGCAGCGATCGCGAGCGCGCGCTCGTAGCGCGCGGTGGCCTCGTCGAGACGGCCCAGACGACGGAGGATGCCTCCGACGTTGTGGAGGTCGCGCCCCACGCGCGGATGCGCCTGCCCGAGGGTCGCCTCGTCGATCGACAGCGCCTGCTCGTGCTCCGCGAGCGCGTCCTCGAAGCGCCCCTCGAGGCGCGCGAGGTTGCCGAGGCTCGCGTGCACCACCGCACGCTCGAGCGAGCGTGGTCCGAGGCGCGCGTCGATCGCGCGCGCTGCCTCGTCGAGATCCATGTGTGCCTGCGCGAGCTCGCCGAGCCCGATCCGGATCGTCGCGCGGACGCGGAGAAACGCCTCGACGTCGTCGTCGCGCTGCGGGCCACGCTGGCGCGCAGCCTCCGCGTGCGCGAGGAAGTCGCGCGCCTCCATGTAGCGACCGCTCGCCCCCAGCACGCGGAGCACCTCGAGCCACGCGGCGCTCGTGCCGGTCGCATCTCGCTCGTCCTCGGCGAGGAACAGCGCGGCTCGGGCGGCCGAGAGCGCGTCGTCGTAGCGCGCCTCGGCGCGGAGGGCGCTCGCGCGGAGGAGTTCCCGCTCGATGCGGATCGCGGCTGGGAGCGTGGTCGCGTCGCGCTCGCTCACGAATTTTAGCGCCTCTCTGGCCTCTCCGCGTGCGAGCGACAGCGTCGCGCGATCGATCTCGGCGCGGGCTCGGCGTGCGGCTTCGTCCTCTGCTGGTCCCACGGGGATCGCACCGCCGCAGGCCTCGGGCGCCGGGAGCGCCGCGAGCAGCTCGGGCGCGCTCGCGAAGCCCTCCGCAGTGAGAAGGTCCTCGACGATCGCGCTCGCGCGGCTCGCGCCTCGATCGAGGCACTGCACACGCGCGTCGAGAAGCGCCGGCGACTGCTCGTGGCGCACGTGCGTCGCCTCGCAGGCGTCGCGCCGCGCGTCGATCCATCGAGCGGACCACCGCGCGAGGCTCGGCTGCAGGGTCTGAGGCACGCGCTCCCGCTGCGACCCGTCGAGTTGCGTCTCGAGCGCGTGCTCGCTCGCGCGGCAGAGCGCCTCGCCCTCGAGCGGCGCGCCGCGCGAGGCGATCGCCAGAACGCCCAGCACGCCCAGACCGACCGCGCCGGCCACGACCCAGCGTCCATGCGTCTCTCTCGGTTCGAGCGCAGCGAGCAGCACATGCATCGTGGGAAAGCGGGCTTCGGGCCGGGGCGAGAGGGCACGACGCAGCGCTCGGTGCATCGCGCGCGGCATGCGACGCGGTGTGGGAGGACCGGCCTCGATCCTCGTTCGCAGCTCGGAGACGCGCTGCGCGCCTGCGAACGGCCGCGTCCCCTCGATCGCCTCCCACAGCGTCACTGCGAACGCGAACTGATCGGCGCGCGCGTCGCTGGCCGCACCGCGTACGTCGCCGTCGCGGGTGATCGCCCGATCGATCTGCTCGGGCGCCATGTACGCAGGGGTCCCGATCAGCGCGCCTGTCTGGGTCAGCGTGCCGGACAGCATCGAGCGGTCGAGACGAACGCTCGCCTCGGTCGCGTCCTCGTGCGCGAGCCCGAAGTCGACGACCTTCACCCGACCGTCGTCACCGAGCAGCACGTTCTCGGGCTTGAAGTCTCGGTGCACGATGCCGGCGCCGTGCGCTGCCGCCAGACCTCGTCCTGCGGGCAGGAGGATGGCGAGCGCCTCCGCGGGCTCGTGCGGCCTCGACATCCACGGGCGCAGGCTCGCGCCGCGCACGAGCTCCATCGCGAGGTAGAGCGTGTCGTCCTCCACGCCGACGTCGAAGACGGTGACGACGTTCGGATGTGTGAGGCGTGCGAGCGCCTGCGCCTCGCGGAGCAAGCGTGCGCGCTGGGTCGGGTCGTCTGCGGTGCGGAGGCGCTTGATGGCGATCTCGCGATCGAGCTCCGGATCGTAGGCGACGTGCACCGTGCCCATCGCACCTTCGCCCAGAACCTCTCGTAGCTCGAAGCGACCGAGGCGCGTGGGCGCGGCGCGTGTGCGCCCCGTGGCGACGATGCCGGACGCGAGCGTCGCCACCACGTCCTGACAGCTCTCGCACCCGTCGAGGTGCAGATCAGCCGCGGCCAGCGAGTCGCCGTCGAGGCGACCTTCGAGGAGCGCGAGCAGGATCTCGTCGTCGGGACACACCACGTCGGCCTCGTTCTATCGTAGGGGGAAATGAACGACCCCGTGCGCGCCTATGCCGAGGCCCGAGGGCTGCCGGCGCTGTCCGTCGAGGACGAAGCGCGCCTGGGGGCGCTGCTCGCCGTGGGCGCGGAGAGCGAGCTCGCGGGCGATCCGCGCGAGCTCGCGATCGCCCTCGCTCACCTGCCCGCGGAGCCCAGCGCGATGCGCGACGACGACGTGCGAGAGCTGGTGCTCGCCCTCGCTTGCGATCGAGGCGAGCCCGCGGCCCTGCGCGAGCTCGAGCGTGCGTATGCCCCCGCTGTGGAGGCGGCGCTGCGCGCGATGAAGCTCGACGACGACGCGCGCGCCGACGTCTGGCAGGAGGTGAAGGCCAAGCTCCTCGTGCGCGAAGGCGGCCCCATCCGTCTCGTGTCCTACGCGGGCCGCGGCACGCTGCGTGGTTTGCTGAAGGTCACCGCGACGCGAACGGCGCTCACGATGATGCGTGACAGCCGACGCGAGCGACCCCACGAGCCGCACACGATGGAGGCGGCTGCGGGCGAGGCCGCGGAGCTCGACTTCGTGAAGGTCGGCGCGCGCGCGGCGTTCCGCGAGGCCTTCGCGAGCGCGATCGAGACGCTCGATCCGCATGCACGCAACCTCTTGCGCCTGCACCACTTGCGTAAGGTCGGTCTCGAGCAGCTCGCGACGATGTACGGCGTGCACCGCGCGACGATCGTGCGGCAGCTCGCGGCCGCGCGCGCGCAGGTGGAGCGCGAGACCGGCAAGGCTCTGCGTGCGCGCCTCGACCTCGAGCGCGGCGAGGTCGAGGACGTGATCGATCTCGTGCGGAGCCACTTCGACGCGAGCGTCGAGCGCCTGCTCAAGACCCAGACGTAGGCGCGACGGGTGAAGGGCGCGCGCGCCAGCCTGTGACCGTCCAGCGACCCTGGGCCTCGGTCAGCGTCAGCGTGTGCAGCCTTCCGTTCCAGCGGATGAGCGTGTGCGCCGTCCCCTCTGCGATCGACACGGACTCCACCGACCACGACGTGTCGGTGCCCCTCGGCTCGTGCTGGGCGAGGTATTGGTAGGCCGCGCCCGTCACGAAGTCCTCGGGCGACATCGAGTACGAGCCCCCACAGGCCTGAGCCCGAGGCAGCGGCGAGAGAACGAGCGAAACGAGCAGAGCGACGGCGATCGTGGTGATGGTCCGCATGGGAACCTCCTTCTGATCGCCGAACGCACGCCCCACCCGACCGGCGCACGAAAAGTGATGCCTGGGCGAGGGCCGGGTGCCCTGGGTGAGGGATTGGCAGCTCGCAGGCAGCCGAGGCCTGCGAAAACCCCCCCGGTTCTTCGCGATCTCTCACAGGCAGAGAGAGACCGACCGGCAGACCGTTGCGATTTCCAGACACTGGCCACAGTGTCTCCGCTCGGAGGTCCGGGCGATGCGCCACGCGACGTTCGAGGTCTTCTTCGATGGTGACTGCCCGCTGTGCGTGCGCGAGATCCGCATGCTCAGGCGGCTCGATCGACACGGCCGCGTGCGCTTCACCGACATCGCGGATCCTCGTTTCGACCCCGCGCGCGTAGGGCTTCCTCCCTGGCAGACGCTCATGGATCGCATCCATGGACGACGCCTCGACACCGGCGAGGTGGTGGAGGGCGTCGAGGTCTTTCGTGCGCTCTACGAGGCGGTCGGCCTGGGCGTGCTGGTCCGGCTGACGCGGCTCGGCGTGGTCGATCGACTGCTCGATCGCGCCTACCACGCGTTCGCCTCCCGCCGCCTTCGGCTCACGGGGCGCTGCGACGATCGAGGGTGCGCGCTCCCGCGTCGGGCGCCGCTCGGGGAGCTCGCCCCCCGATGAAGCCCGACCGCGCGCAGACGTTTCCGATGCGTGTCGTCACACGCATGACGGGCCTCACGGCCGACGTGGTCCGCGTGTGGGAGCGACGGTACGGCGCGATCACACCCGCCCGCACCGAGGGCAACGCGCGCCGCTACTCCTCGCACGACATCGAGCGACTGACGCGTCTCCGAGACGCGATCGCTGCGGGCCACTCCATCGGAGACATCGCGAACCTCGCGGACGCACGCCTCACCGCGCTGGCCGCATCGCGCGATCCGATCACCGAGACGCGGCCGATCCTCGCGCCGTACCTCGAGGCGATGTCGGAGCTCGATCTCCCACGCGGCGAGGCTCTCCTCGCGCGAGCCTCGCAGCTCCTGGGCCCGCGGGCGATGGTGCTCGACGTCGTGCTCCCGCTGCTGCGTGAGGTGGGCGACCGCTGGGTCGCCGGCAAGCTCACCGTCGCGGAGGAGCACGCGGTGAGCGCGCAGATCCGCGCGCACCTGGCGGTCCTCTTGCGAACCACGGTGCTCCCCACGGGTGCGCCACGCGTGGTGTTCGCGACGCCGCCAGGCCATCGCCACGAGCTCGGTGCGATGATGGCCGCCGTGCTCGCGAGCGCCCGCGGGGTGAGCCCCATCTATCTCGGCCCCGACGTTCCGTTCGAGGAGGTCGAGGGCGCCTGCCTCCGATCGCGCGCCACCGTCGTGGTGCTGTCGGTGCTGACGCTGCACGAGAGCGCCGTCGATCGTCGACACGAGCTCCGAGCGATGGAGAAACTCTCGGAGCGCATCGAGACGTGGGTGGGCGCCCCCCCTGGCCATCCCGCGCTGGACGCGAAGGGTGTTCGTCCGATGAGCGACTTCGCGGCGTTCGAGGCCGCGCTCACGCATCGCTTCGGCGTCGCTGGCAGCTGAGCGCGCTCAGGGATAGTCGCGGTCGATCCCCCTGCCGATGCTGGCGCGCTCGCGAGGGCGTGTGCGTACGCCGCTGCGCGTGCGCGTGATCGGAGTCGCTCCTGCGTCCGGCTCCTCTGTCTCCACCACCGGCGTCTGCACCGCCGGTGCGGGGTCGATCGGCTCGTGTGCGATCGACGCGGGCTCGTCCGTGCTGCGCGCGACGATCGTGTCGTCGTCGCGCTCCGTCGAGGCTGGAGGCAGCGTCGCCACGACCGCGATGCCGAGCGCGATCAGCGTCGAGCTCGCCGCGACGATCCACGGCCAGCGCGCTGCGGGCGGCTGCACGGGGAGGGCGGGTGGTGGGTCTGCGATCTCGTCCTCGCTGCCGTCGTCGTCGTCGCGACCGAGCGCGTCGTCGATCGTGGCGCGATCGAGGCGTGCGCTCGCGCCGACGGCGACATCGAGCACGATCGGGGGGGCGTCGCGCACGTCGCTGTCCGGCTCGGCAGGCGTCGTCGGGGTGTTCTCCTCGGGGGACACGTCTTCGACGAGGCGCGCGACGAGCGCGGTCGCGGTCTCGTCCGTGAGATCGGCACGCGCGCGTGCGAGCGCGGCGGCGAGATCGCGCCCACGAGGCCACCGCTGGGTGGGCTCGCGCGCGAGCGTCTTCAGCACGATCGCGTCGAGCTCGGGTGGGACGTTCACGATCGTGCTCGGCGCTCGGATGGGCGCGTGCAACAAGGCCTGCAGCGTCTCGGCGGGCGAGGCCCCACGGAACAAGCGCTTGCCGGTCAGCAGCTCCCAGAGCACCACGCCGAGCGCGAAGAGATCGGTGCGCTGATCGATGGGTCGACGGAACGCCTGCTCGGGCGCCATGTAGGCGAGCTTGCCCTTCACCGAGCCGGTCGCCGTCTCTTCGAGCCGGCTCCGCGCGACGCCGAAGTCGAGCACCTTCACCACACCCTGCCGGGTGAGGAACACGTTGTGAGGAGAGACGTCGCGGTGGACGATCCCGAGCGCCGCACCCGACTCGTCGGTGGCGTGGTGAGCGTGATCGAGACCGAGCGCGACCTGCTCGGCGATCGCGATGGCGGTGGCAGGATCGAGCCCCTTGCCGCGCTGCGAGGCCGCACGGAACGCAGCGCGCGCGTCGATGCCGCGGAGGTGCTCCATGACGATCGCCGCGCGCCCCGAGAGCGACGCGACGTCGTGGATCTGCACCACGTTGGGGTGCTGGAGCTGCGAGGCCAGGCGCGCCTCGCGCACGAAGAGGCGCACGAACTTCGTGTCGTCCGCGAGGTGCGGGAGCATGCGCTTCACCACGACCGTACGCTCGCCCATGCCGCCTGCGCCGAGGCGCTGCTTGGCGAGGAAGACCTCGGCCATGCCGCCCGCACCGATACGTCGGAGCAAGCGGTAGCGAGAGTCGTCGGACGACGCGCTCGACGCGGCGCTCGACGGGTCCGGTGACGGCACGGACGACGACGTCACGCCGCGAGCGTCTCACGAACGCCTCGCGCTGTCCCACGCCCGCGTGAGGTGATCAGATCTCGATGTGACCCACGAGGCTGCGCCCCGCGATCGGCGCCGCCTCCGTCGGGTTCGTCGCGATCACCACGCCCGCGACCACACCGCCCGCGACCACGACGCCGAGGGTGGTCCAGAACCACCACTGCTCGGTGATCTCGGGCGATCGTGTGGTCTCGAGGCGCAGGTGGAGCTCGAGCTCCTGGTGGTCCGCGAGCTCCACGCTCGCGAGGTAGGGGACGTAGCCTTCGAGGCGCGCCTCGATCACGTGACCGCCGCTCGTGACGCGTCGCTCGGTGGGTTCGCTGCCCACGTCGAGCCCGTCGACGAACATCACGGCCTCCGCGGGGACCACGTCGAGCCGCAGCGTGGCCGCGCTCTCCACCCGCGCGAGACGGATCTCCACGCGACGGGTCTCGCGACCCACCACCACGAGCTCGTCCTCCACCGTGACGAAGCCGTCGGCCTCGATGCGCAGCGCGCGATGTCCCGCGGCCAGCCGAAGCGGCGCGATGGGCGTGACGCCGACCGGTCGACCATCGACGCTCACCCGCGCACCCGGCTCTCGGATCTCGAGCGTCACGGTGGCGGTCTGCGCCTCGAGCGCGGCGATCTCCTGCTCCACCCCGCGTCGTCGATCGGCCGCGACGCCCGCGCCACCGATCGCGAGGTAGCGACGAAACGCCTCGATTGCATCGTCGTTGCGGAGCAGGCGCCGGTAACACTGCGCGAGGTTGAACAGCACGACGGGCACCTCGCGCAGCGCGAAGCTCCGCTCGAACTCGGCCGCGGCGGCGTCGAACCGCTCGGCGTCGAAGTGCTCCGCGCCGGCCATGAAGCGAGCGCGTGCGTCCACGCTCGGATCGGGCGTCGTGGCAGCGGAGGGCTCGACACGCACCGAGCGATCGCTCGAGCGCTGCGCGGACGCGATGCACGGCGTGACGAAGACGAGCAGGAAGACGAGAGCGCGCATCACGGTCCGACCTCGATCGTGTGGGAGGACTGAGGACAGCGGAATGCATCGACGCCTGCGGCATCGATGGCGGGCAGCGCGTCGACGTCGAGGCTCGCGTCGATGCACCGACCCGCCGCGCACGTGCCTTCGGCGCAGACAACGCCGCGACACGCGTCGTCGAGGCGGAGGCAGATCGCGCGCGCTCGCTCGGGGACGAAGCGCACGCGCGCTGACTGCGAGACGACGTCTCCATCACGGTTGGCGGCGGTGGCGGTGATCTCGATCAGGTCCTCGCCCACGGTTCGGTTCGTGAGGCCCAGCGAGATCGGGAGCTCGCGCGCGTCCGAGCGGGCGGGATCGACGATGTCGCTGAACGGACCGAGCTCACGCTCGCCGTGACGCACCGAGATCGTGACGCGCGAGAGCGGATCGGGGCGCGCGAGATCGCTCTCGACGAACACGACGAGCTCCGTGCGCGGCGTGCTCACGCAGCCGTGCCCGAGGAGCATCGCGGTCAACGGGAGGAGAAGCCGATCCATCGGGTGGTGGGCAGGATGCCATCGACGACCCACCGCGCGGAGGGCTCCCCGTTGGTGCTCGCGCAGAGACTGCGGCTCCCAGGCGTTCCTGGCGTGGCCTGCGCGCAGTCGCCCGTCGGTGGGCCACCGCAGGCGAGGACGCGTGTCGCGACGACCGCCTCGTCGTCCGAGCTCACGAGTAGACAGTTCACGTGCGGTAGCGACGCGGGTGTGGGCTCGTCGAACCACAGCTCTGCGCCCGCTGCGCCTGCGCATCGCCCACCCGCACCGTCGACGTCGAGGGTATCCATCTCTGTCCCCGCGATGTCGAGAAGCAATCCCGTCGCGTCGGTCACGATCGGATCGGCGCACGTTCCCGTCCCCGTGAGCGGCATGGCGGCCTCGAGGACGAAGTCGTAGGCGCTCGCGTAGTCGGTGGGAGCGACCTCGTCGAGGATCACGTAGAGCAGGCCGGACATGCCGTGCGCCTCGACGTCGCCGTCGGAGATGTGGGTCTCGGTGCACGCCCCTCCGTTGAACCTCGGCTCCGCGCCGGTCGTCGGGCACGTGGGGCTCAGCGTGATCGACGCGCCTGCGAGCATGAGACGCGCGCGGACGTCGCTGGGGGTCGCTCCGAGATCCACCGCATAGACGACGTCGCGTCCCCACTCGCTCATCCCGGCGATGCATCCGGTCAGGAGCGAGTCGCGTCGGCCCTCGAAGGTGCCCGACTGCCTCCCGCTCCACGTGGGCAAGAGGATCGGGCTCGCGCACGTCCCTTCGACTGGCGGCGTGCGGAGTCGACACGCGCCATCGCAGTCGGCGCTGCCATCGCACTCCTCGGTCTCGGGCGCCCAGACTCCATCGCCGCAGCGCGCGGGCGCATCGACGCGGAACGCGTCGCGGGCGGGCGCATCGGGCAGGCGCGGGGCGTCGATCATCGCGATCGACGCGTCCTCGCGCGCAGCGTCGCGTGGAGGCGCGGACGCATCGAGGCAGAGGCGGGGATCGTCGAGGCAGCTCGGATCGATCTGGTTCGGGATGCACGCGCCGCCCGCGCCGCAGGTGGACTCGGCGGGACATGCGATGTCGGCGCAGGCGACGAAGACGAACACCGACACCCGCGCGGTGCGATGACGCGCGAAGCGGCTGCGCACGCTGCCGATCGCGCGGACCACGCCGTCCTTCATCCCGAACGCCTCGATCAGCGCGACGCGCTCGTCGTCGCCGCTCGCAGGTACGAGCGAGAGCTCGATCGGAAGCCCCGACGCGCCTTCGCCGAGCAGGAAGTCGACCGTGCGACGCACGGTGTGCGCGCGGCCTCCGATCACCACCTCGCTGCCGGGCGCGACCTCGAGCGGCGGCGGCGTCGTGAACGCCCTCGTCTCCTCCGGCGAGCCCTCGACGTCCGACGCGTAGAGCACCCGCACGCGGATCGTGTCGAGCTCGCCCGGCACGTAGAAGTCCGTGTCGATCGACACCAACAGCTGCGTCGCGGGCACCGTGCAGCTCGCGGCCAGGACGCACACGATCGACGCGCAGACGGTGAGCACTGCGTGTCGCACGAACGAGAGGACCGAGCGCGAGGCGGCCACTGGCGACGACGATACGATCACTTCGTGATCGCCGTTCAGATTCCGTCGGCCTGCATCGACGCGATCAGCGCGCGCAGCGCAGGCTCCTCGATGCGGCCATAGCGCGCGGCGAGCACGTTGCCCCGGCGGAGCGCGAGCACGTAGCGCGACCCCTGTCGGTAGAAGAGGTTGCGGGTCACGCCCACGTCCACCGCGATCGGGATCTCGGTGTCGACCGAGAATTCTTCGCGGATGCGCCGCGCGTCCTCGAGCGTCGCGGTCCTCGCCACACCATCGACGGTGAGCGCGGTCCCGAACACGACGACGAAGTCGCCGCCCATCGCACGCACCGAAGCCGCCATCTCGTTCACGTCCTCGCGGAGCACGCGGCGGCAGATGCCGCAGTTCTCCGAGAACCTCCACACGATCACGGGCCGATCGCAGCTGGCTCGCACCGAGAACGTTCTGCCGTCGTCGGTGGGCAGCGTGAAGTCGGGGCTGACCTGCCCGAGCTCACCGCCCGTCGCGCCCGTGGGAGGGCACAGACCCTCGCTCGGCAGCACCGTCGGCGTGTCGCTCGGTGACGTGCCCGCAGGCTCGTCTCCATCGAGCACGGGCACCTCGGGCACGTCGCTGGGCATCTGGGTGGGCTGCGTGTCTGCGTCGTTCGCGGTCGGCGCGTCGATCACGGCGAGCCGTCCGTCGCAGGCGGCGAGGCTGAGCGTGAGCAGGGCGAACGTGAGCGTGATGTGCGTGTGCTTCATGGGGTTCCTCGCGGCAGTCGTTCGTCGTTCGTTCACTCGGCCTCGAGGGCGCTCATCACGTCGCGTACCGTCGCCGAGACGCGGCTGCCGTAGCCGGCCCACGGGTGCGCGATCACGTTGCCGCGGCGCAGGAAGAGCACGTACGAGGGACCGCTGCGCGAGAACGCGGAGAGCAGCGCACGCGAGTCGTCGACCACCACCGGCATCGCGAGCCCGAGCTCGTCACGCACGCGACGCGCGTCCTCGATCGTCGGCTCGCGGCTCGTGCCGTCGAGATCGTTCACACGGGCCACTGCGACGACGAATCGGTATCCGCGCGCCTCGACCTCGGCGGCGAGCGCGTTGCCCTCGGTGGCGAGGAACGACGCGCACGATCCGCAGCCATCGACGTAGTGGTAGACCACCAAGAGCTCGTCCTCGCAGTGATCGCGCACCGCGAACGTGGAGCCGTCGACGTTCGGGAACGACAGCTCGGCGATCACGTCGCCCACGTCGCGTCCGCTCGCGATCGCAGGACAGCTCCCCTGCGCGGGCAGCTCGATGCTGGCGCTCGGCGTGGTGCCGCCGCCAGCGGGCGCGGGGATCGTCGGCTCCGTCGGCGTCGTCGTCGCCTCGTCGACGACGCGGTAGCCGACCCACGAGAGGATCGGGAGACCGCTCACGGTCACACGACCGCTCCTCACGACGCTCGTCGCGACGCGTGCGAAGCGACCCTCGGGGATCTGTGCGCCGTCGAGCACCGTGTAGGTGCCGCCGATCGTGAAGAGCTCGACGCGGCTCCCCTCGGGCGCCTCGACGGGCAGGCCGAGCGTCGCGTCACCGTCGAGCTCCACCTCGGGGCCGAAGGCGACGAGGCCATCGAAGCCCACGCCCGACGGTGCGCCGATCGAACACGGTGCCTCGCTCGTCGTGACGTGCCTCGCGCGGAGCAGCGGGTACGCGTCTTCACGCACCAGCGCCTCAGGGCTCAGCGACAGCGCGATGCCGTCCATGAACAGCACGCTGCGTGTCGCGCTCGCGGTGCCGACCGGCGGCAGCGAGAGCGCGGCGGGGAGCTCGACGATCGTCGCGTCGTAGGCGAGCGAGAGCGCGCCGTCCTCGATCGCACCTTCGACCGCGCAGTACGTCGTCGCGTAGCGACCCGCCTCGCCCGGCCTCGTGATGCGGACCATCGCCTCGGCGAAGCAGCGACCGTCCTCGGGGACCTCGATCACGAAGGCACCGCGCGCGTCGCTCTCGACCGGCTCGAGACAGAACGCACGGCCGTCGACGTCGGTCACACACGCCTGCACGAAGGTGCCCGCGAGCGCGGCACCCGCCTCGTCGAGGACGCGTCCCTCGAGGCTCGACGCGTACGTGGCCTCACACAGACCCGCCTCGGAGCTCGCGCCACCCGTGGACGTCATGGAGCCCGTGCAACCGCCCGCGAGCGAGACCGCGAGCACCGAGCCACCGACCGAGAGCACCACGTCGCGCAACGTCATCGTCGACCTCCACCAGCTCTTCAGCAGAGGCCGTGCCACGCACGGATCTCCCTGTTTCGAGGCGAATTCAGAGGTGACCGGCCGATCGCCGCGCGCGAGGTGTCTCCTGGCAGGCGACAGTGTCCGCCTCAGACGGACGGTCGGCGTCTCGCGCGCTCGCGGTAGCATCGCCTCGCTCGATGCAGGACGACGACACGCAGACCCAAGCCCTCTCCGACGCATGGATGGGCGAGCTCCTCCGGCGTCGCGAGCTCGTGCGGTTCCGTCTCGAGCTCACGCTGCCGGATGGGACGCGCCGCGCGCTCGTCAGCGACACCGATCGCGTCTCGCTCGGCACACACGCGTCGAACGACCTCGTGATCGATCGAGACACCGTCTCGCGCTTCCACTGCGAGATCGTCATCGACGATCACGGGGTTCGTGTGCGTGACCTCTCGAGCAAGAACGGGACGTTCGTCGATGGCGTCCGCATCGAGAGCGCCTGGCTCGGACGGGCGCACGAGCTCCGTCTCGGTGAGCAGGTCGTCGCGTTCACCCTCGAAGAGGCTCGCGCCAGCGTGGCGCTCTCGAGCGAGGATCACTTCGGCCGCATCCTCGGTCGCTCGTCCGCGATGCGTCGTGTGTTCGCGATGCTCGAGCGCTGTGCGTCCGCCGACATCACGGTCTTGCTCGAGGGCGAGAGCGGAACGGGCAAAGAAGGCGCGGCCGAGGCGATCCACGGAGAGAGCGCGCGCAAGAGCGCGCCGTTCGTCGTCGTGGACTGCAGCGCCATCGCGCCGAACCTCCTCGAGAGCGAGCTCTTCGGTCACGAGAAGGGCGCGTTCACGGGCGCCGATCGCGCGCACAAGGGTGCGTTCGAGGAGGCGCACGGCGGCACGGTGTTCCTCGACGAGATCGGGGAAGTGCCGATCGAGCTCCAGCCCAAGCTCCTCCGCGTGCTCGAGCGCAAGCAGGTGCGGAGGCTCGGCAGTCAGCGGGTGATCGATGTCGACGTGCGCTTCGTCGCCGCGACGAACCGCTCGCTCAAGCGCGAGGTGAACGAAGGCCGCTTTCGTCAGGACCTCTACTTCCGCCTCGCGGTCGCGCGCGTGGAGCTCCCGCCGCTGCGCGAGCGCCTCGACGACCTCGCGCTCCTGACGACCGCCTTCCTGGATCAGCTGCACGCTGGTCCGGCGCAGCGTGCGCGCCTGCTCGACCCTTCGTTCCAGCAGCGGCTCGCGCGCCACCCGTGGCCCGGCAACGTGCGCGAGCTTCGCAACGCGATCGAGCGCGCGCTGGTGTTCGGCGAGCCCGATCTGCAAGAGCCCTCGATGCTGCGCGCCGCAGTGACCGCGCCCGTCGACGACGTGGACCTCACGTATGCGGAGGCACGCGAGCACGCCATCTCACGCTTCGAGGTGGAGTGGCTCCCCGCGATGCTCGCGAAGCACGGCGGCAACGTCTCGCGCGCCGCGCGTCACGCCGACCTCACGCGCCCCTACCTCCACAAGCTCCTGCGCCGCCACGGCCTGCGCGGGGGCGAGGAGTAGTCAGCGGCGCTCGACGGGGAAGCCTGGGTTCTCGATGAAGTCGGCGGTCGGCGAGATCACGCCGGGGTCGACGGCCTCGCTCGGGTGCGCATGGTCGCTCGGTCCCGTGTCGTCGATCACGCCTGCATCGATCGCCGCGTCGTCGCTCGGGCCTGCGTCGTCGACCGCGGCGTCGTCGAGCGGGGCGATCGCGACGTCTGCGCCGAAGCGCGCGCGGAGGAAGCCGAGCACCTCCCTCGATCGTTCTTCACCGAGCACGTCGCGGTGCGCGGGCATCACACCGATCTCGCCGCGGCGTCCCTCGATGATCGACACGAGCAGCACATCGTCGGGTCGCGTCAGCGGGCCCTCGGGCGACGTGAAGTTCGCGCCCGTCGCGCCGCCTGCGCCGCGGCCATCGACGCCGTGGCACGCGATGCAGTGCGCGCGGTAGGTGCGCTCACCCGGATCGTCGGTGGGGATCGCGCGCTCGATCTCCACGCGCGAGATCGGCCACTGCGACGGATCGCGCTCGGTGGCCTCACCGCAGCCTGCGAGCACGAGCGCGAGCGTGACGATCGCGCGCCTCATCCGAGCGCCTCACGCACGTGATCGGCGCCCCAGCTCGCGAGCCCGTAGATCGAGATCTGCGGGTTCACGCTGCACGAGGTCGGGAAGACCGAGCCATCGATCACGAAGAGATCGTCCCTCGCGTGGTGACGCAGCGTGCGGGAGTCCACGACGCTCGTGCGCTCGTCGGTGCCCATCGCGCAGCCGCCCATGCAGTGCGCGACGAAGACGGGCACCTCACACGGTCCCCAGCGTCCGCGCGCGAGCGCCGCGTCGATCTCGTCGGCGCTGCGTACATAGAGGCCGTTCGACGTGTAGGCCTGGCGTGCGCCGGCCGCGAGCTGGATACGCAGCGCCGCGCCGCACGCGTCGCGCAGGCCGTTCGAGAGCCGCTCGGTCCACTTGTAGTCGATCTTCGCGCGGCCTCCGCTCGTGAGCGTGATGGTCGCGCCCTCGTCGCGATCGTTCACGTCGAAGCCGTCGTGGCCGAGCACGCCCGTGAGCGACGAGTACGGCAAGAGCTCCATCTGCGCTTGTCGCTCGGTGCCGAGCGCCATGCCGATGCTGCCGAGCGTCATGGGGAACATCGGCGCGCCCTCGATCAAGAACGGCATGCCGTCCTCGCGCGCGACGAACTCGTCCGAGTACACGTACTGCGGCGATCCGACGAAGGGCTGGATGCGCTCCGCGTGCACGCCCACCGCGCCGACCGCGGGATGGAAGAACGTGCGCTTGCCGGTGCGACCGCTGGGATCGATCTCGCTCCGCAAGAGGACCGCGGGCGAGTTGATCGCCCCGCCGGCGAGCACCGTGATGCGCGGGCGCACCGTGATCGTGTGGCCCGTGAAGCTGTCGGTCTCGGTGCTGCGGACCTTCGCGATCACGCCCGTGATGCGGCGTCCCTCGGAGACGAGGCGCTCGACCCACGCGTTCGCGTACAGCTCCGCGCCCGCCTGCACGGCCTCGGGGATGTACGTGACGAGCATGCTCTGCTTGGCGTCGATCACGCAGCCCGTGCCGCAGTAGCCGGTGTGCGCGCAGCCCTTCACGTTGCGGAAGAGGAGATCCTTGTGCCAGCCGAGCGCATCGAGGCCGCGCCACGTCACGAGGTTGTTCGCGTTCACCTGATCGAGCCGCATCTGCTGCACGTTCAGCCGTCGCTCGATCGCCTCCCAGTGCGGCACGAGCGCCGCGTGCGTGATGCCTTCGACGCCGTGGTGCTCGGACCAGTGATCGAAGACGCGCTCGGGTGTACGGAAGCACGTGGTCCAGTTGACGACGGTGGTGCCACCGACGGCGCGGCCCTGGAGGATCGCCATCGATTGATCGGCCGTCGCGCGACCGCCGCCCTCTTGGTACAGGCGCGGGAACATCGTGCCCTCGCTCATCTCGAAGCGCGCGCTCACGTGGTAGCCGCCGTCCTCGAGGATGATCACGCGCTTGCCCGCGGTCGCGAGGCGCTGCGCGACGACCGCGCCGCCCGCGCCCGAGCCGATCACGCAGACGTCGCACTCGAGCTCGAGATCGGAGGTGACGTGGGCGCCGGTGTGGATGCTCACGAGGCCTCCGTGGTCGGTGCGACGAGCGCATCGAGATCGACGAGCTGATCGACGTATGCGCGCCGCAGCGCCTCGTGATCGGGCGGGCCTGGGTAGCCGAGGCCCGGCCAGGTACGCGGATCGCCGTAGTAGAGCGAGGTGGTGAGGGACGAGAGCGCGCGCGCGATCGTGCGACGGAGCGCGACCGACGAGTCTCGCCACGCGTAGAGCACGCGATCCTGTGAGTCGGGATCGAGCTGCGTGAACGGTCGCACGCGCTCGAAGAAGAGCGCGCCCGTGAGCCCGCTCTCGAAGATCGCCAGCACGGTCTTCACGTCGGCCACGGCCTCCGGCTCGGCGCGCGCGAGCAGGCGATCGGCCTTGAGACCGACGTCGATCGCGTCGGCGCCCGGCACGTCGGGACCGGCAGCCGGGCACGTGCGCGAGGCCACGGCCGCCACGATCGCGTGCTCGTCGAGCGTGAGCACCGAGAGCGCCTCGCTCGGCGCCGGCGGACGTCGCGTCGACTGGAGCGCGAGGCCTGCGGCGCCGAGCCCGACGATCGCAGCACCGCCGAGACCACCGAGCGCGAGCCGTCGACGGGAGAACAGCGGGAGCGTGCTCGCTGCGTCCGCGGTCCTGTTCGGGATGTCGGTCACGGGGCACCAGTGTCTGGGGCGCGACCATCGAGCGTCAACGCTCGCGCGCTCTGTCATGACTCGTGCACGAGCGCTCCTGGTGCGGGCCGCACCGATCGTCGGCTGCTAGGCACGATCGCAAGGAGGCAGTCATGAGCTACGTGGATGGATACGTGGTCCCGGTGCCGAAGGCGAACAAAGAGGCGTACCGCGCGCTCGCGCAGAAGATGACGGCGACGTTCAAGAAGCACGGCGCTCTCCACGTCGTCGAGGCGTGGGGCGACGACGTGCCGCGCGGCAAGGTCACGGACTTCTACGGCGCGGTGAAGGCGACGGACGACGAGGCGGTGGTCTTCTCGTGGATCGTGTGGCCATCGAAGGCCGTTCGCGACGCAGCGAACGAGGCGATGAAGACGGACCCGAGCATGCAGCCCTCGGGCGAGGAGCCGTTCGACGGCAAGCGCATGATCTTCGGCGGCTTCCAGACGATCGTCGACGAGAGGTGATCGCGCACTGACGGGCGACGCCTCGCGCGCTACGGCCGCACGGATCGACGTGCCCCGGCCGTCAGCGCGCGAAGGCGCGCGTACTCGCCGGGGGTCGCGACGTCGAAGCCCTCGCACTCCATGGCGAGACAGAGCGACGCGAGCTTGCCGCGCGCGCCGCGGGGGAACACACGCGCCGTGAGGGCCTTGACGCGCGGCAGCTCGAGCGCGCGCGTGAGCACGAGCGCGTCGTTGGGCGCGGCGTCGGTGACAGCGAGCGGCGTCAGTCGCATCGCGCCCGCGCGCCCTGCGTGGAGCGCGAGCGCCTGCATCACGTGCTCGTGCTCGGGGCCTGGCACCGACACGGCGGCCACGTCGGCGCGATCGTCGAGCACCGCCTCGAGCGCGGCGGGATGCGTGCCGAGGAAGCGCTCCTCCGCGAACGTGAGGCCCGGATCGATCCCGCGATCGACGAGGTGCTGCCTCACGAGCAGGTAGCCCCCGATCGAGAGCGCATCGACCCACGCCGCGCGCTTGCCGTTCAGGCGCTCGAGCGCGAGCCGAGCGTCTGCGCGCGCGACCAACGCCGAGCGGTACTCGGAGCGTCCCTCGCGCACGGTTTTCCAGATCGCGCGCGTGTCGTCCTCGATCTCCGCACAAGCCGCCGAGGGCGCCCACACCAGCTCGACGCGCGCCTCGCGCACGGCGCGCACGATGCTCTGGTAGTCCTCCGCGACCTCGACGGCGAGTGGCTCGCCCATCTCGATCGACAGCGACGACTCGAGCAGCTCGCCTCGCGCTTTCGCACGGGCGACTCCCACCGAGGGCGGCATGAGCAACCGCAGCACGGCCGCGAGCATCGCACGTCGCGCAGGTACGACCCAGTGCTCTCGTGAGATGCGCAGTGCTCTCGTGAGATGCGCGTGTGTATGCCGTGTGACGTGATCGTGGCGAGCTGGCGGGGATGTCCCCCCTCACTCGCCGGTGCAGGCCATCTCACAAGGCTGTGTGTCGAAGGCCATCGGCACGTCCATGTAGGGCGAGCACGAGCCTGCGATCGCCTCGTCGAAGCGCACGGGGAACGTGCTCCCGACGACGAGCGCGTTGTCCGCGAGACAGCGCTCGGGAGGCGCGTAGCCGGCGACGTCGAGGGTCATCGTACGCGTCGGCGTTCGCGCGCAGTCGCGGTACGGCTCGTCGACCGTCAGCTCGTACTCGACGATCTGCGCAGGGCTCGAAGATGCGGGACAGGTGGGCTGGAAGTCGTCCGCGGTGCGGGCACGGATCGACGTGATGCGGCCGGTCGCGGGGAGCTGTCGGTACACGCAGCCCATGCCCGTCGTCGGTAGCGCGTCGCAGTGCTCGGGCACGCTGGGGACGATCACGAGATCGAGGGTGCCGTGCGCAGCGCCACGACTGCCGCGCATCGTGACGTCGAGCGTGATGGGCGTGTCGCGCGGGATCGCGCTCCACCCGATCTGATCGAACACGCCGTACATCTCGAGGCGATCGCCGGTGGTCGTCGCGTCCAGGCGCACGACGAAGCGCGGGAACTCCGCGAACACGCTCGCGCCCTCGGGCTCGAGGTTCTGGATGTCGAGGACGACGCAGGTCTCGCCGGCCCCCGAGATCGCGGAGGGCGCGGAGATCGAGGGCGTGATCATCACGCCGCCCTGAAAGCCCCACGCGAACGCGATCTCTTGTCCGTCGACGAACGGCACGAACGCGCCCTCGGCGCTCTGTCCTCCGATCGCGAGCTCGAGCGAGGGCTCGCCCGCGAACACGGGGTTGCCGTTGCAGAAGAGCGGACCGCCGTCGCCGCTGCCGGGCGAGTCGACGTACGCGATGTCACCATCGCTCGAAGGCACGTCTGCGTCGGCCGCGTCGCTGGGCCCATCGGGACATCCGAGCGCCAGCGCGACGACGAGACCGGAAGAGACGTGTGCCAACGTGTGGCGAGCGAAGCGCATCGCGCGAGCATGAGCGAGGCTCGTGCCAGCTGCACTCGATCAGAAGTAGCCCTCGCGCTTGCGGTCTTCCATCGCGGCCTCGGTCGCGCGGTCGTCGGCGCGTGTCGCGCCACGCTCGGTGATGCGCGAGCCCGCGATCTCCTCGATCACGTCGTCGAGCTCGATCGCGCGGCTGCGTACGGCGCCGGTGCACGTCATGTCGCCGACCGTGCGGAAGCGGACCCACTCCTTCACGACCTTCTCGCCGGGCAGGTGCTCGATGAAGGGCGCGGGCGAGTAGAGCATTCCGTCGCGCGAGAAGACGTCGCGCTCGTGCGCGAAGTAGATGCTCGGGAGCTCGATCTTCTCGAGCTTGATGTACTGCCAGACGTCGAGCTCGGTCCAGTTGGAGATCGGGAAGACGCGGAAGTGCTCGCCCTTCTTGAGGCGCGCGTTGTAGAGGCTCCAGAGCTCGGGGCGCTGGTTCTTCGGATCCCACTGACCGAAGTCGTCGCGGTGGCTGAAGATGCGCTCCTTCGCGCGCGCACGTTCCTCGTCGCGACGTGCGCCGCCGATGCACGCGTCGAACTGATGCTCCTCGATCGCGTCGAGCAGTGTGGCGGTCTGGAGGCGATTGCGCGACGCGCGCGGGCCCTTGTCCTCGACCGAGCGTCCCTTCTTGATCGACTCCTCCACGGACGCGACGATCAGGCGCTCGCCGAGGTTCTTCACCGCGCGATCGCGGTACTCGATCACCTCGGGGAAGTTGTGCCCGGTGTCGACATGCATGATCGGGAAGGGGAACTTCGCCGGTCGGAACGCCTTCTCCGCGAGCTTCAAGAGGACGATCGAGTCCTTGCCGCCCGAGAAGAGGAGGCACGGGCGCTCTCGCTCGGCGGCCATCTCGCGGAGGATGTGGATGGCTTCGTGCTCGAGCGCGCGCAGGTGGGAGAGCTGATAGCGGATCACGCGAGCTGAGTAGCCGTTCGCTCGAATCCAATCAAGCAGGGCGATCGGTGAGCCCGCGCGGATTCCTGCGTACGCCGCGGGAGTTTCGTACCATCGGTGGATGCTCGTCGGTGTGCGCGCGTCGTTCGCCGTCGTCGTGATCGTGATCGCGGCGCTCGCGAGCTCGTGCGCGCTCTCGCCGGCGCCTCTGTCGTGGCGCATCGAGGCCGAGAACGAGGCGCTGGCCGTACGGATCGAGACCGTCGAGGCGCGCATCCTGCGTGGCGGATGCGGGGGCGTGCCCGTCTTCCGCGTCGTGGTGCACCGCGGCGGTGCGATGGGCCCCGTGCCTCCGGTGCTCGCGCCGGGCGTGTGGGGCTTCGACGTCCGCGCGAACGATCGCAGCTGCCTCTGGATCGGCGAGAGCTGCCAGGAGCTCACGCTGCCAGGTGCGCGCGAGGTCGTGAGCACACTCCGCGCTCGCAGCGCATCGCAGGCGTGCCCCGCCGCGCGCTGCGAAGCTGGCGAGTGCCAGAACGAAGACATGGACTTCGACGGGGCGACAGCGTGCGGAGAGGGAGAGCCTGCCGGCACCTGCGACTGCGACGACGGCGACGCGAGCGTCCGTCCCGGCGCCGAAGATGCGTGCGGCGACGGCGACGATCAGGACTGCGACGAGAACGACGACGCGTGCGACGCGGACTGCGATGGCTTCCCGGAAGGCACGGGCGCGGTCGACGGCCTCGACTGCGACGACGATGATGCGACCGTGCACCCCAACGGATCGCCGCGTGATCTGTGGGGCCTGGCCGATGGCGATCGCCTCGCGCGCGGCTGCGACGCGATGCCCATGCCTCCCGCCGCGAGCGATGCGTGCACGATGGGCGGCTCGGGCGAGCCGATGGGGGACGCGATCGATCAGGACTGCAACGGCTTCGTCGACGACGGTCCGGGCTGCACCGATCCCGACGATCGTGATCGTGACGGAGCGATCGCGTGCAGCGGCAGCACGACCACAGACTGCGACACGAACGACTGCGATCCCGGCATCGCGCCCAACCGCGAGGAACGTTGCGGCAACGGCATCGACGAAGACGGCGACGACGCGACCGCCGACGCGTGCGATCCCACGGACACCGACGGTGATGGGCAACGTCCGAGCGCGATGGGCGGGACGGACTGCGACGACACCAACGCGCAGGTGTTCCTGGGTGCGCCCGACGACTGCAGCACGCCCCTCGACGAGAGCTGCGGATCGCCCGTGGACTGCGCGGGCGACGAGGACGGCGACGGCTACGTCGGGAGGCCCGCCTCGGGGCGCGGCGACTGCAACGATCGTGATCCGGCGGTACGGCCCTTCGCCGACGAGGATCCGTGCGACGGCGACGACGACGACTGCGATGGGATCGTCGACGAGGTCGTGCGCGCGCGCGACGCGACGCCCGGTGTCTCCGATGGCTGTGTGCGCGCAGCGGGCGCCGCGGTGCCCGTCGACTACGACATCACCCGCGCGAGCACCGAGCACTGCGGCGCGTGCGGCGCAGCGACGGCAGCGAACGAGGACTGCTGCGCGGGCGTGCGCACGGCCATCGACGTGCCCGAGTCGTGCGGGGCGTGCGCCTTCGCGTGTGGCGAGCGCACGACGTGCGTCGCGACCGGATCGAACGAGGACGGCGGGACGTTCGAGTGCGAGTGCGCCTCGGATCCGATGGGCGCGGCGACCTGGGCGGACTGCGACGGATCGCTCGGGCGCGGCGGCGGCGACGGCTGTGAGACCGACACCGAGAGCGACCCACGCCACTGCGGCGCGTGTGGCAACGCGTGTGGCCCGCAGCAGCAGTGCGTCGACGGTACCTGTACGTGTGAAGGCAGCCACCTCGACTGCGACGGCACGGACACGACCGGCTGCGAGATCAACGGCGCGAACGACCTCGCGCACTGCGGTCGGTGCAGCATGGCGTGCAGCTTCGCCAACGCGGCGGCCGCCTGCACGATGGGCACGTGCGAGCTCGGCACGTGCGCGACCGACTTCGGCGACTGTGACGGCATGGACTCGACGGGCTGCGAGGTCTCCTTCAGCAGCCTCCCGAACTGCGGTCGCTGCGGAGAGACGTGCGCGGGCGTGCTGCGCGCGACCGAGGCGTGCGTCATGCGCCGGTGCGACTACACGAGCTGCGACGCGACCTATGGCGACTGCGACGGCAACCGCGTGAACGGCTGCGAGACGTTGCTCCGCAGCGTCACGGTGTGCGGCACGTGCGGCACCAACTGCAACACGACGGTCGCCAGCGCGGTGGGCCGCTCGTGCACGGGCGCAGGCCTCTGCGACTACGCGTCGTGCCTCTCGGGGTTCGGCGACTGCGACGGCACCCGCGTGAACGGCTGCGAGAGCGCGCTCAACACCGCGACGCGCTGTGGCGCCTGCGGCACCGTCTGCGGCGCGGGCGAGACGTGCAGCGCTGGCGGCGACTGCACCTGCGGCGCGACCGTCGCGCCGACGGGCGAGGCATGTCCAGGCGCGCTCAGTTGCGTCGCTGGCGCCTGTGCGTGACGGCGCCGCGCGGCTCGGCCAGGTGTTCGGTGGGCGTCGATCGCGCGACGACGCGGTGTGATTCGTGATCTCCGGGGCTCGATTCGATAGCATTCGGCTGCGCATGCTCGCTCGGCGAATCGGCTCGCTCGCCGTGCTCGTGGCCACGATGGTCGCGACCACGCTGGGCCTCGCCACGCCCGCGAGCGCACAGCTCGATGCGGGCCGTCGCGCGCTCGCGCAGGCAGATTTCCAGCGCGCCATCCGCGCGTTCGATCGCGCCGAGCGGACCGAGACGCTCGATCGAGAGGGCCTGATCTCGCTCTACGAGGGGCGCGTGATCGCGCGCTTCGCGGTGGGGACACGATCGCGCGCGCAGCGGGACCTGCAGATCCTCGGCGCGCTCGACCCCGATCACGGCTTCCCCGTCGAGGTGCCCCCCGAGGTCGGTGAGGCGCTCGCGGCGGTGGTGCGCGCGTCGGGCGGTGGCCTCGGCGCCGACCTGGCTTGGTCCGACGACGCCGATGGATCCGTGCTGCGAGTGACGGTGCTTCGCGACGTCGCCGACATCGTGCGTGACGTGCGCGTGCACACGCGCGTCGGCGACGGTGCGTGGAGCACGTCGAGCGTGCGCGAGGTGCGCGTGCCGCACGGCGAGGGCGTCGTCGTCTCGGCGTGGGTCGAGCTGCTCGGCGCGCACGGCGTCGTGCTCGCCGCCGAGGCCAGCGAGTCCGCCCCGAGCACGCATGGTGAGGTGACGCCGACATCGTCATCGGTCAGCGCGGCGACCGAGCCTGTCGCTGCCGGCCCACCGCTCCTGCGCGACGCGGACACGAACGAGGGTGACGACGGGCTCGCGCTTGGCCTGGGCCTCGGTCTCGGCGGCGCGGCGCTCGTCGCGGCGGCCCTGGTCCTCGGCGTGGTCTTCGGAACGCAGACGAGCTCCGACACGCAGCCGACGCTGACCGTGGTGGCGTTCTGATGACGGCGCCCGAGAGCGACATCGAGATCGAGGGCCTCGAGACACCCGAGAGCCTCTCGCCCGTCGCGAACGAGGAGCGTGCGTACGGCCGCTACCTCCTCCAGTACGAGATCGCGTCGGGCGGCATGGCGAGCGTGTACCTCGCACGTGCCATGGGCGCGGCGGGCTTCGAGCGCGCGATCGCGATCAAGCGCATCCACCCGCACCTCGCGAAGAAGCCCACGTTCGTCGACATGTTCCTCGACGAGGCGCGCCTCAACGCACGCATCGCGCACCCCAACGTCTGCAGCGTGCTCGACTTCGGCGAGGCCGACGGCAGCTACTTCATGGCGATGGAGTACCTCGTCGGGCAGCCGCTCTCGCGCGTGCTCGGTGCGGTGTCCCTGCGGCCCGAGCTCGCGACCTCGCCCCGCTGGCACGCCCTCGCTGCGCGCATCCTCGCCGACGCGTGCCAGGGCCTCCACGCCGCGCACGAGCTCGTCGACGATCACGGCTATCCGCTGCACGTCGTGCACCGCGACTTCACGCCGCACAACGTCTTCGTCACCTACGACGGCGCGGTGAAGGTGTTCGACTTCGGCGTCGCGCGCGCCGAGGGTCGTGTGCACCAGACCGAGACGGGCATGCTGAAGGGCAAGCTCGCGTACATGTCGCCCGAGCAGCTCGCGCGCGCGCCGATCGATCGGCGCCTCGACGTGTGGGCCGCGGGCGTTTGCCTCTGGGAGCTGCTCACGCTGCGGCGTCTCTTCGGCAAGCGATCGGAGATCGAGATCGTCCAGGCGATCGGGAGCGAGGTCATCCTCGAGCCCTCGCTCGTGCGCGCGGGCGTCCCCAAGGAGCTCGACGCGATCACGATGCGCGCGCTCGAGCGCGATCCCGATCGACGCACGAATTCGGCGCGCATCCTGGCGCGCGAGCTCAACCAGTTCGCGAGCACCACGGGCGTGAGCACCTCGCTCTCCGACGTGGCGGACCTGATGAGCGAGCTCTTCCCCGAAGAGCGGGCGAAGAAGCTCGACGTCGTCGCCAACATCCTCAGGAGCGAGGATGGGCTCGATCTGTCGGAGACGAGCGCGGTGCAGCGCTCGCGCGGCGCCGAGCCTCGATCGAGCAGCGGCAGCATCGCGGCGCCTCGCTCGAACACGCGCGCTCAGGGTGGTCGAACCCCTGCCTCTGTGCGCGCACCGAGCCCGGCCTCGGCCTCGGTGCGGCCCGAGCCTGCGCGACGCGAGCCCACCGGCGCCGTACGCACCAAGCCCGTCGAGGACGAGGCTGTGCCCGAAGAGGCGACGACGCAGAGCACGATGGATCTCGCGGACATGCTCGAGCCGCCGTCGGAGCAGAGCCTGACCCTGCAGCTCGGCGAGGCACCCGCGCAGGCGCCGAGCTCGCGTCTCTCGTCGTCCAGCGGTCCGATGCGCTCGCGCTGGATGCTCGTCGCCGGATCGATCCTCGTGCTGCTCGGCGTGACGGTGTTCGTCATCGTCGCCTCTGGCGCGCTCGAGAGCGCGCCGAGCGATCCACCGATCACGACGCTGGCCACGACGGCCCCGACGATCCCTCTACCGACGACGACGAGCACACCGCCCCACGACTCGAGCGAGGACCAGCCGCCGGAGCTTCCGCGCGGCGTGATCGCGCCGCCGCCGACCGACGGGCCCGGCGTGCCCGAGGTCGTCACGCCGACCGATGCTGTTCCCGAAGAGGGAGACGCCGAAGCGCCCGAAGGCGGGGGTGACGAGGCTGTCGACGTCGCGCCCGTCGAAGCGACGCCTCGCGCGCGAAGGGGATCGGTCAACGTCGCGGCGCGAGGTGGCTGGGCTGATCTGTTCATCGACGGTCGACCCGCGGGCCGCACGCCTCGCAGCATCTCGCTGACGCCGGGCCGACACCTCGTCGAGCTGCGACCGCCGGGGGCGGCGCCGATCCGTCGCGCGGTCACCATCCGATCGGGTCGCACGCAGCGCCTCGTCATCGACCTCTGAGCGCGGGATCGCGACCGTTGGTCAAGGAATCGTAAAGTGACGCGGGGCAGGCGGTATTCGCCACAGCCTGGCGCGTACCATCGGGCACCATGCCCCAGCGATCCCTGTCCGCTCGGTCGCGCACGCGCGTGATCACCAGCCTCGCGCTCGCGCTGTTCGCGTGCTCGTTCGTGAACCGCGCGTTCGCGCAGCCGCTGCCCGAAGCGGACGTGCCGCCTGCGCTGCGGCCCTGGATCCCGTGGGCGCTCGAGGGATCCGCGCACCAGTGCGCCGCGCGCGACGGTGCGCTCGGCAACGATGCCAACCCTGCGTACGGCTCCGGCGAGCCGGTGTGCGTGTGGCCAGGCGAGATGAGCCTCGTCGTCGGCAACGACGGGGGCAGCTTCACGCTCGAGGTGACGACGGATCGTCGATCCGCGCAGCCGCTCCCCGGACGCGGCCGCCACTGGCCCATCGAGGTGCGTGTCGATGGACGCGCGGCCGTGGTGCTCGCGCTCGGAGGTCAGCCGGTGCTGTGGCTCGAGCCAGGCACGCACCGCGTCGAAGGTCGCTTCGTCTGGGACGCCCCGCCCGACACGCTCGCTGTGCCCGACACGATCGCGCGCATCTCGCTCGTGCGCGATGGCACCACGACCACGGGCGCGCGCGGCGCGGGCGGCGAGGTGTGGCTGCGAGGGACGGCCGCCGAGCCGACGGGCGAAGAAGAGGTGGGCCTCGAGGTGCACCGACGCATCCAGGACGGCTCCCCGCTGGAGCTCTCGACCCGCATCGTGGTGCGCGCAGCAGGTCGCGCGCGCGAGCTGCGCCTCCCGAACGTGCTGCCTGCGGGTGTGGTGCCCGTCGAAGTCAGCGCCGACCTCCCGGTGCGTCTGCTCGCGTCGGGCGAGCTCTCGATCCAGCTCCGCGCGGGCACGTTCGAGATCTCGATCCGCGCGCTCGCGGCCAACCCCGAGACGGTGTTCCGGCGGCCCAATCTTCCCGCCCCGTGGCCCGATCAAGAGGTGTGGGTGTGGTCGCCCGACGAGGCGTTCCGCCAAGTCGAGATCCAGGGCGCCGCGGGGATCGACCCGCAGCGCACGTCGCTCCCCGACGCGTGGCGCACGAGCTCCGCGTACCTCGTGGACCCGAGCACGGAGCTCACGCTCCACACGGTGCGCCGAGGCCAGGCCACACCGCCGCCGAACCGTCTCGATCTCACGCGCGAGGCGTGGCTCGACGTCGATGGCAGCGGGTACACCGTGCGCGACAGCCTCGGCGTCGAGATGCACACGGCGCACCGCCTCGAGCTCGTGCGGGGAGAGCTCGGTCGCGTGAGCCTCGACGGGCAAGATCAGCTCGTGACGCGCGCGAGCGAGGGCGGACGCGCGGGGATCGAGCTGCGCGACACCCGCCGATCGTTCGTCGCCGAGTGGCGTATGGATCGCGAGGGCTCGCGGCTGCCCGCGGTGAACTGGTCCGAGGACGCAGCGAGCTCGTCGACGACGCTGCACCTGCCACCGGGCTGGACGCTCGTTCACGCGAGCGGCGTCGATCGCGCGCCAGGCACGTGGCTCGATCACTGGACGCTGCTCGGCGTCTTCGCGCTGTTGTTGATCTCCGCGGCCGTCGGTCGGGCCTACGGCTGGCCGTGGGGCGTGGTCGCCCTGGCTGGCGTGGGCCTGGCGTTCCACGAGACGGGGGCACCGCAGTGGCTCTGGCTCCTGCTCGCAGCGCTCGTGGCGCTGCACCGCGCCCTCGGTGCGCGTGCGATCGAGCGCGTGGTGCGCTGGGTCTATGTTGCCGTCGGGCTCTTCGCGGTCGCCGTCGTGGTGTGGTTCTCGGCGACGCAGCTGACCCACGCCCTCTATCCCCAGCTCGCGACGCCGGACGCTCCGTGGTCGGGCGGCGACCTGTTGGATCTCACGCTCTCGCGTAGTCAGAGCGTCGAGGCCGTGGCGGAGGAGTCGCCCGCGTGGCTGCAGGCCTCGGACGACATGGAGGGCGGCCGCGGCGGCGCCAACCGCTACGGCATCCTCGGCGGCTCGGACGGCTACGACGCGCGAAGCGTGCAGACGAACTCCTATTGGCTCGATCCCAACGCCATCGTGCAGACCGGCTTCGGTCTGCCGACCTGGTCGTGGTCGAGATACGAGCTGTCGTTCGGTGGCCCGGTGACCGCCGATCACGAGATCACGGTGCATCTGCTGCCTCCGTGGGGCTTTCGTCTCGCCGCGTTCTTGCGCGCCGCGCTGCTGCTCGCGCTGCTCGGCGTGATCGTCGTGCGACGCCCTCAGAAGCCCGCTTCTCCGACCGGGCCCGTGGGGCCTCGCGGTGACGAGGAAGGGCCGAGCGCGACCGAGGTCCCGGGCGGGAACGAGGTGCAGAGTGCCAGTGACGGCGCGAATGCCAGTGACGGCCCGACTGCCAGTGTTGCCCAGGGTGCCAATGACGGCGAGGGTGCCAATGAAGGCGAGGGTGCCAGTGATATCCAGGGTGCCAGTGATACCCAGGGTGCCAATGAAGCCGAGGGTCCCAAGGAAGCTGGAGCCGCGCCCCGCGTCCTCCTCGGCGCCATCTCGGTCGCACTCGCGCTCATCCTGACCGCGTCGGCCCAGGCCCAGGAGATCCCGAGCTCGACGACTCTGGACGCGCTGCGCGAGCGGCTCACGCGGCCGGCGCCGTGTGGCGAGCGCTGCAGCGAGGCGAACCGCATGCAGATCGACGTGTCGAACGACGCGCTCGTCATCCGCATGGACGTCTCTGCCGCGAACGTGTCTGCCTATCCGCTGCCGGGGCCCAGCGACACGTGGGTGCCCACGTCGGTCACGATCGACGGCGCGCCCACGCGCTCGCTCGTGCGCCTCGACAACGGCTTTCTCCACGTGCGTGTGCCCCCGGGCTCGCACGCGATCGTCCTGACGGGATCGGTCGCCGGTCGAGATGCGGTGACGCTCGCGCTCGGCCGTCCGCCGCGCTCGCTCGAGGTGGTCGCGGAGGGTTGGGAAGCATCGGGCCACGTCTCCGACGATCGCGTCGCAGAGTCCATCCAGCTGCGCCGCACGCTCGAGAGCGAGACCGTCGACACCCAGGCGCGCTCGGATCTCCCAGCGTGGCTCGAGGTGCAGCGCACGCTCGAGATCGGTGTGCGCTGGACCGTGCGCACGACGGTGGTCCGTCGCTCACCCGCCAATGCGCCCACCGTCTCTCGCGTTCCGCTCCTCGCGGGTGAGCGCGTCACCGACTCGGGCGTGACCGTCGAGAACGGGCACGTGCTCGTCACGCTCGGACAGCAAGACACGCAGGCGAGCTGGACCTCGGTGCTCGAGCCGAGCGACACGATCACGCTGCACGCTCGAGAGGTGGGCGCGCCGACGGAGGGCCCGACGAACGAGGTGTGGGTGCTCGCGTGCACGCCGCTGTGGCACTGCGAGACGCCGAGCGTGGCGGAGGGCGGCATCGCGCCGACCAACGAGGGCAGCACGGGCACCTGGCAGCCCACGTTCCATCCGTGGCCGGGCGAGTCGCTCACCGTGACGCTCACGCGCCCCGAGGCGGCCGAGGGTCAGTCGCTCACCGTCGACAGCGCGCGCCTCGACGTGACGCCGGGCGTTCGGCTCACGAGCTCGAGCCTCACCGTGAGCGTGCGATCGAGCGTGAGCGCGTCCTTCGCGATCGAGCTGCCTTCGGGCGCCGACGTGCAGTCGCTGACCGTCGATGGGCAGGCGCGCCCGCTCCAGCGCGAAGGCGATCGGGTGACCGTCTCGCTCCAGCCGGGGCATCACGATCTGACGCTCGCGTGGCAGGCAGACACGGGCTGGAGCACGGTGCTCGAGACGCCACGCGTCACGCTCGGCAGCCAAGCTGTCAACGTCGAGCTGCACGTGATGCTGTCGTCCGATCGCTGGGTGCTCTGGCTCGGTGGGCCCGACTGGGGCCCGGCCGTTCTCTTCTGGCCGTACCTCGCGCTCACCATCGTGATCGCGTTCGCGCTCTCACGGCGCAAGGACGTACCGCTCCAGCCGCACCAGTGGGTGCTGCTCCTCGTGGGGCTCACCCAGATCCCTGCTGTCGCAGCGCTCGTCGTGGTGCTGTGGTTCTTCCTCCTCTCGAACCGGCGCACGGATCTCGCGGTGCACGATCTCTACTTCGCCGCGCGCCAGATCGTGATCGTCGGCTACACGCTGCTCGCGTTCGCGTGTCTCGTGTGGGCCGTGGATGCGGGCCTGCTCGGGGATCCCGCGATGGAGATCGCAGGACCTCAGTGCTCGAGCGGTAGCGTGCGCTTCTTCGTGGATCGGACCGCCGACGCGCTCCCCACGGCGACCGTCGTGAGCCTGCCTCTGTGGGTCTACCGCGTGCTCATGTTCGTCTGGGCGCTGTGGCTCGCGATCTCGCTGCTGCGCTGGACGAAGTGGGGATGGCAGTCGTTCAAGGAGGGCGGCCTCTTCCGCTTCCCCTCGTCCCGACCGCGCGCGCCCGCGCGGCCCCCGCAGACGCGCGGGTGATCGAACCGTGAGCCTCAGCCCGCGTGGCGCGCGACGAAGTCGTCGATCAACGCGCGGGCGATGCTCAGCTTCGGAGGCACGACGGGCAGCGCGTTCGGCGCGAACCAGTCGGCCTCCGCGAGCTCGGCGTCCTCGAGCACGATCTCTCCTGCCGCCCAGTCGCAGTTGAAGCCGACCATCAGCGAGCCCCCCAGTGGCCAGGGCTGGCTGCCGAAGTAGCGCACGTTCGTGACGGTGATCCCCGCCTCTTCGTGGACCTCACGCACCACTGTCTCCTCGAGCGTCTCGCCCAGCTCCACGAAGCCCGCGAGGGCCGAGAAGAACGGGACGGGAAAACGATGGCTGCGCGCCAGCAAGGCCTTGCCCTCGCGCTCGACGAGCATGATCACCGCGGGCGAGATGCGCGGATACACGCCGAAGCCGCACTTCGTGCACACGCGACTTCGCTCCGTCTGCGAGCGCTCCGTGGGAGCGCCACAGCGCCCGCAGTGACGGTGATCCTGGTCCCACGCCACGAGCCCGAGCGCGCGCTGGGCCACGGCGAACTCCTCGTCGTGGAGCGCGCCGAAGAGGTGTCGCAGCGAGATGATCTCGAGCTCGGGGCCTTCGCTCGCATCGGCAGCGAAGTAGGCCTCGTCTCCGATCGTGCCGAGGAAGATCGCGCCCACAGGCGCACGTCCGACAGGGACGTGCGGCGCGCCATCTCTGCGCTCGATGGCCAACGACTGACCCTTCGACACGAAGAACAGGCGTCCCTCGGTCGCCTCGGTGCGGATCCCTCCGACGAATCTCATCGCACTTCGCTCACGCGCGTCAGGCCGAGCTCGACGTCGCTCGCCGAGTGCCCGTACTTGTCGGCCGGTGGCCACGGCCGCTCGCGCCAGTGCGGCTCGAACACGAAGGACGATCGGGTGCGCCCTGCGACGAGCGCGCCGTTACCCGCGCCCTTCGCGTAGTCGTAGTAGCTCTTCACGATCTCCTCGCGGCTCGTCTGCTGCGCGGCTGGGTGCTCGAGGCAGGCGTCGCGGAACCGACGCACACGCGCGAAGGTCTCGGTGTCGGGGAGCGTGAAGCCCTCGTAGTAGTCGAGGAACCAGAAGCGCATGAACATCGGCGTGAACACAGCCTCCGCCCAGCCGAACGACTCGAAGAGGAACGTGTCGCCCTTCGCGAACTGCACGAGGTACGCGTCGAGCGCGGCGTACTGCGCGAGCAGCGCCTCGGTGAGGCTCTGTCGCTTCGTGAGGTCCTGGTTGAGCACGAGCCTGTAGCCCGCGTTCACGAACGGGCCCTCCAAGCTCGTCATGAGGTTCTCGATCGCGCGCTCGGTCACGTCGTGGCGCGCGACGGGGCGCTCGGGGAAGAGCTCGTCGAGGTAGCGCATGAGCACGAGGCTCTCGCGCAGGACGGTGCCGTCCGTCGTCTCGAGGATCGGCATGGCTGTGGTGCCTCGGGTCTTGGCGAGCAGCTCGGGCGTCCGTGGTCGCGTGATGTCGACGACGTGGAAGTCGACGTCGGCGCGTCGCCCCTTCAGCTCGAGCACGATCTCGAGGCGCTGACAGAAAGGGCACACGGGGATGTGATGAACGGCGGGTCGAGCGAGCACGCGCGGAGCGTAGGCCAACGCGCCCCGACATGCCGCTGATCGACGGCGGAGGTGGATGGGACGGCGCAGGCTCGCTCCCGTACGATCGCGGTCCATGCCGTCAGGGTGTCAGCACGATCTCGATCTCGGGCCCGAGTCCTCGTTCTCCATCGACGCGTCCGCGATCGTCTTCGGTCGCGGCGCGCTGCACGAGCTCGGCGATCACCTGCGCACGCTCACGAGCGGCTCGCGCGTCGTTCTCTTCACCGATGCGCGCCTCGCCTCGCTCGTGCACCTCGACTGCGCCAAGACCTCGCTGTCGCGCGCGGGCCTCGACGTCGTCGTCTACGACCGCGTGCACGTGGAGCCCACCGACCGCTCGTTCCTCGAAGCCACGGCGTTCGCGAAGGACGGTCGCTTCGACGCGTACGTGTCGCTCGGCGGTGGCTCGGTGATCGACACGACCAAGGCGGCCGCGCTCTACGCGACGTACCCCGCGGAGCTCCTCGCGTACGTGAACGCACCGCTCGGCGAGGGCAGGGCGGTGCCGGGTCCGCTGCCGCCGCACGTCGCGTGTCCCACGACCTGCGGTACCGGCTCGGAGTGCACGGGCATCGCGGTCTTCGATCTGCTCGCGACGAGGGTGAAGACTGGCATCGCCTCGCGACGTCTACGGCCTTCGCTCGCGATCGTCGATCCCGAGGTCACGCGTACGCTGCCGCCCGAGGTCGTCGCGGCGAGCGGCTTCGACGTGCTCTGTCACGCGATCGAGTCCTATACCGCGCGCCCCTTCACGAGCCGCGCGAGGCCGCGCCCGTTCACGACGCGACCGATGAGCCAGGGACAGAACCCGTGGAGCGATCTCGGCAGCCTGGAGGCGCTGCGGCTGGCCGGTCGATCGCTGGTTCGCGCGTTCGAGGACGCGAACGACGACGAAGCGCGCGGTGATCTCCTGTGGGCTGCGACGCTCGCGGGCATCGCGTTCGGCAACGCTGGCGTGCACCTGCCACACGCGATGAGCTACGCCGTCGCCGGCCTCGTGAAGGGCTACATGGCGCCCGGCTATCCCGACGACGAGCCACGCGTCCCCCACGGGACGAGCGTGGTGCTCAACGCGCCGAGCGTGTTCCGTTGGACGGCGAAGACGAGCCCCGCGCGTCACCTCGCGTGTGCCGAAGCGCTCGGAGCCGACGTGCGCGGCGCCTCACCCGACGATGCGGGCGAGATCCTCGCGCGCACGCTGCTCGGCCTCATGCGCGCCACTCGCTTGCCCGTTGGCCTGACGGCCGTCGGCTATGCCTCGAGCGATCTCGACGCCCTCGCCGACCGCGCGATCGTGCAGAAGCGTCTCGTCGACAACGCGCCCTGCGCCGTCGATCGTGAGCGCATGCGCGCGCTCTTCGAGGGCGCGCTCTCCTACTGACCGATCAATAGCTGCGAGGCAGACGCAGCACGTGCTCGGCGACCTGGTTGAGGATCATCTCGCGCGAGATGGGTGCGGTGCGGAGCAGGCGTGTGTCCACGAACGACTGGATGAGCCCGTAGTCGCGATCGAAGCCGTTGCCTCCGTGGGTCTGCAGGGCCTGATCGGCGGCGCGGATCGCGAGCTCGCCCGCGAGGTACTTGGCCATCGTCGCGATCGGACCGATCTCTTGGGGCGGCGCGTTCTGATCGAAGAGCACCGCGGCCTTGTAGAAGAGCAGGCGCACGGCCTCGAGCTCGCTCTTGATCTCTGCGAGCGGGTGCTGGATCGCCTGGTAGCTGCCGATCGCGCGATCGCCGAACACCTTGCGCTCGCGCGCGTAGCTGCACGCGCGATCGAGGAGGCGGTCGGTCATCCCGATCGCGCTCGCGGTGGCGAGCGTGCGCTCCGCGTTGAGCACGTCGAACATCGGCACGATGCCCTGGTGCTCCTCGCCGATCAGCTGCTCGACGATCACGTCGTCGAAGTGGAGCGTCCACTGCTTGAGACCCTCGATGCCCTCGGTGTTGAGCTCGGTCATGGTGAAGCCCTTCGCCTTCGGATCGACGATCACCACGTTGAAGCCCGCGATCTTCGGCAGGCCCTTCTCCTCGCGCTCGGCGGAGGTCATCGAGCGCGCGATGACGAGCACGCGGTCCGCGACGTCGACACCCGTGATGAAGGTCTTGGTGCCGTTCAGCACGATCTCGTTGCCGCGACGCACCGCGGTCGTCCGCATCTTGAAGCTGTTCGACCCCGCGTCGGGCTCGGTGATGGCGAACGCCATCTTCATCTCACCCTTCGCGATCGCGGGCAGGTAGCGCCTGCGCGCCTCGTCGGGCCCCGCGCGCAGGATGCAGAGCGCGTCCATCATCGTCAGCATCACGAGCGCGCTGCCGCAGCCCTGACCGGCCATGGCCTCCATCGCGATCGCCATCGCGGCCATGCCCATGTTCGAGCCGCCGTACTCCTCGGGGAGGAGCGCACCGGTGAAGCCCGCTGCCGCGAAGTCTCTCCACCACTCGTCGGGGAACGCGCCCTCCGCGATCGTCCGCTTCTTGATCTCCTCCATGCGCGGGCCCCACTTCTTGCCGAAGCGGATCGCGGTCTCTTGGATCAAGGCCTGCTCGTCGGTCAGTCGGAAGTCCATCGTGCGCGCTCCTGGTGAGACTGGAGCATCGCCCTGGGCCCGCACGAGGCCAAGGTGCTTCGCGCGATCGCGCGGCGAGGCGTGCGACGATGCGCTCGATGAGCACGCGCCCCACGCCCACGCTGCGCGAGCAGTACCTCTGGCAGATCCCGATCACGACGCGTTGGGCCGACAACGACGTCTACGGTCACGTGAACAACGTCGTCTACTACGCGTTCTTCGACACCGTCATCAACCGCTACCTCATCGAGGTCGGCGGCCTCGACATCCATCGAGGCGACACGATCGGTCTCTGTGTCGCGAGCGGCTGCAGCTACCACGCTCCCGTCGCGTACCCCGACGCGCTCGAGGGGCACCTCCGTGTCGTGCACCTCGGCACGAGCAGCGTTCGTTACGAGATCGGGATCTTCCGCGCGGGCGACGAGCGATCGGTGGCGGACGGCCACTTCACGCACGTCTTCGTCGGTCGCAGTGATCGGAAGCCGATGCCCATCCCCAGCGGGACGCGCGATGCGCTCGAGCGCGTGCTCGTGCGAGGTGCATCGTGAGCGTCACGGTCGTCCTCGAGGGTCCCGGGATCTCCGTCGAGCGCGGGGTCGAGCTGATCCGCGCTGCGGCGCCGCTCGTGATCGGCAGGGCCCTCGATCTGCGAGAGGTGGAGCGCGTGAGGCTCGACGACCAGGACGGTCGCTCTGCGTGTTGGGCAGCGCGGTGGGTCGACGGCGACGTGGAGCTCGCCGCGAGCGTGATGAACGGCGATGGCAATCCACGCGACGGCTACGGCTACTCGATGTCGGTGAAGCTCCTCGCGTCGTACGAAGGTCGCTCGCCAGGGTGGCGCGCCGAGCTCATCGACGGTGGCTGGGAGCCCATGTTTCGCGGACCGATCCGCCTCCGTCTCCTCGGCGTCACGCCCGAGGCGCTCGACGCGATCCGTGTGCAGGCCGTCGCGCTCCTCGGCGCGCACCGCGACGTCACCTTCGACGATCCGTACGCGCTTCGCGAGGTCGTCGAGACCTTCGATCGCGAGGGCCATCACGCGTGGGTCCGCGACTTCCTCGCGCGACCGCTTCGGTCGACCGACACGTGGGTGAGCGCGAGCCTCTGCGCGCGCAAGATGGCGCTCCTCGGCGCCGACCCCGAGACGGCCCGCACGTGGCTCACGATCGAGCCGTTCGCGTCGCTCGCGTGGTCTGCGCTCGCGGAGGCAGGCGGTGACGCGACGAGCAGCGAAGGCGACGCACGCATTCTCGCGGCGCTGACGAATCCGTTCTCACCGTGCGCGATCGAGCGCGCCGCGAGCGCGCGCCCGATCGACGCGTCCGCGCTGTCGGCTGCGATGTCGCACGTGTTCGCCGATCCCGCGTGGCGATGGCTCGACGCGAACGACCGAGACGCGTACGCGGCCCGACCCGACGCGTGGCAGCCGAGCGCCTGCGTGAGCGCGACGTGGGAGCGACCGGGTCACGTGCCGAGCGCCGCTGTCGATCGAGAGATCGCCACGTTCTTCGAGGCGAAGGGCGCGGCGAGGCTCGAGACGAGCTACGTGCACTCGGGCCCGCCGCTCGCAGAGCGAGGCACGCTCTCGCACCACTGCGGCATCGGCACGGGACACTCCGTGCGTCGCGCCATCGTCGAGCTCGCACCGATCGCGGCGCGCAGCCGTGTCGTGGCTGCGTGTCAGACCAACGCCGAGGATCGCCTCGCGTGCTTCGGCCTCGTGTGGCTCGACGCGACGAGGCACGTCGTGTGGCGCTACGTCGTTCATCACGAAGGCGAGAAGCTCGTGCGCTCCCCGATCACGTTCCACCTGATCGACCACGGCACCGAAGGCTGGGGCGCGCAGATCGAAGCGAGCCTCGGGCTCCGAGCGGCGAGCACGTAGCCATGTGTGCTCGTCTCGATCGGAGTCGCCATGACTTCGGCAGCCCGTGATCAGAAGAGCACGGGATCCGTCGCGACGATGCCGGGGTCTTCGACCAGCCACTCGAAGCCGTCGATCAGCGCGAGTGAGTCGAGATCGGGATCGCTCGAGTCCCAGATGGCGAAGCGCAGTGTGATCTCCGCGCCACCCGTCACGGGCACTTCGGTCGAGAGCCAGCCGGTGGATGCGCCGATGGTGCCGTCGCTCCAGCCGAACGGATCGACGCCGCACTCCGCGCTGCCGTCGAAGCTCGTGCCCGAGAGCGGGCCGCGACCGAGCGGGCATGCGAACGCACGACCGCCGTGGGTGCCGGGCTCGCACGCGCGCAAGAGGCTGTTGTTCACGCTGACCTTGTTGCCGTCGGCGTCGAACACGAGGTTGCCGTCCGGCGAGCCTGCGGGGCGCGGCTCCATCAGCACCACGAAGAAGTCGTTGTACTCGGAGCAGATGAAGTCCGGGTACTCGTAGGTGAAGAAGCTCGAGCTGAAACGGAAGCCGCGTGCGTTGCTCGGCGCGCGCACGCGCAGCTCGAGCGCGATCGGATCGTAGACGGGCCCGGTGCGCACGCCGGGGCACGCGCGCGACTCGGGATCGAGCCCGCTCGGACGGCCGCCCTGCGGATCGTCGCCCATCCAGTCGCAGCTCGACGTGTAGCCCGGCTGCCCGCTCGCACGCGCGACACCGGACGACAGCGCGAGCATCGATCGCCCCGCGCGTGGCGTGAGCGCGCCGAAGCTCGTGACGTTGCCCTGCTGCAGCATGCTCGCGGGCGTGCCGGTTCCATCGGCACGCGTCCATCGCGCGTCGAGCACGCCCCAGCCTCGCGCGCCCTCAGCGAAGCGGCAGAGACCGATCGATCGCGCTGCGTCGCGAGGATCGGTCGAGGCCATCGCGACCGATCCATCGCAGGTCTCGACCTCCGTCGCGATCGTTCCGTCGCAGTCCTCGTCCACGTCGTTGGTGGGGTCGTCGAACGCCCCCGGATTGACCTGAGGACTGCAGTCCAGGCAATCGCCGTCCCCAGGTGTCCAGCCGTCACCGTCGAGGTCTTCGGTCGCCGCGCCCGGGGTGCACGGGCCCGAGTCGGGAAGCGGGCCGACGTCGGGGAGCGGCCCGAACGGCGCATCCGGCGTGCTCGACACCGAGCCCGCGTCCGTCTCGCGCATCGTTGACGGAGGACGGCGTCCGCCGCGTGTCTCCTCGCATGCGGAGAGAGCTGCGATCAGACCGACCACCGTCACCACCGACCACGACTGCTTCGACCTTCGCGCGCTCATGCACACCTCGAGCGGGCTCGTCCGCAAGGTGCATGCCCGAGACACGGCGCGAGACGTCGGAGGTCGGCGTCACGCCAGCGGGGTCGGTCGTCCCCTCAGGTCGTGGGGTGCACGCAGCGCTCTGCGATGTGCGTCCAGCTCGTCGCGTCGGCGATCGACGTGAGCGCGGCCGCGTCGCCGCCATCGAACGTCACCATGCAGCGATCGCCGACCCACACACGCACCGAGGCGCCACCGCCCGCGCGCGACTCGACCAGGCCCGGTGATCCTCCGAACGCACGCGCGGCGCGCTCCGTCGTGTTGCCGCTCACGTCACGATCGCGAAGCGCGAGCCCATCTCCTTCGTGGCAACGACACACGTGCATCAGATCGATCAGCCCGACGACGACACGATCTTCGCCGCGCGTCATCGGCCCGCTGATCTGCGACGACGCATGGCCCGCCATGCCGCGCCCGATGAAGCTCATCTCACCGAGCGTCCAGCCCTCGGGCGCGACGAACGCATCGGCGAGCGCCTGCACGTCCACCTCGGACGCGTCGGGGTTCACGCTGGGGCCCGTGCCCCCGATCGGTCGCGTGTCCGCGAGCACGGGGCAGAGCGTGGCGTAGTCAGCGCTGGCCGCGGGCGTGGCGGTGGTCGCGGGCGCGGGCGTCGTCGGAGGCGGTGCTTCGTTCGCGATCGTCTCGCTGCTCGTCGTGGCCGGTGTGGCGGGCGTCGTCGTCGCCGGCCCGTCGGCAGGTGAGGAGCACGCGGCTGTCAGCGTGCTCGCGATCACGACACCGCCGACGGTCAGCGTGTTCGTCATGCGGTCTCCAGCACGGCCTTCACGGTGTCCTCGATCCCGAAGCGCGGTGTGAAGCCGAGCTCGCGTCGCGCTCGTGTGTCGTCGACCATGCAGACGTAGCGGATGTGATCGAGCTCGGGGCTCGGGAACGACGTCATGCGGTAGCGGAACGCGCGCTTGAGGCCCGCCTCGAGCAGGCCGCCCGGCACCGAGACCGGCCTTCGCCCGAGGATGCGGAACACGTGGCTCAGCGGCACCTCACCGGGACCTCGAAGGTTGAAGATGCCGCGCACGCCGCGTCGCACCGACAGCCGCACGGCCTCGGCGACGTCGCGCTCGTGGATCACCTGCACCATCGGATCGAAGCCGAGCGCCTTGAGCGGCCGCTCGAGACGCAGGTAGTTCGAGGGCGCGTTCCGCACGCTGCCCAGGATGTGGCAGGGCCGCAGGATCACGGTCTCCACCTGCGGGTTCTTCCAGAAGAAGCTCTGCGCGAGGTGATCGACCTCGACGAGATCGCGGATCTCCGAGAAGGCCTGCGCACCGAGCAGCGGCGCGTCCTCGGTGAGGAACTGCGGATTCTCGGGGCTCGGTCCGTAGACGTTGGCGCTCGAGAGCACGACGAGCTTGGGCACGCCGTACTGCGTCATGTACTCGAGCACCTTCTGGAAGCCGACGACGTTCCAGGTGTGGTGCTCCTTCGGGCTCGCGCGGAGGTCGTGCATGATGCCGAGGTGCACGACCGCGCGGATGCCGCCCGCGCGGAACACGTCGCGCGTCTTCTTGCGACGCAGATCGAATTGGTGGTGGACGATGTCCTTCGGCTTGCCGACGAAGGGGCGTCGGTCGATCCCGATCACGCGATCTTCGCGGTGCACGAGGCGCGCGACGAGGCGACCGAGTCGTCCGCAGATGCCGGTGACGAGCACCGCGCCATCCCAGTCGTTCGGCACGCGCGGCGTCGACAGATCGCCCGCGCTCGTCGGTCGGATCGAGGGGCTCTTCTCGCTGCCCGTGATCGCCAGCGGGTCGGGCACGGGCGCAGCATCGAGCGACACGCTCGTCTCGAAGAACGCACGCAGCTCGCCCGACGCGCTCGGAACTGAGACAGCGGGTGCGCGGAGCGATCCGCTCGACGTGGTCTCGTGGTTGGCCTGCGAGGGGGATGCCCCCTCGCGCTCCCCCGCACTGCGACTCAGCCCTCTCCGCTCCGCTCCGAGGTCTTCGGGCTTCCGCGGCGCGCGTGCGGCGGGCCTCGGCCCCGAGGGCCTCTTCGGCATCGTATCGTCGTCGCTCATCGATCCCTCGGGGGGCTCATTCGAGCCTTCGATAGTAGATGTCGCCGTTCGAGCACGAGGTATCGCCCGCCGTGCCCGTCGGGCAGTCCGTGCCGCGGCGGTGATCGGTCCACGCCACGTGGATGCGGCTGCCGGAGACGGCGATCGTCGGCTCCTGGCTGTCGCTCGTGCCGACCGTCGAGCTGTCGAGGCGGTAGTCCTGCGGCTGCCACGTCGCGCCCTGATCGAGCGAGAAGTTCGTGTAGACGTCGAGCAGGCCCGAGCGATCGTCGGACCACGCGATGCCGATCACGTTGCCCACGCCCGCAATGGCGAGGTCGTAGCTGCCCGACGCGCCCGGGGCCGTGCCGGTGTCGACGCGCTCGACCGTGCCGAAGGTCGCGCCCGCCGTGGTCGATCGCACGACGTACGGATCGGGGAAGCCCGAGCGGTAGTCGATCCACGACACGAGCACGTCGCCCGTGTCGGGCGCGATCGCGTGCGGCTCGATCGAGTCGTGATCGAGCGTGTCGCCATCGAGCTTCACGGCGTTCGACAACCACGTGCTGCCGCTGTTGGTCGAGCGGTTCAGCCAGATGTCGAAGGAGCCGCGATCACGATCGTCGACCCACACGACGTACGCGTTGGTGCCCTCCGCGGCGACATCGGCGGAGAAGCTCGACGAGCTGCCAGCGGTGGTGCCCGTGTCCATGCGCTGCTCGGTCGCGACGAACGCCGCTGTCGTCACGTTCCATGCGCGGAGGAACACGTCGAGCGAGCCCGAGCGGTTGTCGCGCCACACCACGTAGACGCGATCGGCCGTGGCCGCGATGCGCGGCTGCGCGGCGATGAAGTCCGGCAGGGCGCTCGTCGAGACCTGCGACGGGGCGCTCCACGTCGCGCCCGAGTCGGTCGAGTGCGAGAGGAAGATGTGGCGGCTGCGCGCGGTGGTGAACGCCTCGTAGGCCGCGAACATCGTCGTGCCCGCCAACGCGATGCGGACGTTGTACGAGTCGGTCGTGGCTGTCGTCCCGCTGGCGTTCGCGCGGATCTCCGTCGCCGCCGGCGTGCTGCCTGCGGCGTCGGTCGAGCGGCGCGTCCAGATCTCTCGGTAGTTGGTGCCGCCGCGGAAGTCGGCCCACGCCCAGAGGACGTTGCTCGCGCTGAACATCACCTGCGGTCCGAAGGTGTCGCCGTTCGTCGTGTTGAGCCGTGTCGCGGCGTTGAACGACCCGCCGTTGTCGATCGAGCGCGCGTAGTAGACGCGCGCGTCGAGATCGGGGTCGCGGAAGATCGTCTCGGTCCAAATGACCTGCACGTTGGCGCCGCTCGAGGCGATCACGGGACGGAGCGAGTTCGTCTGGCTCTGCGTGGACTGGGTGTCGAGACGCCGATCCGTGCCCGTCGGTCGTAGACAACCCTCGTCCGCCGTTCCGTCGCAGTCGTTGTCGAGCGTGTCGCAGCGCGTCTCGACCATCTGGTAGAGCGCCGGCAGGTCGCAGGCCCATCCCACCGCGCCGCGACACGTGGGCGTTCGGCCCGCGCACACACCGCGTGTCTCTGCGCAGCTCGGTACGCTCGCGGCGGAGGGCGTCGTCAGGCTGTCGTCCGCCGCGCCGTCGCAGTCGTCGTCCAAGCCGTTGCAGCTCTCGGTGCCCGCGCGCACCTCGCCCGAGCACACGAACGCCCCGCCTGCGCCACACGCGACAGCGCCGTAGCTGCAGATGCCGACATCCGTCGCGCCGCAGCGATCACCGACACCGCGGATCGGCGTGGGCGCGACCGACTCGTCCGTCCGCCCGTCGCAGTCGTCGTCGACGGCGTTGCAGAGCTCGTCGATCGCGCCGATGCCACCGACGCACGTGAGCGCGCCGCGAACGCACGCGGTCGTGCCCGAGTCGCACGCGCCCGTCGCCACGCCGCAGGTCGAGCCCACCATCGGGTCGGCTTCGTCGATCGCGCCGTCGCAGTCGTCGTCCACGCGGTTGCACGTGTCGGCCGCGCCGCTCGGCGTGCACATGTACTCGCAGCCCGTGCGCGGATCACCGTCCACGTCGAACCAGCCCGGATCGCAGTCGGCCGGCCCGAACGTGCACGCGCTCGCGACGCAGCGGCCGCTGGCGTTGGGGAACACGCACGTGCGTCCGCACGCGCCGCAGTTCATCGCGTCCGTCGCCGTGTCGAAGCCGTCGTCGATCATGCGATCGCAGTCGTCGTCGACGCCGTTGCACACCTCGACGCCGCCTGCGCCCGGCGTGCACGCGTACTCGCAGCCGTTGCTCGGATCACCGTCGGAGTCGACGTAGCCCGAGTTGCACGCCGTCAACACGCACACGCTGTCCACGCAGTCGGGCGTGCCGTTGGGGAACTGGCACTGCGTCGCGCAGGTGCCGCAGTGCGCGATCTCGCTCGTGAGATCGAAGCCCTCGTCGGTGCGACCGTCGCAGTCGTTGTCGCGCTCGTCACAGAGCTCGTCGCCGTCGGGCGGACAGCCGTACTCGCAGCCGTTCGCGGGCACACCGTCCAGATCGACCCAGCCGATCTCACAGCGCTCGACGGCGCACTCGCCCATCGTGCAGCCGGGGAACGCGTGATCGAGCGTACACACCTGACCGCAGCGGCCGCAGTTGCGGGGGTCGCCTTCGAGGTCGAACTCTTCGTCGGTGAGGCCGTCGCAGTCGTTGTCGATCGCGTCGCAGATCTCGTCACCCGAGATCGTGCAGCCATCGACCGAGCCGCCACCGCCGGTGTCGGGGCGCCCCGCGTCGGTGAAGACTGCTGCGTCGAGGCGCTCTTCGTCGCAGCCCGAGAAGCAGAAAGGGTCGACGGCGCAGCCCTCCGCGCCGATCGCGAGCACCGTCGTGATCGCGATGCCCGAGAGCTGTTTCACACGCGTGCGGCCGATCGACGCGCGACGCAGCGAGACCCGACGTCGCGACAGACCGAGCAGCAGGAGGCCCGCGATCACCCAGAGCGCGCGGCTGCTCGTGCTGGGTGCGGAGGGCGCGCCGACCACGCTGCAGAGGCATCCACCGCCGCCCGCCGCGAGACCACGCATCGCGTCGGGTCGGGGCAGGATGGCGGGATCGATGCACTCGCCCTCGTCGCAGACGAGCGCGCCGGGGCAGCTGATCGCGCGGCAAGGATCATCGACGCAGCTGCCCGCGCGGCAGACGCGGCCGCGCCCACAGCCCGGCGTGCACGTGTCGGCGACGCAGCGTCCTTCGACACACGTCCGGTTCGCGCCGCACTCGCCGTCGCAGGCATCGTCGACGCAGACGCCGTCCTCGCAGAGCGTGCCGATGTCGCAGACCACGTCGCACGTCGCGACGCACGCGCCGTCGCGACAGAACTCGCCGGTCGCGCAGCTCGTGGTCATGCACGCATCCTCGACGCAGGCGGGCGTGCCGCCCGCTTCGGTGCGGCAGATCTGACCGGCGGGGCAGCCGCGGCCGTAGCAGTTGTCCTCGACACACGTTCCGCGCACGCAGCCGTAGCCACTGGGGCACATCACGTCGTCGCAGAGGTTCTCGCACTCGCCCGTCTCGGGGTTGCAGACGGACTCCATGTCGCACGCCACGCCCGAGCATCGACCCGCGACGCAGTAGCCGCGGATGCCCATGCCCGGATCTCCGATCGACTCGTCGCAGACGCGGCCTGGGGGACAGGGGAATTCGCCCGGATCACAAGGCGATGCGCAGGTGCACTCGGTCGCGACGCAGGCGCCGCCGGGGCACAGCGGATCGGCCGAGGTCTCTTCGTCGACGTTGCCGTCGCAGTCGTCGTCGAGGCAGTTGCAGAGCTCGCTGCCGCCGCTCGCTGCGCCCTGACACGCGAGCTCACCCATCAAGCAGCGCGTCGTGCCGGCGCGGCAGATCACGCCGCCATCGACGTCCGGTCCCGCATCGGGCGGCGGCTCGAAGCCTCCGCCGGGCAGCGGCACACACGAGTCACCGCCGCCGGGGTTGCCGTCATCGATCACTCCGTCGCAGTCGTCGTCGACGTTGTTGCAGATCTCGTCCGCGGGCAGCGGCGCGTCGCAGTCGACGAACATGCCGGCCACGCAGCGCTCGCTGCCCACGCCGCACGCCGTCGAGCACGCGCGTGTGATGCCCTCGTCGATCATGCCGTCGCAGTCGTCGTCGAGGTTGTTGCAGGCCTCGACGCCCGCGGCCGGTGCGGTGCATCCGGAGAACACGCCTCCGCGGCACACCTCGGTGCCCGTGCCGCAGCTGTTGCTGCAGTCGCGCACGAGGCCTTCGTCCACGCGGCCGTCGCAGTCGTCGTCGTCCGCGTTGCACACCTCGACGTCGGGCGGCGGTGCCGAGCACGCGCCGAACACGCCGGCCACGCACGTCTCGGTGCCGCTGCCGCAGTCGCTCGCGCACGCGCGCGAGATGCCTTCGTCGACACGACCATCGCAGTCGTCGTCGGTGTTGTTGCAGGTCTCGAGCGTCGGGGTTCGCGCCGTGCAGCCGCCGAACGTGCCGCTGAGACAGATCTCGGTGCCAGTGCCGCACGCGTTCGAGCACGCGCGCGAGAGGCCCTCGTCGGTCGAGGCGTCGCAGTCGTCATCGACCGTGTTGCACGTCTCGCTCGAGGGAACGCGCGCGCTGCACGCGCCGAAGCTGCCCGCCATGCAGCGACGCGTGCCCGCGCCGCACGCCGTCGAGCAGGCCATCGTGAGGCCTTCGTCGATCATGCCGTCGCAGTCGTCGTCGTCGTTGTCGCAGGCCTCGGGGCGCGGATCGCACTCCGGCACGAGGCCCGAGCCGCGCACCAGCATGTCCTCGTAGTCGTTGTCGCCGCCGCGGTAGAGATCCTCGAAGCCGAAGTAGAAGGTGTTCACGCGCGTCGCGCTGCGGTGCACGAGGAAGTGCACGAAGTCGCCGTCGTCGTTGAGCGCCGCGCTCGTGAAGTAGATGCGGTTGTTCGTGTCGAGGCGCCCACCGCACGAGTCGTTCACGTTCGCGCCCGCGGGATCGCAGCCCACGTCCATCGGACAGCCGGAGGGGAACGTGCCGTCCTCGCTCGTGCCGCCGGTGAGCCGCTCGGGTGAGCGCAGCCAGAAGCCGATCTGGCGACCGACGCTGAAGCCGGACTGGAGATCGAAGTCCACCGACACGGTGCGCGTGGTCGTGCACGGGCAGTTGCAGGTGGGGTAGGTGCGGCACCCGAAGATGGTGCGGAGGTTCGCGGGGTTGGTGACGTCCTCCCCGACCCAGAACCAACCGAACGTGTTGCGGTAGCCCGCGCCCTCGCCGATGTCCGTGAAGCTCACGCGGTAGTGGCCGCTCACCGCGTCGAAGACCGGGCGGTACGCCTCGGGCAGGATCGCCGCGTCGGCGATGGCATCGACCGCCATCGGCGTTCCCTCCGAGAGGTCGAGGCACTGCTGGAGGCGCGTCGTGACGGGCACGACCGTGCCGTCCGCCTGGTTGATGTAGGCGTGCGAGGCGCTCGGCGTGGCGACGATCGCGGCGAGGGTGGCGAGAAGAAAGACTGCGGTGCGACGCATGCGCCGATGGTATCGGAATGCGTACGGGATCGGGCTGCCGAAACCCGCGCGTCCCCGCGTCGTGACGTGACGAAAACGACGCGAGCCCCGGTGGCTGCCGGGGCTCGTCGTCAAGCTAGGGTCGGTCGGTGGTGCGGGAGTCGGAGAGTCGGTCGAGACGAGATCTTCAGCGCGCGCGGCACTGGCCGTTCACACAGTCGCGGCCCGCGCCGCAGCCTGCTGCCGACGTGCACTCGGGCGTGACGAGGTCGGACATCGAGAAGCACAGGTAGTCGCCGGTGCTGCCCATGCGGCAGAGCGGGAGCTGCGAGTCGATGGCCATGCACTCGCTGTCTGCCATCGTGCTGCAGGGGGTGCGGCACACGCCCTCGCGGCAGAGGCGGCCCATCGCGCAGTCCGAGTCCACGCTGCAGAACGGGGTCGGCTCCCACGTGGGTCGGCAGAAGCCGTCGGTCGCGCAGCTCGCGACCTCGCTGTCGCAGGTGTCGCTGGTCTGGCAGTCGGGGAGGCAGCGTCCCGAGACACAGTGCGAGCCGGCGTCGCAGTCGTCCGTGGAAGAACAGTCCTCCTGGGGGCGGCAGAACGAGCCGATGCAGACGTCGCCGGACGCGCAGTCCGAGTTGCCCGAGCACACCACGGTGCACTCGTTGTTCAGGCAGACCTGGCCGCCGGGGCACTCGCGATCGAGCGTGCAGGTGTTCGCCGGATCGACGCACGTGTTCTCGACGCAGAGCTGGCTCGCGCAGTCACCGCCCGAGCGGCACTCGTCCGGACCGTGCGGGACGCAGGTCGAGCGGAAGTCACACCAGAAACCTGGCGTCGTGCACTCGGCGTCGCCCGCGCAGGTCGTCGAGCCGCGACAGAAGCCCTCCTCGCAATACGCGCCCTCGGCGCAGTCGCCGTTCGTGCGGCAAGCCTCGCGAGGCACGCAGGTTCCGCCCGCACAGATGTCGGTGCCCGTGCAGGGATCCTCGGTCGAGCAGCTCACGTCCGGGATGCACTCGCCGCCGACGCAGGCCTCGCCGTCGGCGCAGTCTTCGGCCACGTCGCACTCGGCGCAGCGTCCAGCGCGGCATTCCTCGCCATCGCCCCAGTACACGGGGCAGCCCGAGAGCACGCCGGCGAGACCCATCATCGCGAGGGTGAGACCCGCGCCAGGCAGGCCGGACCGAGTACCGTGGGTGCGCATGATCGACTCCTTCATCGCGGCGAGCTGGCCGCCAGTGGTCGCAGGCCAAAGCGATGACCGTGCCAGGAAGGCATCGTGCGCGATCCGCACTGGGAATGCAGCGTTTCCCGCGAGGATCGTCGCTCCCGCCGCCGCCGCGCCCCGCGGGGCCCTCCGAGCGCCAGTGAACCCAGGTTCACGAGAGCCCTTCGAACGATGACCGTACTTCACGGCCCGACTCGGCCCGCCCTCACGGCTCGGGGTCGTGGGCGGTGTCCGCGGGCGGCTCGGCCGGCTGGGTCGACGTCACGGCGGGGACCGCCACCTCGACGTCGGTCTCGGCGATGCGCGGATCAGTGTCGGGCCGGGTGCGCCGTCCCCGCGCGAGAGGAGGCAGATCGGGGATCGAGGTGAACAGCCGGTAGGGGTCCACCACGTGGCCGTTCTGTCGGTACTCGAAGTGAAGGTGCGCTCCGTGCGCGATGCCCGTCTGCCCGACGGCGGCGATCACGTCGCCGCGATGCACCACCTGGCCAGGGATCACGTAGGTCTCGACGCAGTGGGCATACATGCTCACCGCCCCATCGGCGTGAACGAGCAGCACGGCGTTGCCGTAGCCGCTCATGCGGTTGTCGCTGAAGGCCACCAGCCCGTCGGCGACCGCGACGATGACCGCCCCCTCGTGAGCGCCGATGTCGACGCCCTGGTGCATGTGCCTGCGTCGGGTCCGGACGAGGAGGCCACGTGTCGTACGGCGGAACCCCTGCCGCGGTCCGAAGCCTCGCCAGAGACGCCCCTCGGGCACGGGCCACAGCAGGTCGCTCGGCGCACGTGCACCCCCGGCGCGGGCCGCTTCCAGCCAGTTCGCCGGGACCGCCGCCGTGGTGGCGAGCCGTGCGACACGAGGTCCCACCAAGCCGAGGGACTCGGCGCGTCGGAGCGCTTCGCCCTCGAGCAACGGCACGCGCCGCGGGCCCTCGCACATGCGGCGTCCATGGAAGACGTGGCAGTCGCGCCCGCTCGAGGGGCCCCACTGGATGCCCTCGGGCCGCGCAGGCACAGCGGTGGGTGCGGGGCTGCTCGATGCGCTCGGCGCGCTGGTGCTGCTCGGCGTCACGGCCGCGTGCTCTTGCGCGTGCACGGTGGCGATCGCGAGGAGCAGCGAGGCTCCTGACATCACCAGTGTCCACGACCCGCGCTTCATCGTGGGCCGCAGCCTCGCCTCGGACGATCCGGTGTGCAAGCCCCGAACGTCACAGATTCGCCCTATTTCTCTTGCGGATCAGCCACGAGACATGGGCTGCGGAGCCCACCGGCCTGACGTAGAGCCTCGAAAACAACGACGGAAACGGCATTCGAGAGGTTGAGAGAGCGGACCCCTCCGCTCGTCGGGAGGCTCCACATCGAGGCGGAAAAGCGCTCGCAGAGCGAATTCGGGAGGCCCACGGACTCGCGTCCGAACACGAACGCGTCCCCTGCACGGAGCTCCGCGTCGAAGAGCGACTTGGTCCCATTGGCGCTCAGCAGATGGATGCGGGCCTCCGGATGCGCGGCCTCGAACGCGTCGAAGGACGCGTGCACGTGGAGGTCGACGAGGTGCCAGTAGTCGATGCCCGCGCGCTTCACCGAGCGATCGTCGATGCGGAAGCCCAGTGGCTCGATGAGGTGGAGCGCGCTCTGCGTCGCTGCACACGTGCGCGCGATGGAGCCCGTGTTCGGGGGGATCTCGGGCTCGACCAGCACCACGCGCAGCGGCGGAGCGAGCGGCGGTACGCGGAGCTTGCTCACAGAAGAACGCTCGTAGCCGACGAGATGATCGTGCTTCCTTGATCCCTGCATCCGCGCGAGGCTAGCCTTGTTCTTTCCCTTCGCGTCCCGCCTTCGTCGAGGTTCCCATGCGAACGTGGCTCGCCCCGCTGCTCGTCCTCTCCATCGTGATCTCGTCGTCCGGCTTGGGCGCGTGCGCGAGCGGTGGTGACGGTGGTCGCGACGCGGGTCGCGTCGGAACGCCGGACGCGCGCGTCGTCGGCTTCGATGCGCCGTTCCCGCGCGACACGGGCCCGGTCCCCGACGCGAACGTGCGCCCCGACACCGGTGCTCCTCGCGACGGAGGCTCGTCGTGCACGCCAGCGTGCGACACCGGTGAGACGTGCGTGTCGGGCACGTGCCGCTGCGGCGCGGGCGCCGCCTGCACGGGCACGCAGACGTGTTGTGGTGGCGGCTGCGTCGACACGCGCACCAACGCCGCGCACTGCGGCATGTGCGGCATGGCCTGCACGTCGGGTCGCTCGTGCACGGCCGGTAGCTGCGAGGTCGCGTGCACTGTGAGCTGCCCCGCGGGCACGACGTGCATGGGGACCCAGTGTCTGTGCGGTACGGGCGCGGGCGCGCGCGCGTGCAGCAGCGGCGAGACCTGCTGCAGCGGCAGCTGCACGCGCACCGACACCGTCGCGAACTGCGGCGCGTGTGGCCGCGTGTGCTCGGGCTCGCAGTCGTGCTGCTCGGGCGCCTGCCGCGACACGCAGAACGACGAGAGCAATTGCGGCAGCTGCGGCAACTCGTGCGACGACACCGCCGATGGCTGCACCGGCGGCAACTGCACGTGCGGCGGCGGGTCCGAGTGCCTGATCATGTGCCTCATCGGCACCTGCTTCCCTCTCTAGAGGCGCGATGGATCCGCGCTCCCTGCGCCCGCACTACGGAGCCTTCCTCCGCGACGGTCGCATCCTCCTGACCGGCCACTCGCACCAGGCGTGGCCCGACGTGGCGCGCGCCGCGCAGCTCGAGGCGTTCGACGACGCGGCCGAGCACGTCGATCACAAGTGGGGCAAGGCGTTCGAGGCCGCGGACGCCGTGCGTTCTGCCGTCGCCTCGCGTATCGCATGCAGCGCCGAGGAGGTCGCGCTCGGCGCGAGCACACACGAGCTCGTCGCCCGCTTTCTCTCGGCGTTGCCGCTGCGCACGCGACAGCGCGTCGTCACCACGCGCGGCGAGTTCCACACCATCCACCGACAGCTCTCGCGCCTCGCCGAAGAGGGTGTCGAGGTCGTGATGATCGATCCCGGTCCGATCGACTCGCTCGCCTCGCGCCTCGCCGACGCGCTCGACGATCGGACCGCGGCGGTGCTGGTCTCGAGCGTGCTGTTCGAGACCTCGAGCGCCGTGCCCCACCTCGCTTCGCTCGCCGAACGAGCTCGCGCGCGAGGCGTCGCGATGCTCGTCGACGCGTACCACGCGTTCTGCGTCGTCCCGTTCACCGTGGACGAGCTCGGGGGCGACGTCTTCGTCACCGCGGGCGGTTACAAGTACGCGCAGTGGGGCGAGGGCAACTGCTTCCTCCGTGTGCCGCCGTCGTTCGACGGCCGCCCTGCGTACACCGGATGGTTCTCCGACTTCGCGCAACTCTCGGCGCCGCGCGACGGACGCGCCGTGAGCTATGGCAGCCGTCCGTGCGATCGCTTCGCGGGCAGCACCTACGATCCGACGAGCCACTACCGCGCACGCGCGGTCACGCGCTTCTTCGACGCACACGGCCTCGACGTGCCGACGCTGCGCGCGATCTCGCTGAAGCAGACGTCACGCCTGCTCGCGAGCCTCGAGGGGCTGGACGTCGCGACACCTCGCAGCGACGCGCGTGGCGGCTTCGTGTCTGTCCGCGTGAAGGACGCGGCCGCCATCGTCGCCATCCTCGCCTCGCGCGGCGTGATGACCGACGCGCGCGGCGATCTGCTGCGCCTGGGGCCCGCGCCCTACGTGACCGACGAGGAGCTCGAGGTCGCGATCGGCCTCGTGCGAGAGGTGATAGCGTCGCGGCCATGAGCGCGCGCTTCGTCACGGTCGACAGCCCCTACCTCGTGCCCTTCGACGGCGGCTTCCGTATCGAGAAGGCAGACACCGCCCCCGCGAAGAAGAAGCGCGACGACGAGGCGAACGACGCGGCCCTCGCGAAGACCATCCTCCGCATGCGCAAGCTCCAGGGCCGACTGCTCGCGAGCGATCGACGCTCGCTGCTCGTCGTGTTCCAGGCCATGGACGCCGCGGGCAAGGACGGAACGATCAAGGCCGTCATGTCGGGCATCAACCCCGCTGGCTGCGAAGTGCACAACTTCAAGCGACCGAGCGATGCCGAGCTCGATCACGACTTTCTCTGGCGCATCCACCAGCGCGCGCCCGAGCGGGGGCGCATCGGCATCTTCAACCGCAGCCACTACGAGGAGGTCATCGTGGTGCGCGTGCACCCGACCATCCTCGAAGGCCAGCGTTTGCCCGCGATGCCGAGCGAGAAGAAGGTCTGGCAAGAGCGCTTCGAGTCGATCCGCGACTTCGAGAGGCACCTCGCGCGCAACGGCACGACGATCGTGAAGTTCTTCCTCCACGTCTCGAAGAGCGAGCAGAAGAAGCGCTTGCTCGAGCGCATCGCCGACCCCGAGGCCAACTGGAAGTTCGAGGCCGCGGACGTGAACGAGCGCGATCACTTCGGCGATTACATGGACGCGTACCAGGACGCGCTGAACGAGACATCGCGCGCGTGGGCGCCCTGGTACACGATCCCCGCGGACGACAAGCGCTTCATGCGACGCACCGTCGCGGACATCCTCGTCCAGACGCTCGAGGGCATGGACCTCGACTACCCCGAGATCTCGGCGCCGAGCAGGGCTGCGATGCTCGAAGCGAAGAAGAAGCTCGAGAGCGAGTGATCCCGCGGCGCCCGTCGGAGGTTCGCTTCCATGCAGCTCCACGTGCTCTATGCCGGTGCCGATCGCTTCGTCGCGTCGATCGTGCCCAAGGTCGGTCGCCTCGCGCGTGACGCGTTCGAGACGCACCTCGCGAGCGACGACGATCTCGCACGTCTGGTGGCGTCCGAGGTGCGCCGCCTCGAGCTCGGTGAGCTGCGCGCGCGCGTGCGGGCGCGGCTCGCGGCACGGCCGGTCGACGACTTCCGCGTCGACTTCGAGGACGGCTACGGCGTGCGACCCGACGCCGAGCACGACGAGCACGCACGTGCCGTAGGGCGCGCGATCGCCGAAGGGCACAGGGCTGACACGCTGCCGCCGTGGCTCGGGATCCGCATCGCTCCGCTCGACGCGGACACACGCGCGCGAGGCCTCCGGACGCTCGAGCTCGTGATCGAGGCGATGTGCGCGGCCCGTGGCGCGCGGCCGCTTCGCATCACGCTGCCGAAGGTGCGGAGCGTGCGCGAGGTGGACGAGCTCGCGGGCGCGCTCGAGGCTCACGAGCGCGAGAAGGCGCTGCCGCGCGGCTCGCTCGTGATCGAGCTGATGCTCGAGGACCCGGCGGCGTTCCTCGACGCGAGCGGTCGCGTGCCGATCCGCGCGCTCGTCGAGGCGGGACGCGGCCGTGTGAGCTCGTGTCACCTCGGAAGCTACGACCTCACGGCCGCGCTCGACGTGCCTGGCTGGGCGCAGCGCCCCGATCACCCTGCGTGCGGCACCGCGCGCATGCTCGCCAAGCTCGCGCTCGCGGGCACGGGCGTGCCGCTCTTCGATGGAGCGACCACGCGGCTTCCGCTCGCCGCGAGCCGCGCGGGCGCGAGCGAGGCGGAGCGCGCGCGCGATCACGAGGAGATCGTCGGGGCCATGGCCGAGCACGCGGCGAGCGTGCGTCGCGCGCTCTCCGAGGGGATCGACGCCGGCTGGGATCTCCACCCGGCGCAGATCCCGGCGCGCCTCTGCGCAGTGTTCGCGACCTACCTCGGTGCGCGTGAAGCGATGACGGAGCGCCTCTCTCGCTTCCTCGACCGGCACGCGCGCGCCACTGCCACGGGCAGCGCGTTCGACGACGCGGCGACCGGACGCGCGCTCGTGTCGTTCTTCGATCGAGGCCACGCGTGCGGTGCCCTCGACGCGCACGATCTCGCGGCGGTGGGCATCGAGCGAGCCCCACGCTCGTGGCGCCTCCCGCGCACCGAGCGGAGTGATCACTAGGCGTCGATCGCGTTCGAAGCTCGCGAGCGTCAGGTCGAGGGCGCGAGCGCGAAGGGCGCGCTGTACGCGGTTCGCGGGTGTTGGCAGTGGCAGCTCTGGATCACGAAGCGGTAGCGACCCGCGGGTGCGGGGGCGCATCGCGTGCAGACACACTGCGCGTCGCCGAGCATTCCATCCCACGGCACGACGGTGATCGAGCTGTCACGAGTCAGTGAGATGCACGTGTCGGGCGTGTCCTCGCACCGCGTCCGCAGGAGCAAGCCGGCGACGCCTACGCGCTGCCACCGACCACCGATCTCTTGCTCGACGACGATCGACGACTGGAGGTGCGCCGTGAAATCACCCGGGTCGACGTTCGTCACGCGCAGGCCCATCCCGCGGCCCTGCGTGAGTGGCACGAGATCGATGCGCACGTCCTCACAGGCCTGTTCCGGGATGGCGATGTGGTCCTGTGCGGGCGCCCCGCTCGCGAACAGCGTCAGCAGGGCGACGAGGACCGGAAAGAGTCGCCACGCGTTCATCACGCGATCGTGCGCGGTGCAGACGCAGCGGGCAATCACCCCTGTTTCGTGGGCGACCGCGCGACGAGCAGCGTGCCCGCGAAGACGAGCAAGGCGCCGAGCCACGTCAGGGGCGTCGGGATCTCGTGGAACACCAGCACCGCGAAGCCCATCGCGAACGCGACCTGCGCGAAGCTCACCGCGGTCGCGCGCGCCGCCGTCTCCTGTTGCAAGGCCTCGGTCATCTTCACCTGACCGATCTGCGTCGCGACGCCCACGCCGAGGAGCACGAGCCACTCGGAGCCTTCAGGCCACACCCAGATCGGCCACGCGATGGGCAACGTCAGCGGGATGACGAGCAGCGGCAGCTGGAACACGACGACGCGCGCGTCCTCGTCCTTGAGCCTGCGCACCACGAGGTACACGAGCGCGCTGACGAGCGCACCGAGCAAGCCCACGATCACGCCCGCGCTCGAGAGCACGACGTCGCCTTCCTCGTGAGCCCCGAAGATCGTCGACGGGCGCGCGATCAAGAGCACACCCGCGAAGCCCGCGAGCGTACCGAGCACGTCGCGCGGTCCCGGCTTCTCCCCGAGCGCGAAGGGCGCCAGCGCCGCGACGAGGACGGGATTCAGGAACTGGATGACCGTGGCCTCGGCCAGCGGGAGCTCGGTGAGCGCGAAGTAATAACAGTGCAGACCGATGCACCCGAGGAGGCCACGCACGAGGAGCCAGCGCGTGTCCTTGCCCCACGGCGAGATCTTGGCGCGCCAGATCATGACGCCGCTGATCACGAGCGTGATCGCGCCGCGGAAGATGGCGATCTCGGCGCTCGGGATGCGCGAGCCCGCCATCTTCACCATCGCCGACATCACGCTGAACGCGAGCGCGCTCCACAACATCGCGCGCAGGCCCGGCGAGAGCAGCGGCGCGTCGTTCGAGCTCTGGGTGGGCGAAGACATCCGCGTACGCGGCTCTCTCCCACGAAGCCCCGCTCACGCCAGGCTCCAACCCCGACGAGCGCGTGGCTCCGCTCAGCGACAGAGCACGATGGCGCTCGACCAGTTGCCGATTTGCCCGCCGCCTCCACCCACGACCGTGAAGCCAGGCGGCACGCGCACCGTGCGGTCAGGCCCGTGGGCCTGAATCTCTCCTGAGTCGTTCGTATCCACTGTCTCCTGCCGGGCGATGAAGCACTCAGAGAATGGACGCTGCTGAGCCCACGCGGAGTCCGTCCCGAACATCCAACCGCCGACGGCCACGCCGCCGAGCGCGACCGCACCCGTCACCGCCGCGAGCTTCCACTGTTCCATCGCACCCTCCTGTGTGAGTGCGAGCGTAGAAGAACATCGTGCGAGGCGATGCGGCTTTCGCGCAGCTCATGTGCTCGCAGATCCTGCCGCGGAACGCCGAGGGACGTGGGGGGTGGGGGGTCCAGGGCGAGTTCCGCAGGCCGCAGGCCGAGGATGTCTGAGCATCGGACCCCCCACCCCCCGCGGCCCGTCACGAAGCGAGTGTGATCGCGCGTGCGATCACATCGCGGGCTTGTAGTAGAAGCGCTCGTGCACGACCTGGCCGTTCTTCCAACGGCGCACGCCGACCTGGCGCATGCGCGTCGCGAAGCCGCCCTTGAAGACGACGTCCCAGTCCCACTCCGAGAAGCCTGCCCCGGTCGCCTCGTCGTAGCTCTGCGCGAGCAGCTCGGCGCTGTTCACCTTCTCGACTTTGCCGAAGAACTCGTACTCGCGCTTGCGGTTCGCGTCCTTGCCGACGCACGGCGGGTCGAAGTTCTCGGACATCTCCACGCCGTCTGCGTAGAACTTCTCGAAGGCGTCCATCGCCTTGCCCTGCTTGATGAGCTCGTTGACCTCGCGGTCCAGTGCTGCCGACATGTGCTTCCTCCTGAGTGAGAGGCGCGCAGCCTAGACCCCACGGTGTGCGCGACGGCGTTGCGAGGGAGCGACGTTGCGTTGTCGTGCGAGGGCTCGACGTGACCGCGAAAAAAGGCCCGCGCAGCGATCGCCGCGCGGGCCGTTCCAGGCGAGAGAGTCGGTAGGGCTCAGCGCGCCTGATGCACGGAAAGCGTTCCGACGTAGAGGAAGCCGACCATGAAGAGCAGCACGAAGGGCACGCTGGCCCATGCGCCGATGAACATGCCGATGCCGATCGTCGCGATGAAGTAGAGCCCGAGGCCCACCTCGATCCACGAGAAGAGCTCCTTGCTCGCGCGGTACTTCTTCTTCGTCCAGCTCTCGCTCTTGAGCGTCACGCCGTGCTTGGGCGTGCGCACGAACTCGCTGTCCGAGCCGAAGAGACCCTCGACCACGGCGCGCGCGTTGTTGAGCGAGAGGCCGATGCCGAGCGCCATCATGAGCGGCAGGCGCGTGATCGCCTCCCAGAGGTTGCCGTACAGCGCGCGGTGCGTCGTCAGGTAGAAGAGGACGATCGAGCCGCTCGTGAGCGCGAAGAGAGGCACGTCGAGGAGCAAGAGCTCGGGACGGTTCATCTCCTGGCGCAGCATCATGTTCGGCAGCTGCAGGAGCGCGAGCGCGAGGAGGAAGAGGTACGCGAAGTTGTCCGTGAGGTGGAAGACGACCTCGAGCTTCACCTTCCACGGGATGTCCGCGCGGAGGATGGTGGGGATGAGCTTCTTCGCGGTCTGCGCCGAGCCCTTGGCCCAGCGGAACTGCTGCGTCTTGAAGCTGTTCATCTCGCAGGGCAGCTCGGCCGGCGCGAGCGCGTCGGGCACGTACACGAAGCGCCAGCCCTTGAGCTGCGCGCGGAACGAGAGGTCCATGTCCTCCGTCAGCGTGTCGTGCTGCCAGCCGCCGGCGTCGATGATCGTGCTCTTGCGCCAGATGCCCGCGGTGCCGTTGAAGTTGAAGAAGCGGCCCGAGCGGTTGCGCGCGATGTGCTCCACCACGAAGTGACCGTCGAGCATCATCGACTGCACGCGCGTGAGCATGGAGTAGTCGCGGTTCAGGTGGCCCCAGCGCGCCTGCACCATGCCGACCTTGGGATCGGTGAAGTGATGCACGAGGTCGAGCACGATCGTGCGCGTCGGGACGAAGTCCGCATCGAACACGAGGAGGTAGTCGCCCTTGGCGACCTTGTGCCCCGCCTCGAGCGCGCCGGCCTTGAAGCCGGTGCGATCGACGCGGTGGATGTAGACGGCGTCGTAGCCGCGCTCGACGAGCTCTTCGACCTTCGCCTTCGCGATGTTCTGCGTCTCGTCGGTCGAGTCGTCGAGGACCTGGATCTCCAGCTTGTCCTTCGGGTAGTCGAGCGCCGCGACGCTCTCGATGAGCCGCTCGGCGACGTACATCTCGTTGAACATCGGCAGCTGTACGGTGACCTTCGGCAGCTCCACGAACTTCGCGGGAGCCTGGGGCGCGCTGCTCTTGTGCTTCCAGTAGAGGTAGAGGAGCTGCGCGCGATGGAAGCCGTAGACGGCGAGGACCGTCAGGATTCCCATGTAGAGCGCGATCACGACGAGCTGGAGGATCTCGGTGGCAGTCATCGGTTCCTTCGCGTCGCTCGGAGGCTTGGTCGTTCGTCGAGCCGGCGCAGAGGCCGTCTCTCACGATTCCTGAACGGGTGACCAAGAAGGTGTCGAGCGCGCGACCTATGCCACGGCGATTGTCACGCGAATGTATTTCCTCGTGATTCATCGTCGGATCCGGTCGTGCGTGATCACGAGCCTCGCGAACACCGCGTACACAGCGGCGTGACTGTCTTCGAGGTCCTCGATTCGTCGCGCACCCCCGACGGAAAACACCTCGTGCTCACGCGCGAGAAGGGCGAGCTGACGATCTACGTGGAGGAGCGCGTGCTCATGTCGAGCCGCCTCCACGGCTCCGAGGACGCGCTCGCCGAGGTGGGCTGCGCGCACCTCGAGATCGATCACGGCAAGAGAGCGAAGAAGAAGCGCGCGCCTGCGCGTGTGATCGTCGGAGGCCTCGGCTGCGGCTACACGCTGCGTCGCACGCTCGATCTCGTGGGGCCCGACGACATCGTGGAGATCTGCGAGGTGATCCCCGCGATCGTGACGTGGCATCGCGAGGGCCCGCTAGGCGCGCTCGCGCAGAAGCCGCTCGACGATCCGCGCAGCAAGCTCGTGCTCGGCGATCTCGGTGCACACCTGCGCGCGGGCGAGGAAGAGCGCTACGACGCGATGCTGCTCGACGTCGACAACGGCCCCGAAGCGCTCGCGTCGAAGTCGAACCGCTGGCTCTACGGCGACGCAGGCCTGTCGCGCATCGCGGCACTGCTCGCGCCCGGCGGCGTCGTGGTGTTCTGGTCGGCGTTCGAGGATCGGGCGTTCGAGCAGCGTCTCGCGAAGACGAAGCTCGAGACCCGCGTCGTGCGCGTGGGCGCTGCGGATCGACACGACAAGGACAAGCACGTGCTCTTCGTCGGCACGCGTCGCTGAACCCATGCGAGGTGGGCGCGATAGGCTCTCGGGATGCCGACCCGGCGGACGCTCACGCGATCGCTCTCGCCGCTGATCGCGGGGGTGATGATCGCGTGTGGCGGGGAGTCTGCGCCGCGATCGACGGTGGATCCCGGCGCGCCTCCACGAGCGCCGAGCACGGCGACGTCGAGCTCCCCGAGCGCGCCGACGATGTCCGAGGGGCTGTCCGCCTGTCGACCTCACCCCGAGGGACCGTGTGAGACCACGTGGACGTCGGGGCGCACGGGCGTGTCGCAGATCGAGCGATTCACGTACGAGGACGGCCGCGTCGTCCTGCGCGAGACGCGACGCGCCGACTCACCGGTGCGGACGTCGCGGCGCACGTTCGTCTACGACGCACGCGGCTTCCTCGTGCGTGAGGTCGGCGAGACACCGCGTGGCTCGAGCTGGACGCGCTACGTGCGCGACGATCGCGGCAACGCGACGTTGACGACCGTCAGCCTCGATGGCGTCATGGAGAGTCCACCGGAGGAGCATCGCTTCACGCTCGACGCAGAAGGGCGCGTGTCGATCGACGAGCGGTGGGCCCTCTCTCGCTACGTCGATGGGCGCGTCGGCACGGAGCGCGAGCGACAGGGCTCGGTCACGTACACGCGAGACGCCGATGGACGCATACGCACGACGAGCGACGAGAGCGGCGGGGTTCCGTACCGCGTGTGCACGCAGGAGTACGACACGCACGGGACGCTCTCGCGGCTCGCGTGCCGCTACGAGAGCAGCGGCTCGACCACGGTGTTCACCTATCCCGCCGAGTACGATGCGTGCGGCAACCTGATCGCGCGCCGGGAGCTGCGCGAGTCGGGCGAGGAGAGCGAGCGGTGGGAGCACCGCTACGAGTGCGCGGGCGATGCGCCGTTCGAGGACTGGGTGCCCGAGGCCACGGTCGCGCCCGCGCGCTGACCCCGCGCTCGCTTGCGCGTCGTCGTCGCGCGATCCTCGCTGCATGGCGAAGCGGTTCGACGTCCTCGCGTTCGTGAAGGAGCACGGCGTCGTGCTCGCATCGGCCAAGGGCCCAGTCCCGAACCTCGCCGACGCGATCGCGGGCGAGACGATCCGCGGGACGTGGTGGGCGCACGCGAAGGGCCACCTGATCTTCGAGCTTCTGGGTGAGCTCGACGATCAGGCGGACGTGCGGTGCTTCCGTCTCGTGAACGACAAGCTCACGTTCGTGCACCGTCGCTGCTGGCCCGCGCTCGTCGTGCTCGCAGAACGTCTCGGCGAGAGGCGCCTCACCGCGATCCGTCAGGAGCACACGGAGTCGGGCGCGCATCGGAACATCGAGACGGCGTATCCCGCCTGGGTGCCTGCCGAGGTGAGGCGCGCGGCGAAGAAGCTCACACCGAGCGAGGCCGAGGCGATGCTCGGTCCCTGGGTGAGCGCACGATCGAAGCGACCTTGATCGACGCTCGTGATGTGCCGGTCAGCGTGCGCAGCGCGCTGCGGTCTCGGTGGTGAGCTCCGCCTGTCGCGCGGTGAAGGTCTGCTCGTCCATTCGCATGCGACGCGCGGAGCGTGTGCTCGCCGCGCGACCTCGCGGCTCGTGCCACGCGCTCAGATCCGCGTGCACGTCCCACAGCTCCGTACTCGCCTGCGAGGGGGCGTCCCCCTCGCGCTCTCCGTTCGCGAGCGCCTCGCAGTTGCGGCGATCGATCTCGTCGAAGATCGCGGGCATCGCCTCGACCACCCAGCGGTGCGTGTCGTGGAACACGACGATGCCGCCCGCACCGCGCGACATGCGCTCTTGTCGGTCGAGCGCGGCGGCGAAGCCCTCCGCGACCTCGTCGCTCGAGTGAGCGTGCCCCTCGGTCGTCGTGATGTTCCACAGCACCTGCGTGTAGCCGCGCGTCGCGAGCTCCGCGTCGAGCTGCGCGTCGTGTCGGCCGTACGGAGGGCGGAAGAGGAACGGACGCGCCTCGAACACGTCCTCGTAGACGCGCTCGCTGCGATCGAGATCACGGCGGAGCGCGACCGCGTCGAACGTCGTGAGGTCGTCGTGCCTGTACGAATGAAGCCCGATCGTGTGACCACGGTTCATGATCTCGCGCGCGATGCGGCGACCGCGCTCGTGCTCGAGCTGACGCGCCACGAGGAAGAACGTCGCGTGGACACCACGCGCTTCGAGGGCGTCGAGCAGCGCAGGCGTGTGCTGACTGGGTCCGTCGTCGAACGTGAAGTGGAGCGCGCGGTGTGCCGACAGGCCGCTGATCGTGCGCCCATCACGCAGGTGCGTCGCGAACGCGTCGTGCTCGACCGGCGGCGCGGGTACGTCGCGGTCGGGCGCGAGGCTCGTCGTCGGTGACGTCTCGACGGTCGCCGTCGCGGTCGACGCTGTCGGGGTCTTGCGCGAGGAGATCGCGCGCGGCGCGGCGTGCGCCGGGATGGCGAGCGAGGCCAAGGGAAGGGCGAGGACGAGGAGCGAAGCGAGGCGTGCGCGGGACATGCGGGGGACATCGCAGCTCATGTGCCGCGGGCCAATTCGCCTGTTTTCGTCGGCGCCTGGCGATCGATCGTGGGGGCCTCGACACGCGGCTGTGTCTGCTTCGGGTGCGCACGCGCTCGTGCTCCGAAGGTCCCGCAGTATCTCGGGTCAGCGCTCGGGCGTCTCCTCGCTCGAGGCGCGACCTCGAGGTGGTTCGTGTGACGAGGGGTCGGCCGGTGTCGTCGGCCGGACCACGTCACTCGCCGACGCGGACTTGGTTCGATCGTGCGCTGACGCGACCGAAGAGGTCGTAGAGCGCGACGCGCACCAGGCTGCCCGCGGCGGGCGCGCTCTGCCCGGGCGCGTAGAAGCCGCAGCGGCCCGCGTCGGCGTAGAGCAGCTGCGTCGAGCTCGTGCCGTTGAGCGCACGCGCCGACACGGCCCACTCGCTCGTCGCGCTCGCGGCCTGGTAGACGACGAGGCCTTGCCACGTGGGCATGCCGACA
>JAFLCL010000170.1 GCA_017303575.1 Deltaproteobacteria bacterium
ACGACGAGACGGGCCTCTGGCGCGCGCGCGTGAACGGCTCCCCGCTCACGGCGTTCACGAGCCTCGACGCCGACGCGCGCGGCGTCGCAGGCACGGGCTACTTCGGTGTCGGTGGCGCGGATCTCGGCCTCGGCATGCTGGCCGGTCGCGACACCGGCATGGGCTCGGACGGCTTCCTCCTCGTGTTCGATCACGACCTCGACGTGAGGCACTCGCGCATCTTCGGCGCGCGCGCGCCGGGCGCGTACACCATCGACGACGGCGGCGAGCACGTCGCGATCGGACACGGCGCCTTGCTGCTGGCGCTCGCGGTCACGGGCGCCGACGACTTCGACGGTGTGAGCATCGGCAGCGGCGGAAGCGTCCTCCGCGCCACGCTACCCTGAGCCACGCATGCGCCTGCTCGTGATCCTCTGTCTCGTCCTCGGCGCGAGCGCGTGCGCGAGCACCCCGACGCAGCTCGTCGTGCACGTGGGCTCCGATCTGCCGACCGACGTCGAGCCGCCCGTCGCCGGCGACCGCGTGCTCCGCGCTGTGCGCGTCGAGGTGTGCGAGCCGAGCTGTGATCGTGCGGACGCGCCGCGCGTCGAGCGTCGCTGGACGGTGGGTCGTCGCGAGGACGCAGCGCAAGGGCGTGTGCTCCTGCCGTTCTCGTTCGGCGTCGCGCCGCACGATCCGGCCTCGCCTGCGCGCGTCGAGATCCGCGTGGAGGCCCTGCGCCGGGTGAGCGACTCCGTCGGCCCCGACGACGTGCTCTTCGCCACCCGTCGCATCACCGCGTTCTCACCGGGCCGCAAGATCGACGTGTCGATCTTCCTCTCCGCGGGCTGCCTCGGGACGGCATGCCCCGAGGGCACCGCGTGCGACGACGAAGGCCAGTGCGTGCCGATCGAAGGCCTCGACGCAGGCCCTGCGTCGCTCGATGCCAGCCTCGATGCCGGTCTCGACGCGTCGCCCACGATCGCCGAGGACGCAGGCATCGACGCGTCGATCGCCACGGACGCGCACGTGCTCGACGCGATCGAGGTGGGCTCGGACGCACCGGTGCGCGACGCCGGCCGTGACGCGAACGCCGACGCGCCGTGCGTGCTGCCCCCGAGCGAGATGCCGCCCACGACCCTCACCGCCGAGGCCACGCAGGGCATCAACGGTGGCTGGGTTCGAGCGGTCGCCGAAGGCGCGCCCGGCGTGCGGCTCGCGTCGGGGCAGTACAACGGCAGCTTCTTCACGTGGGACGGCGCCTCGAGCCCCGGCCCCACGCACTTCGTGAGCCGCGTCGACGGAGACGCGCGCTGGACCGTGTTCCCGCGCCTCGGCGGCGCGGTCGACGGCATCGAGCGTATCGATCAGCTCGCCGAGCACGACGGTGTCGTCTACGCCGCAGGCTACCGCACGAACGCGTGGTCGTTTGCGGCCGACGGCGTGCCGCTCTCGCTGTCGGCGCCGCTCGAGACCGACCTCTCGCTGCGCTCGGCGATCACGGTGATCGCCCTCGACGCGGGCACCGGTCGTCCGCTCTGGGCGCGCACGATCGAGACCGACGGAGGAGGCGACTACCTCGGCGGCATGGTCGTCGACGACGCGGGCATCCTCCTCGCGTGGCGCACGGCCGCGAGCTCGACGAGCACGATCGCCGCGCTGCGCGTGGACGGCGTGGTGCGCGCGATCGATCGCGGCCCGGCCGACGGTCGCATCCGCGTCGCGCGGCTCGATCACGCGGGCACGGTGCAGTGGATCCATGCGATCGGCGGGGCAGTGTTCACCTCCGTCGATCTCGCGCCCACCGAGGACGGCGCGATCCTCGGCCTCTTCGTGTCGCGGCTCATGGACGGATCGACGGGCTTCGTGGGCCTCGAGCCACCTCCGCCGTTCGGTCACGTCGTCCTGATCCGTCTCGACAGCGACGGCGCGCCGCTGTGGTCCACCGCCGTGCGCTGCGCCGACGAGGGCGCGCTCTCCGCGCGGAGCGGCGCGATCACGGAGGCCAACGGTCGCGTGTACGCGGCGTTCCTCGCGACGACTCCGTCGCTCACGTCCGAGTGTGGATCGCTCGCGATCGGGCCCGGCGCCGCGAGCGATCCGGTGCTCGCGCGCGAGGAGTCGGGCCCCGTGTGGTTCAGCACCTTCGGCCTCGCGACGTGCGACGGAGAGCTCGCGGTCGATCAGCTCTTCAGCGCGTCGGTGATGGACGTCCCGTCCTCGGCGATCGGCGACATCTCCGCGGACGCGCGCAGCGTCGCGGTCACCGGCCACGCGGGCTATGGCGGCTTCGTGATGGGCACCAGCTCGTTCGCCGGCATCGATCGGGGGCCAGGCACCGATGGCTTCCTCGCCATCCTCACTCCGGACCTCGATCGACGCTTCTTCCTCGTGCTCGGCACGCCCGAGAGCACGCGCGCCATAGGCGACGACTACGGGGCGGCGCTCGCACGGATCGACGACACGCTCCACCTCGGCATGGCGGCGGGCGGGATGATCGTGCTCGACGGCACCACGATCCCCGGCGGCGCGAACCTCGTGCGCTTCGGCCTCCGCTGATCGCGCGAGCTCGCGGCGCCGCAGCTCACTCGGGGAACGTGACGCGCACGATCAGCGCGTCTGCAGGCCCGCCTCCGAACGTCGTCGTGCACGCCGCCCAGAGGTCATCGCCGTGGTACTGGAGCGACACGATGTTGACCGGCGAGTCCATGTCGACGAGCGGCGCGCCGAAGCCCGTGCCGTCGTAGTCCTGCACCGTCAGCTTGAAGTCGTCGGCGAAGGCCCACGCCAGCACGTCGCCGTCGCGGTGCGCGACGTCGGGGTACTGCGCGTGGAACTCCTCGGGGTCGAGCGAGCGGTACGTGTTGCCGATCAGCTCGCTCAGGTGCGTGAAGCGCTCGCCGCCGCTCGTACCGCGTACCCACGTGATCCAGCTGCGCGTGGCGTCCGCGTCGAGTCCCGTCAGCGTGAGGCCCTGCGTCGTGTCACCCACGAGGTCGACGTCGTCCCGCGTGGTCCACACGTCGGTGGGCGACAGCTCGAGGATGCCGACACCAGTACCGAACGGGCCCACCGTGTGGGTGATGGCCGCGACCACCGTGTCGTCGGGGCGCACGGCGATGCGGACCTCGCCCACCGTGAGGGTGTCGAGCATCGGCGCGCGCACGAACGTGCCCCCCACGCGGCGACGGATCGCGACGCCATACCCGAAGGCCGTCGCGTTGCGCTCGAGCATCGCGATGACGGGCTCGCCCGACGAGTCGCGGTCCACGTCGATGTCGACCACCGCGTGGCCCGAGGGAGAGGGCACGGTGAAGTCGTCCACCCACGCGGCGCCGGCGAGGTGCTGCACGTGCGCCGTGTACGTCGAGCCCGCGGCGACCTGCTCGAACGCGACGTAGATGGTGTCGTCTCCGCTGACCACCAAGCCCGGGCAACCGTCGGCCACGATGGAGATCCCCTCCGCCGTCACGTCGGGTCCGATCTGCGTCCAGCTCGCACCGCGCTGCTCGTAGACCCGGAGCGCGTTCATGTTCACGACGGCCACCACGGGCGTGCCGTCCTCGCGGAAGCCCAGCGCGGGCGGGCACGCGATGCGCTGCGGCAACGTCATGAAGCGCTCGAGCGGCGGACGCCGCGGGGCATCGGGGCTGAAGGCGTCGGTGCCCGCGTCGGTCGGCGTGGCGGCGTCGTCGGCCACCACGAACGTGTCGGGCGCTGAGGCAGCGTCGGCGGGCGTGGCCGCGTCGATGGGCATCTCGGAGCCGCCGCATCCGGCAGCGAGGAGGAGCGAGAGCGGGAGCGCACGAGCGTGAGGCTTCGTCATGGCCGTGAGCCTGCGGGACGTGGCGCTGCGCGCGTACTTATTCGACCATTAAATGCGCCTCCTCCGCGCCCAAGGACGGTCGGACGGCGGCGGTCTCTCGGCCCATGCCGCGCGCCGTCCCGACGCTGACCCTCGCCTCCGTCGGCTTCGTCGTCTCGGTCCTGGTCGCTCCCTCGGCGGCGAGCCTCGAGCCGGACCACGCCTCGGCGGATCGGACGAGCATCGATGTGCCCGCACCTGCGGCACGCGCCCCGTCTCCATCGCTCGAGCCCCTCCTCGCGCGCGCCCGGAGCGTCACGGTGCGCGTGGGTGACTCGAGCGGCGCAGGCGGCAGCGGCACGCTCGTCTCGCGCGAGGGCCACGTGCTCACCGCGCTCCACGTCATCGCCGGTCGCTCGCGCCTCGTCGTCACGACCCCCGACGGAGCGACCCACCGCGCGCGGGTGATCGCGCGCGACGAGGACCACGACCTCGCACTGCTCGGCACACGCCGCGCGAGCACCAGCTGCGTCACGATCTCACGGGCCTCGGCTCCCCCCGATCCGTGGGTGCTCGCGGCGGGCTTCGCGGGCGCGCTCGAGGGCCTCGAGGCGCCCTCGATCACGCTGGGTCTGAGGCTCGTCACCGACGACGGCTCGGGTCGAACGATCGCGAGCGTGCACCTCGCTCCGGGCATGAGCGGCGGACCGGTGCTCGATGGCGCCGGAGAGCTGGTGGGCATCAACGTCGCGATGGGACGCTTCGTGCCGATCGAGCCTGCGTCGCTCGCACCGCTCACGTCGCTGTCGTGCGATGCGCCTCCGATCGCGCGCTCGTTTCCTCCCGTGGTGAGCGACGCGCAGGGCGCGCCCGATCGCACGGCGAGCCTCGCGGTGGCTCTGGCGCCCGTGCCCACCACGCTCGTCGATCACACCGTCGATCTCCACACGAGCCTGGGCGTGGTCGTGGGTGGTGTGGTCGTCGCGCCCGATCTCGTGCTCACGCTCGCGGACCGTCATCTCGCGGACGCTCGCCTCGATCGGCCGGCGCTCGAGCGCCGCATCGAGGTCGTGGCGATCGACGACGAGCTCGCGCTGATCCGCGTGCCCGACCTCGGCATCACGCCGATCGCCCTCGAAACGAGGCGATCCGAGGCTCCCGTGGGCAGCCTGCTGCGCGGCGTGGTCGGTCGTCGGCCCGGGATCGTGGGCGCAGTGGCGCAGCGCCCGGGCCTCCTCCGGCCGTTCGTTCCGTCGCCTCCGGGTCGCCGCTGCGGCACGCTGCTCGCGATGCGGATCGCGGCCTCACCGGACGTGCCGCTCGTGCACCCGGTGCTCGCGCACGACGCCGAGGCGATGCGCGGAGAGCTGCTCGTCGACGAGGGCGGATCGCCGCGCGCGATCCATGTCGGGCACCACACGAGCGGCCTCGGCTACGCCGTCGATCTCGACGACGCGCTCGCGCGCTTCGCTGCTGTGCTCCGCCGCTGACGACGGCCCGCGGTGATCGTGTCGATCACCGTCGTGCCGTCAGCGAGCCATCACTGGCCGTGACAGGGAAGGTCGGACTCGCCCGCGTGCGCCTGCGCCATCGGGCAGCCGCTCGAGGACGCGCAACATCCGCCGCCCATCGCGGCCTTCACCGCGACGGCGCTCGAGGCGCCCATGATCGCGGCCACCGCGATCACCGCCATGCGGTTGCGCGGCGTGAGGGCCTGCCAGCGCTGGCGGACGAGGTGCGAGGTGAGACCGAGGATCGAGGTGGGGCGTTCCATGACCCCCAGCGTAGCGAGGGTGGCGCGAGATCACCAACCGCCCGGTGCTGCGTTCTCGTGAAGACGTGTTGCGGGGCTCCATACCCCCGCGTTTGACAAGGCAGCCCGCGCCGAGCACGACCGGGCCCCGCATGGACGCGTTCCGCCCCTGCATCCTGGTGCCCACCTACGACAACCCGCGCACGATCCGCGACGTCGTGGTGGCGGTGCGCGCGCTCTGCCCGCACGTGGTCGTCGTCGACGACGCGAGCGGCTCCGAGAACCAGGCCGCTGTCGAGGCGCTGGGCAAGGAAGGCCTCGCGATCACCACCCGTCGCGCGAAGAACGGGGGCAAGGGCGCCGCGGTGAAGACGGGCTTCGAGCTGGCCCGACAGCACGGCTTCACGCACGCGCTCCAGGTCGATGCCGATGGTCAGCACGCGCTCGACGACATCGCGAGGTTCCTCGAGATCGGCGCCTCGCGCCCCGACGCGTGCGTGCTCGGCCAGCCGATCTTCGACGAGACAGCGCCCACTCACCGCATGTTCCTCAGGCGCGTGACGATCTTCTGGACGCGTCGCGAGGTGGGTGACGATCGCGTGGGCGATCCGCTGTGCGGCTTCCGCCTCTACCCGATCGAGGCCGCGCTCGCGACGCGCACACCGGGCGATCGCATGGACTTCGACCCCGAGATCGTGGTGCGCCTCGCGTGGGCCGACGTGCCGTTCGTGCACGTGCCCACGAAGGTCCGCTACTTCACGACGGCCGAGGGCGGCGTCTCGCACTGGCGCGCGTTCGAGGACAACTGGCTGATCGCGAAGATGCACACGCGCCTCATGTGGCGTCGCTCGATGCATCTGTTCTTGCGACGGCCGCTGGTGCTGCCCGGCTGATCGCCATGACGGATCCCGCGACGCCCACCGACACCAAGGGCCCCGGCGCGAGCGCCCCTGCGAAGGCCGAGTGGCTCACGCGTCGTGAGCGCGGCGGCGCGTTCGCGATCCGCTTCACGGTCTTTCTCACCACGTTCTTCGGCCGCACGATCGGCCGCTTCCTCGCGCGCTTCGTCACGCTCTACTACTTGGCGACCACGCGCACGGTGCGCGACGCCCTGCGCACCTACTACCGACACCTCGACGGCCGCACGGCGAGCTTCGGCGATCTCTACCGCCATCTCTTCCGCTTCGTCGCGTGCACGCTCGATGCGTTCTTCCTCGTGTCGGGCAAGACGCACCACTTCGAGGTCACGCGCGACGGGCACGAGATCCTCGCGGACCTGCGCGATCGCAAGCAGGGGGCGATCCTGCTCGGCGCGCACGTGGGCTCGTTCTACGCGATGCGCATGGCGAGCAAGAACGAGAGCCTGCCGCTCTACGCGCTCATGTACACGAAGAACGCGCGCATGCTGAACGAGGCGCTGGGCCAGCTCGATCCGGAGTCGCAGGCGCGCGTGCTGGAGCTCGATCCCGAAGGCGGCATCGACGCGATGATCAAGGTGAAGGAGCTCGTCGATCAGGGCGCCATCATCGCGATCCTCGCGGACCGCATCCCGCTCGGCGCGCCGCCCGATCGCATCGTGCGCGTGCCGTTCCTCGGCGAGGACGCGAGCTTCCCGATGGGACCGTTCCTCTTGGCCTCGAGCTTGAAGTGCCCCGTCTACACGACGTTCGGCCTGAGCCGCGGCAGCAAGCGGTACGACCTCAACTGCCACTTGTTCGCCGAGCGGATCGAGCTCCCGCGCAAAGACCGCAAGGGCGCCCTCGAGGCCTACGTGCGCCAGTACGCAGCGAAGCTCGAAGAGGCCGTGAAGAAGGCCCCCGACAACTGGTTCAACTTCTACGACTTCTGGCGATGACCGAGGTCACTCCCCGGCGGTGAGCCTCGCCGACCCTGAGCATCGGCTCGTGGCTCAGCGCCTGGCCGCGAGCGCGTACGATGCGCGCGTCATGCGACCGGCACTGCACCTCTCACTGCTCGCGAGCCTGCTCCTTCCAGCCTGCTTCGGAAACGAGACCACCGTGTTCCCGCCCGGCCTCGAGCCCGCGGCCGAGGTCAACGAGGCGAGCTTCCCCGCGGGTGATGCGAGCGAGCCCCATCCCGAGCGGCTGGAGGTGGTGCTCACGTACGCGGAGAACGCGCGCGGTCGACCGCCCTCGGTCCACGCGCGCGGCTACGTGCACGCGCCGATCACGGACGTGTGGGCAGCGCTGCGCAACCCCGACGTGAGCGCCGATCGGCGCTCGTTCGACGAGTACACCGTCGTCGAGGACGTCGAGCCCGGGTACGACTTCAGCTACCGCATCGACGCGGTGATCCACGACATCATCACCCTCGAGTACACGACGACGTTTCGCCACGGTGTGATCGAGGGCTCGCTCGAGGCCCCGATCGTGATCGCCGAGTCGTGGCAGAAGACCGAAGGCTCCACGATCATCTCGGAGCTCCGCGGCAGTGTGGTCGCACGCGTCGTGACCCCCGAGGTGACGTCGCTCGAGATGATCCAGTTCAGCCGCACAGCGATGTCGAACCACCGAGACAACGAGCTCTACCTGCGCGACGTCTACGCAGCCGTCGTCGCGCTCTCGCACGGGCTTCCTCTGCCACCGCCCGAGTGACTCGCCCGCCGAGGGTCAGAAGACGCCGCGGCAGCCGAGCGGGGTGCACTGGATCGACGCGCTCTCGCGGGTGCTCGGTGAGCTCGTCGCGTCGACGATCGCCCACAGGATGCCGCCGATCATCGTGGCCGCCGCGACGCCGCCCAGGATGTCGCTGGTGAGCGCGAGCGTGCGGCCGGTCTCGAGGTCGGTGCCCGGCGGGCAGACGCCCTCGGTGCAGGTGGACGAGAGATTGCCGTAGTCGATCGACGTCACGATCGCCGTCGCGACCGCCGCGATCGCCACGGCGCCGCCGACGCCGATCACGACCCACGGGCCCGCGTTGCCACCCCCTTCGTCGGTCGTGGTGACCGGCGCGATCGTCTCGAGCTCCGTCGGTGCGACCGATGACTCGATCCCGGTGTCGGTGTCGTCGGGCGCGACCTGCCGTGCCCGCGCGTCTTCTGCGGCGACTTGTGCGTCGAGCGTCGACAAGCGGCCGCGCAAGACCTCGAGCTGCGGATCGTCGGGCGCCGCAGCGAGGTAGAGGCGCAGCGCGTCCGCCGCCTGGCGCGTCTGTCCCGCGTCGCGACGCGCGATGAAGAGGTTGAAGAGCAGGCGCGGGCGGTGCGAGAGATCGTAGGCGCGCTGGAACTCCTCGGCGGCCTCGGCGAAGCGCGCCGCCTCGTAGTGCTCTTGGCCCATGAGGTAGTGGCCGCGCGCCGCGACCTCCGAGGGCGGCATCTCGACCTCGCTCACCTGGGCGGCGGCGGGCGAGGCGAGCGCGAAGATCACGACGAGGGAGCTCAGGAGCCTGACCGACATGGGCGGCGAGCATAGCGAGTTCCCGTCGCGGTGCCCGAGGCGGCGCTCATGGGTTATGAAGCGCCCCATGCGTCGCTGGATGGTCGTTGCGTCCGCCCTCACCTTGCCCTTCTTTCCTGCTTGCTCGCTCGTCTACGACTACTCCTCGTTCCGCGAGGGTGAAGTGGAGGACGCGGCGCAGGCCGACGCCGCCACGTCGGACGACGCCGCGACGGATGCGCTCGCGGACCTCGATGCGCTCTCGGAGCTCGATGCGTTTCCGATGCTGGACGCACCGTCCGAGCTCGACGCGTTCTCGGAGCTCGACGCGTTCTCGGAGCTCGACGCGTTCGCCAGCCCCGACGCGGGCGAGGGACTCGATGCCTCGAGCGCGCTCGACGCCAGGGCGCTCGATGCCGCCGTGTCGGACGCGGGCCGCGATGCCGCAGCGCCCACGGACGCGAGCCGAGACGCGGGGCGAGGGCCCGACGCGAGCGTGACGGCGTGCGGCGGCCTGATGCCGCGTCCGACCTTCATCGACCTCGGTCCGATCGCCGGGCTGCCGACGATCCTCACGAACACGCGGTTCGCGATCCGCGCCGTCGGCGATCAGCTCGCGATCGTCTGGCAGAACGCGTCGGGCGTGGTGCACGTCGCCGCGTGGCGGATCGACGTGGTCACGAACGCTGCGACGCCGACGATCACCGACATCGCGATCGAGACGCTCGTCGGCAGCCTCTCTCTCGGTCTCGGTCGCGACGGCTCCGACTGGGTGGTGTGGGCCTACTCGCCCACGAGGATGGTGCGCTGCGCCGACGGCGCCTCGTCGTGCACGACCGAAGCACGACCCACGGGCGCTGCGAGCCCGTACGCCTTCGCGCAGGGACCGAGCAGCTTCGCGTGGGTGCACTCCTCGGCCACGACCCTCGAGTGGTACGCGACGGCGCTCGGGGGGAGCTCTTCCTTCCTGCTCTCGGACATGCCGTCGCACGTCGTCAACCCCGATGCGATCGCTGTCTCCGGCGCGGAGCACGTCGCGATCCTCGAGGAGTACGGCCTCGGCGTGGAGCGCGTGGCGCTCGCGTTCTTCGACACCAGCACGTCGACGGTCTGGCTCTCGCGCTCCACGGTCGGGCGCACCGTGAACAACATCTACGTCACGTACGACGCGGCCACGGGGACGGCGCTCGGCGTGGCGGCCGAGGGCACCAACAGCTACCTCGTGACGGCCCGGCGAGGCGACGCGACCGCCACCACACCGACGAGCTGGACGAGCGCCAGCCCACGTCCGATCGTGTCGCGCGGCGACGGCACCTTCTATCTCTACGACGGCACGAGCTACAGCTTGCGACGCGTGTCCGCGCCGGCGACCGCGCTCACGCGGCCGGGCGATCCAGGCTCGCTCGGTGCGCCCGTGGTCGTCGACGGTCACTACGCCTACGCTCACCTCGTCGACCTCACGCCGGATCGCCTGCGGCTTCAGCTCTACGACTGCCTCTGAGTTTCCCGCGCCTCCGGCGCTCGATGCGGGGGCCCGACCCCCGCACCCCCATCGGTCCTTCGTCGCTTCGCTCCTCCATCCCTCGCGCCTCAAGGGGGCTTCGCCCCCGCCGGCTGGCTCCCCGAGAGCGGCGTCTCGAAACTTTCTCGGTCCCTGAGTTTGCCTGGGTCGAGGGACCTCTGGCCCCTCGAGCTCCCCCGGGTTCTCCCGTGCTCGCTCACTCCGTGAGCTGCGCGCGTGTCCGATCGCCGGCTCGCCTCGTCGCTCCGCTCCTCGACTCGACTCCTGCTCCAGGGGGAGCTGCGCTCCCCGCCGCAAGGCGAGCCCCTTCTTTCTCGGTCTCTGAGCGAGCTCGGACCGATCACACGCTGTCGGCTTCGTGCGAGCATCGAGCGATGCGTCACGTGGCCCTCTCGGTGCTCTTCGCGCTCGTCCTCGGCTCGCTCGGTTGTGGAGGAGAGAGCGCGAGCGCGCCGGCCACCACCACGAGCGCTGCCTCCGCGCCGCAGACGTCACCGCCGCCCGAGACGACCGAGCCGGAGCCGAGCCCTGCACCCACGCTCGACGAGGCGTCCGCGCCTGGGCTCGGATCCACCGACTCGAACGAGCGTTTCGCGTGCACCGTCGATGCGGACTGCATGATCACGCCCGCCTCGAGCTGCTGTCCCGGCTGCTGTGACTGTCCGACGGTCATGCGTCGCGACGCGTGGGAGCAGATCCAGCGCATCTGCTCCGTCGCCGAGTGTCGCGGCAACGACTGCCGCACCGTGCGATGCGAGCCGTGCGGGATCATCACCGCCGTGCACTGCGTCGCAGGCCGCTGCACCGCCTCGTGAGCCTCGGCGATCTCATCGCGCGGGGTCGAGCCGGCCCGGCGCGAGGCTCGCATCGCCACTGCCCACGACCTCGCAGGCGAAGATCTCGTAGCGGCTCGCCTCCGTCTCTCCGCGCGCGATCTCGAGGTGGTCCACCCGTGTGCACACCCGCCCGCGCATCGCGGCGGCGCGGAGCGCTCCGTCGCGCGAGGCCTCGATGAAGAGGACGGGGCCGTCGACTGGTGGCTCGCCGCGTCCGATGAAGTCGAACTGCGTGCGGCGCACGCTCGGGCAGTACACCTCGGGGCGATCGTCGAGCTCGACGAGCAGATGACCACAGAAGACGTTGTGCGCGGCCGCTACGACGACGCGAGGACCGAGGTGTCGGCCCGCGCGATCGATGGCCGCGCGCAGCTCGGTCCAGCCGAGCGTCTCGTGCACGGCGTCGCGCGATCCGTCGTACACCACGTGTGGCAGCGTGCGCTCGAAGGTGCCGGTGAGCGCGTGCACGAACGTCGCGGCGATCAACACGAACGTCGCGGCCGCGCACGCCGCCGCGTAGGTGGTCGCGAGCCGCGGTGCGCGCGCGAGCAGCTCGTCGAGGAGCACCGCGGCGCCGATCAAGAGCGGGAGAAAGCCCACCATCGTCCAGTGCGGCTCGGCGTCGCGCACGCGGAGCATCGCGGTCGCGAGGAAGGCCAGCACGGGCAGGCTCGCGAGCGCGAGGAAGCGATGCCGCGCGTCGTGCCGCGCGCGGACGGCCACCACCGCCGCGCCGCCCAGGAGGAGCGGGACGATCGCGGGATGGAAGAGGACGAGCTGTCCCGCCGCGACGCCGCCCGAGCGCTCGAGCATCTCGAGGGCGGAGGGTGGAGCCACACGCTCCACGAGGTGCAGCTCGAGCGAGGGCCAGCCGTGGTACGCGTTCCAGAGCGCCACGGGTGACGCGATCGCGAGCGCGACGAGCCCACCCGCGTAGAACGAAGGTCGCGTGAGCCAGTGGCGCGCGCCGCTCGACGCGATCACCACGAGCAGCGTCACGGGCACGAGGAGCACGGCGGTGTACTTCGAGAGGAACGCGAGGCCGATGGCCGCCCCGAGCCACAGTGGCCGCGTCGCCTCGCGGTGTCGGCGCAGATCGTCGAGCAGCAGCAGCGCGAGGAGCCAGCTCGGTGCCAGCGTCGCCTCGGGGTTGACGAGGAGCGCGGTGAAGAAATACGCGGGGATGGCCACGTGGAGACCGACGGCGAGGAACGCCACGCGCTCCGAGAACAAGCGCGCTCCGAGCTGGAACAGCAGCGCCTCTGCGAGCCCTGCACACAGCACGGGGACGATGCGCGCGTGGAGCGCGGAGTGCGAGACGCGTGTCGTGAGCCACGTCATCCACGCGACCATCGGTGGATGGTCGTAGTAGCTCCAGTCGGGAAAGCGCGACCACGACACGTAGTAGCCCTCGGTGTCGGTGAGCTCCGTGCTCGCGGCGCCGGCGAAGCGCAGGATCGTCATGACGCCGATCAGCGTGAGCGCCCCCGTGCGCCACGGCCGCGTGGAGGGCAACGCCTCGGGCAACGAGACGATCGAGGGCTGCGTGGACGACCGGAGAACCGTCATTCGGCCACGCGTGTGCAAGACGGTGTCCGCGCGGACCGGCCCGATCGCGGGCGCTCGACGCCCCGATCGCGCGACGGCGAGGCGCTGGCGCACGGTCCGTCGCACGATGTCTCAGGGACCGAGGGAGAATCGGGGCCGCCCTGCGGCAGGGGAGCGCAGCTCGATCGTCACTGCCATGCGCTGCGTCGCGGTCGGATGCACCGCCTCGTGCAGTGCACGGCCTCGGTGATCGCGATCAGAAGTCGGCGATTCGGGTCATGCCCGTCGGTAGAGTCGTGACGGGCCGAGTCGGACACTCCGTCCGATCCCACGCACTCTTCCGCAAGAGCCTCAGCGCAGCTCGGGGGAGACCGCGCCGACCTGGAACCACAAGACGCCGCCCGGCATCATCATGGGCGCGCTGCTCCGGTAGGTGCTTCGCAGGTAGCGCAGGGCTGGGGGGTTGTCGGTCGTCGGATGATCGAGCGGCATGAACGAGAACGGCATGCCAGTCCCGGTGCCGGCCGGCATCGACATCCCGCGCTCGGTGCGTCGGATCACCCAGCGTCGCGTCACGTCGCGCATCACGCCCCAGCGCGCGCAGCTCACCGTGAGCTGGCCGATCTGACCCATCGCGGGCGCCTGGCCGCTCACACCGTCGGCGACCATCCCGACGGGGCACTCGGCGCGGAACACCATGCCGCCGCTGGGCGGGCGCGTCGTGTCGGAGCAGGCGGTGTTGTCGGCGGGGACGACGTCGAGGGCGAACGCGTCGGTCCCGGTCCTGCGGAGCGCGAGGTTGGCGATCATGGCCACCATCGTTCGGATCGTGCCGTCGGAGCTCGTGGTCCCGCAGAGGCCGATGTACGGATTGAAGAAAGCGCCCCTCATGCCGCCAGTTCCGCTCGATGCGCTCATGGTGTCGCCGATGAGCGGGCTCGTCTCGGAGACGTCCGGCGGCCAGACGATCGTCGTCGGACAGCCGTTGTCGACGTAGCCATCGCAGTCGTCGTCGGTGCCATCGCAGGTCTCGACGCCGACGACGCCGCAGCCGCCGCAGTTCATCGGATCGTCGGTCGTGTCGACGCAGCGATCGGTGCAGTACGTGGGGCTCGATGCGCCACACGTCGCGAGGAGGTCGGCGCCGTTCACGCTCACGGAGCGACCGACTGCGACCAGGCCACCGACGCCGGGCATCTCGACGTACACACGCTCTTGGCGACTGACCTCCATGGTGAAGGGTCGCGCCGTGAGCGCCGCGACGGTGGTCTCGCAGTGCGACGCGAGGACCCCGAGCGCCTCACGCAGGGGCCCCTCGATCGGGAAGTCGTCGACGATGCTGCGGAACAGCTCCACGTCCACGAAGTCCTCGAGCCCGCACCGGAGCTCCCCGGGAAAGAGGACGGAGAGCCTCGTATCGCGACCTGGCGTCACGCTCGTGTCGAGCCCATCGACAGCGCCGAACATCACATTCAGCGGCGGGGCTGGCATCACGTCGAGTGAGGTCCCACCGAACGACATGCGCGTGAGCGCGTCGGCGTCCCAGAGCGCGGGATCGTCGATGATCGCGTCGTATTCTCCCGTCCCGGGGTCACGCGTCGCCGTCACGGTCGCGCCGTTGTTGGTGGCGGTGATCGTGCTCGGACCCGCGGGCACGGGCGCGGCCGCAGGCACGAACGTCGCGAACCACGGCGAGTCGGCGAGGTTCACGGTGCGCGTGCCCTCACCGCGGGTCTCCACGCGCACCTCGGCCAGCGGCGCCGTGTCGGTCAGGATCACTCTGTTCTCGCGGAAACCAGGGATCTCGTCGAGGATACTGACCTCGATATTCGCAGCCTCGACACACTCGCTCGGCTGTTGGCGCCACACGCGCGGTGCCGAGGGATGGAGGGTCGTGAAGTCGGCGACGGCGAACAGGACGTCGGGGCCAGGCCCCATGCAGGTCCAAGTGGCGTAGGGTCGCACCAGAACGTCAGTGGCTGCCGCGACACGAACGGTCGTCTGCAGTTGATTGCCCAGCGGGGGAAGCCCGAGAGGCGTGCGCCCCGTGTCCGCGGGATTGGGGGCAACACGCACATACGCGGGAGGCGGGTCGAGATCGTCAGGGTCGGGAGGAGCCTCGTTGGCTTCGATGAGGCCGCCCCGCGCCACGAGGCCCACCGTCACTCTCGGCACGTCCTCGGTCGCGCGGACGAAGTTCGTGTGGCGCCAGCTGACGCCGACCTCGTGAGGCGACGCGCCGAAGTCGGTCCCGAGCCAGTACTCCCCACGGTCCCAGACTCGAACAGCCCAATGCAGACTGAGGTGGGCGAGGGGAGTCACGAGCTCGACCGAACCGTCCTCCCGATGCACGGTCTCGGGCGCAACGTGCGCCTCGATCGCGCCGCCTCCAGCCGGCCGCGCGAGCCCGAACGCAGCGCCGTACGCACGCGACGAGCCGGCGTCGTCGATGAGCGCGGCGGGTGCCGTGTCCCAGTGGAAGCGCGCGTAGGCGCCATCGCCACCGAACGTCAGGCCGTCGGGCTCGACGGAGTACACGGTGCTGATCGGCTCGGTCGCCGCGATGTCGCTCGGCACGCCCGCCGTGGCTACCGGCGTGATCGTGATCTCGGTGTCTTCGGTGAGCGCGCCCGGTAGAACGATGAGCTCGAATGCACCGTCGGCGCTCCGTGCCGTGCCGCCCGCAGCGCCGATCGTCGTGCGTGTGGTCTCGGTGCGCGCGGCGTCGGCCGATGGATCACGCGCGTCGATCGCGGGATCGACGTGGGCGTCCGGCGTGCCCGTGGGACCCGCATCGATCGTGTCCTCGCCACCGCCGCAGCCCGCGAGCGAGAGCGAAGCGACCAGGAGCGCCGCGAGAGCACGCGTGCGACGCCGACCCTGCCTGCGCGCGAGCACCATCGCCGCGAGCGCGAGCGCGAGCAGGCCTCCGTGCCTCGAGGCGCCACGCGAGGTGGGCACCGAACAGCCGCAGCCGCTGCTCGAGAGCGGAGGTGCACCTGCATCGCGCACGCTCGCGGCATCGGGCATCGACACCGGCGCCGCGTCGGCCGTGGAGCTCGCCGCGTCGATCGCGATCGCGCCATCGAGCGTGGGCGTGGTGCCCGCGTCGACGTCGATCGCGGCGTCGCTCGTGGCCATGCCCGCATCGGGCATCGGCGGCTCACCGAACGTGAAGACACGCGCCGAGGTGAAGAACGCATCGCCCGCCGCGCCATCGCCCGGAGCGCCCGCGACGAAGCGGGTCCCGTCGTCGACGATCGCCACCGACACGCCGAGGCTCGGCCCGCCCTCCAGCATGCGCGGGGTGGCGGTCGCGATCTCGCTCCAGCTCGAGCCGACGCGATCGAACACGCGCACCGAGCCGTGCACCCCTGGCACGGGGAAGGTCGTGTCGCCGTAGGCGCCGATCACGGCGCGCGATCCGTCCGGCACGAGCGCGATCGAGGCGCCGAAGTAGTCGTCGCGCATCGCACCCTCGGCGCGGAGCATGGCCTCTTCGGTCCAGCTCGTGCCCGTGCGCACGAACGCCGCGACCGCGCCCAGGTGCGGCATCGCGCCCGGGCCGTCGAGCACGCAGCCGCCCAGCAAGCGTGTGCCCGCGCGATCGAACGCGAGCGCGTCGAAGCACGACTCCGCGACGACAGCGAACGAGGCGTACAGCGCCTGCTCCTCGACCCACGTCGCGCCCATCTGTCGGTAGACGCGCGCGCCGCCCGAATTCGTGCCCCCGGGGCCGCTGTCGCCGGTGGGGATCGAGATCGCGATCCGCGACGCGTCGCCCGAGATCGCGACCTGCGCGCCGAAGAAGCCGAGCTCGGGCGCCACGAGGTCCTGCGCGAGGGTCCACGTCGCGCCGCTGCGCGTGAAGATCCGCGCGTCGCCTTGGTGCGTGGTGCCGGGGGCGCCCACGACGAGCGTCGCACCATCGTCGCTCAGGTCGAGCGCGACGCCGAAGCGTTCGAGCGGCTCGAGCCCGCCGAGGAACGCCTCGTGCCGCCAGCCCGCCTCCTCGCGGACGAACACGTCGACGCCTCCCTCGGGATCACCGCCGGCGACAGCGTCGGCCCCCGGCCGACCCACCACGATGCGCGAGCCATCGGAGGCCATCGCGACAGCGATCCCGAACTGCTGGTTGCCCGCGGGACCGATGCCTCCGGGCGCCAGGGTCGCCTCACGCGACCACACGGTGCCCACACGCACGAAGACGTACGCGGTGCCCGCGTTGGCGCCGTCCGTCGTGTCGTCGTTGGGCGCCCCCACGACCACCCGCGTCCCGTCGGCGCTGATGTCCACGTCGTGGCCGAAGGCGTCGGGGTACCCGGCCCCGTCGCGCTCCCCGGGTGTGGGGTGCGACAGCTCGGCCTCCTCCGAAGCTTCCTGGGCGCTGACGCTGGCGGCGGTGGTGACCAGCGAGATCGATGCGAGAGAGCGAACGAGCGCGGACAGAGCCGATCGGGTCATGGGTCCTCGGGGTAGCGCGAGTCGAGTTGCTGCGTTCGAAGACAGAGTCGGCACACCCCGATTCGATCAGATCGTCTCGATGTTTCTTCTCCGGACGTCAGCGGCCCATCGCCTCGCGGAGGCGCTTGGCCCAGGCATCGAGCTCGTCGAGGCTCTCGGGCGGTGCGCCATCCGCCTCGGCCGCGAGCCGCACGAAGGCCGCCTGCAGGAGCTCCCGGCCTCGGCGGAGACGACTGCGCACCGTCCCCTCCGGGACATCGAGCACTGCCGCGAGCTCGGGGCCGGTGAGGTCTTCCCAGTAGTGGAGCTCGAGCGCGACCTGCAGCTCGAGGGGGATCGTGCGCAGCGCGCGCGTGAGGATCTGTCGATCCTGATGGGCCGCGAGCTTGCTGCGCGGGGAGGTGCGGAGATCCTCGACCGACATGCTCGTCACGTCGACCTCGGCCCGCGCGCGCTGGCGACGGCGCCAGTGCGCGTAGAGCTCGTGCCGCGCGATGGTGAAGAGGTAGGTGCGGAACGAGGCCTCGCCCCGGAAGCTCGCGTGCGAGGCGAGGCACTGCGCGAACGTGGCCTGGACGAGATCTTCGACCTCGCCGTCCTCGCCCCCGCACTTGTTGCGGAAGAAGCGCAGGACGGACTCGAAGTGCCGCTCGAAGAGCTCTCTGCCGGCGCCCGCGTCACCCGCGGCCCAGGACCTCAGCTGCTGCTCGTCCCGCTCCATGCGACGGCGCGCATCCTACACGTCCGCCCCCGTTCGATGTCGCGCATCGCGTAGCATCGCGGCGTGATCGAGGACGCGATCGCCGATCCACTCGACGCAGAGCGCGTGAAGCAAGAGGTGGCGCGGCGCCTCTTCGGCGCGCCGATCGCGCCGCTGCGCATCGGTCGCTTCGAGGTGAACGAGCGCATCGGCGCGGGGGGCATGAGCGTCGTCTACCGCGCGCACGATCCCGAGCTCGGCCGTGACGTGGCGATCAAGCTGCTCAAGGCCGGGGGTCGCTCGGAGCGCCTCCGGCGCGAGGCGCGCGTGCTCGCGAAGCTGCGCCACCCGAACGTCGTGACCGTGTACGAGGTGGGCACCTGGCGCGAGCACGCGTTCGTGGCGCTCGAGCACGTGGTGGGCTCCACGCTCGACGCGTGGGCGCAGGGCCGGAGCCACGACGAGATCGCGGCGCGCGTCGTCGAGGTCGCGCGGGGCCTCGATACCGTGCACCGCCTGGGTGTGGTCCATCGCGACGTGAAGCCGGCGAACATCGTCGTGGACGCGAGCGGCGCCGCGCGCCTCATCGACTTCGGCCTCGTGACCGACGACACGCCCGACGCCGACGTCCCCGCGGCCACGACACCCGATGCGCCCACCAAGCCCAGCGCGCCCACCCTCACGCGAGACGGCGCGATCCCGGGCACGCCTCGCTACATGGCGCCCGAGCTCCAGGGAGGCGCGCCGAGCACCCCGCGCTCCGATCAGCACAGCCTCGGCGTCACGCTCGACGAGCTCACGCGGAGCGGCGCACGCGCGCCTGCGATCGAGCGCGTGATCGCGCGCGCGACCGATCGCGATCCTGCGCGGCGCTTCGAGGATCTCGCTTCGTTCGCGGACGCGCTCGCGCCCACGAAGAGCCCGCGCGGCTCGCTCCTGCCGGCGATGCTGGCGCTCGTCGCCGTGATCGCCCTCGGCATCGGGCTCGCGTTCGTGTGGTCCTCGCGGACCCCCGAGCCCTCCGCGCTCGCTCCGAGCGGCGCCACGCACGAGGACGACCCCCCGTGGATCGTCGCGCTCGTCGAGGGCAGCGATCACGCCGAGGCGCGCGAGGCCCAGCGTCGAGGGCTCTTCGCGTACCGCACGGGCGACGACGGCGGCGCGCTCGCGGGCTTCGAGGGCGCGCTCGCGCTCGACCCGACGTACGGCGCGGCCGAGCTCGGGCTCGCAATGGTCTACGCGCAGGGCACGGTGCACGAGGCGAGGCCGCACCTCGCGCGGGCGGTGGCCGCGCGGAGCACGCTGAG
>JAFLCL010000171.1 GCA_017303575.1 Deltaproteobacteria bacterium
TGCACCGGCACCGGCACGGCCCAGCCCACGCGCACCACGAGCTCGCCGCGGGTCGCCGCACCATCGCCGCCGACACCCGCCGCAGGGATGGGCGCCGCGCGCACGACCAGCGCCCCGTCGCTGCGCTCGATCACGCCGATCGGCCGTGAATCCAGGGCGATCGGGCCCGTCGCGACGAGCGCCGCGTCGTAGGGGGAGAGGCGCGCCGCGCTGTCTTCGAGCACGCCCGAACGACACACGCCGTCGCTGCGACAGACCTCGAGCGCGAACGGCACCGCGCCCGCAGGCGCTGCGATCCGGTACGCGATCTCGGCGGCGTAGCGCGCGCTCGACTCGAAGCGCATCTCGGTCCGCACCAGCGCGAGCCCCGCGACCAGCTCGACGCGCGTGACGTGCTCGACCTCGCGCACACCCGCGACCGCGGAGAGCACCTCGCCACGCGTGATCGGCAGCCGCTCGCTCACGAGCGCGTCCTCGGTCGGGAGCGCGGCGGTGCGGAGATCGCCAGTCCCTTCGGCGGCGAGAGGGTCGACGTGCGTGTCCTCTCCCCCTTCACCCACGGGGTCGTCGCCCGCGAACGGGTCCGAGTCGACGAGCTGACGGAACGGGTCGATGGGCGCCGCAGGAGCATCCGCGCCGGCGTCGGCCGAGACGCGGGGCTGCGCATGCGCCAGCGGCACGAGCGTGAGCAGGGTCGCCGCCACCGTCGCCTCGATCGCACGCCTCATGAGCCACCCGACAACGCGAACGCGCCGGGGTTCCGCGAGCAAGACGTCCGAGGGGTGTCCCGAGGCGTTCGTCATCGATCCGCGCTTCCGCATGCTGCTCTTCCGAATGGAAGAGACGACCGGTATCCTCGGTTCATTCGCGGCGCCGAGGAATGCTCGCGTCGCCCAGTTCGCGAACACAGAGGAGATCGACACATGGGGATCATGGACTTCGTGCGGGGCGGCGTGCAGGAGATGATCATCGCGCGTCCCGACGCCGCGAAGCAGCACATCGTCTACAAGCACCCGGAGCGCACGATCCCGAAGTGGTCGCAGCTCACGATCGGTGCGGACGAAGCGGCCGTGTTCTTCCGCGACGGCGCGCTCGTGGGCGTCCTGCGCACGGCAGGCGTCGGTCAGCGCCACACGCTCGACACGGGCAACATCCCCTTCCTCTCGAACCTCGTCGACTCGGTCACGGGCGGCAACATCTTCATCACCGACCTCTACTTCGTGACCATGCGGCCCATCCGCGACACGAAGTTCGGCGGGCCGCTCCAGGCGATGAAGGATCCCGAGCTCGAGATCACCGTCAGCCCCCGCATCTTCGGCACCTTCCAGTGGCGCGTCGCGGAGCCCGATCGGTTCATCGTGAACTACCTCGGCCTCGGCGATCAGACGTCGAACGATCGCGTCGAGAGCTTCATCCAGACGAAGTTCATGAACGCCGCGAAGAAGACGGTGCCGAACTTCGTGATCCGCCAGAAGATCGAGGTGCAGGCGCTCGGCGCGTACCACGACGAGCTCGGCCAGACCTTCCTCCAGAAGTGCGACGACCTCTCGGACATCGGCGTGCAGTTCCTCGGCCTCGGCGACTTCTCGATCAACTTCTCCGAAGAAGAGATGAAGCGCCTCCAGGAGGCGCAGGACAAGTACGCCGAGATCAAGGCCAAGAAGCGCGCGAAGGACGAGCTCGGCGCGGGCAACTACATGCAGTACGCGGCGGCCGAGGCGATGCTCGGCGCCGGTCAGGGCATGGCCAAGGGCGGCGGCGAAGGCGGCGGCATGATGCAGGGCGGCATGGGCTTCGGCATGGGCATGGCCATGGCGAACATGTACGGCCAGCAGGTGCAGGGCGGGATGCCGGGACAGGGTGGGCCTCCGCAGGGTGGCTACCCGCAGCAGGGTGGCTACCCGCAGCAGGGTGGCTATCCCCAGCAGCCGCCTGGTGGCTACCCGCAGCAGACGATGCCGCAAGGCGGTCAGACCGCTCCGACGATGGCCGCGCCGCAAGGTGGCCCCGGTGGCAGCACCGCGATCTGCACGCAGTGCGGCGCGCGGGTTCCCCCCGGCAAGTTCTGCGCGGAGTGCGGCGCGCAGATGGGACCGCCGCAGCCCAAGCCCTGCACGGGCTGTAACCAGCTCAACGCGCCCGGCGCGAAGTTCTGCGCGAACTGCGGAACGCGCACCCCGGTGTGACCGCACCCGCGTCGTGGACTGTGAACAGGGCGCACGGGTAGGTCCGCAAAGTTTGAGAATTGCCGAGTGATGCGCGGGACGTAACACTGCCCCGCGATGTTCCGAACGCCGCACGAAGCCTCCGTCAGACGAGCGCTTCGCGCGGCGCTCGTGTGTGTGGGCCTCGTGCTGGGTCTCGCGTGCGTGCCGCTCACGATGGGCAACACGGGCTGCGCCACGACCCCTGTGCTCAAGGGGCCAGGCGAGCCGTGCACGCGCACGAGCGAGTGTGAGACCGCCCTCACGTGCACCAGCGGTGTCTGTCGCGCCGAGCCCGGCGTCGATGCGGCGGTCACCCGCGACGGTGGCAGCGACGCGACGACGCTCCCGACGGATGCTGGCGTGTCGCTCGATGCGCCCAGCGACGACGCGCCGATCGCCGAGGACGCGCCGGTCGCCGAGGACGCGCCGGTTGCCGAGGACGCGCCGATCGCCGAGGACGACGCGCGCTGATCAGAGGCCGAGGTCCATGCCCTGATCCTCGAGCGCCTTGCGCGCCTTGGCCGCCGCCGCGATCGGCCCGATCGTGAACGGCGCGAGGATCGCCGCGGTCCACGAGAAGAACAGCGTGCCGAGCTGCATGCACGAGAAGATCGTGAAGTAGACGTTGGCCGCGATCCACGCCGAGACCATCAGCGCGATCACGATCGAGAGCACCGTCCCCAGCCAGCCCCATGGTGCGCGCACGCGCACCACCTGCGCGGCGCTCACGATCTGCAGCACCGCGAGCACGACGAACGCCCAGTTCATGTACTGGATGAAGAGCAGCTCACCGAAGAACCGGATCGAGGTGAGCAGCTGCACTGCAGAGAGCGCGAGGTAGAGCCCCGACACCGCTTGGAAGCCTGCGGCCAGGCGCACCAGGAAGGGCGCGTTCAGCGCCGCGACCCCGACGTCCTCCTTCTCGCTCTCGCTCATCAGGCGACTCTGTCACGGCGCGGGGCCGGCGCGTCAATGGCCGCCACCGCGAGACCTCTGGGGGGCGCCTGTGGCCGCGGGGACTGCGTGCTACCGTCGTCCGGTGACGTCTCGAGCGAAGAGGTGGGCGCGGAGCCCCTCCGCGGCGAGCTGCGCGGAGAGCCGCGCATGACGTGGGCGCGCAGCGACGCAGCGCTCGGCATCGCCGCTCGCTCGGTGCTCGCGTCTCGTCGCGCGGGGAGCACGGTCGAGAGCGTCGTCGCCGATCGTGCGCTCGAGCACCAGTGGCACTCGCTCTCGCAGTACGCGTTCCGCCATGCGGGGCCGACCGTCGCGCGTCGTCTCCTCGCCGAGCTCACGGTGAAGGCCGAGGACGACGAGCTCGTGCTCGAGCTCTCGGCCCCTCCGGGCGCGCGCGCGCGTCTCTTCGCCGGCCTGCGCGAGGCGATCCTCGCGTGTCCCGACGCCGAGCCGCTCCCTGACGACTCGCCGCTCTACCTCGCACGCGATGGCACGACGGTCACGCGCGCGCTCGTGGCGCTGAGGCGCGGGCTCGGGGAGCTCGCCGAGACCGCCGAGCTGGTGCACACGCGAGGTCTCCGGCCCGCGGAGGCCGCGTTCGTGCTCGGCGTCGAAACCGCCGAGATCGACGATCGCATCGCGCGCGCGCAGGCCCGCGCCACGGAGATCCTCGGTGGTCGGCCTCCGGGTCGCACGGCCACCACGCGCGGCGCGATGATCGAGGCGTTCGCGCTCGACGAGTCGCTCGCGCCCGCGCCCACACGAAGAGCGCGTCCGCCGCTGCTCGAGGCGGGGATGATCGTCGGCACGCGCTACGAGATCGAGGACCGGCTGGGCGCAGGCGCGTTCGCCGAAGTCTACCGTGCACGCGATCTCGAGGTCTCCGATCACGTGGTCGCGCTCAAGATGCTGCGCGTGCAGGCGGACGACGACGACGACGTCGCCTCCGCGCTGCGTGAGCTCCAGCTGATCGCGTCCGTGTTCCATCCCTCCATCGTCCAGCTCAAGGACCACGGCTGGCACGATCGACGGCTCTGGTTCGTCATGCCGCTCTACCGCGGTGAGACGCTCGCGCAGCGCCTGCGACGTGGCCCGCTCGCGCGCGCGGAGGCGCGACGCATCTTCGAGCCCATCGCGCGCGCGCTCGCCGCGATGCACCGCGTGGGCGTGCGACATCAGGACGTGAAGCCGGAGAACGTCTTCCTCGCGCAGCTCGACGCGCAGGGCGACGCGAGCCCCGTCTTGCCGATCCTCCTCGATCTCGGTGTCGCCGCGCGCGATGCAGAGCTCGTGCTCGCAGGCACGCCTTCGTACTTCGCCCCCGAGGTCGCCGCGCGCTTCGCGAGCGATCCGGATCCGCCGCCGGTCGGCCCCAAGTCCGACGTGTTCTCGCTCGCGCTCACGCTCCGCGACGCCCTCGATCCCTCCGAGATCGAGCCGCTCGTGGGCGGTTCGGTCGACGCGTTCGTCGCGCTCCGATCAGGCGCCGCGCCGCGGCCTCCTCAGCGCAAGGATCTGCGCTACCTCAGCCGCGCGTTCGAGCGCTGGCTCGCGGTCTCGCCCGATGCGCGACCCACCGCGGAGCAGCTCGCCCGCGAGCTCGCGCTCCTCACCGCCCCCGAAGAGCGTCGCGCGCGACGCATCGCCGTCGTCCGCTGGGCGGCGCCGCTCTTGGTCGGATCGCTCGCGCTCTTCGGGTCGGTCGCGTACGTGCTCCAGACCGAGGCCGACGTGCAGCGCCTCGAGGCCGAGCGCGCGCGTGCGCTCGCGGAGACGCAGCGCCTGCGCGCCGAGACGGTGAGCGCGAGCCTCAGCGAAGAAGAAGCGCGCGTTCGTGCGCTGCGACGGGACGTGTCGCGGCTCGAGGAGCAATACGAGTCGAGCCGCCTCACGCGTGAGGAGCTCGCGCTGCGTCTCGCGCAGTCGGAGACCTCGGCGATCGACCTCCAGCGCCGCAACGACGAGGCGCTGGCGCGCATCGCGAGCGTGACCACCGCGCTGGAGCAGCAGCGCACGCTCGTCGCGAACCTCGAGCAAGAGGCCGAGGATCGCCAGCGCGAGCTCGCGATCGAGCACGTGCGTCGCGAGCGCAGCGAGTCACGCCTCGAGGAGCTCTCGGCCGAGCTCGAGTCGACGCGTGAGCAGACGCGCATCGCGACCGCGCGGCTGGCAGAGCTCGAGCGTGACCTCCGCCAGGCTCGCGCGTCCATCCTGGTCTCCGCGCTGTATCCGCCGCGCCCCGGCGCCCCGCCGCGCGCGCCGAGCACGACCGAGACCCGCACCACCAACACCGGACGCGACGACACGCCCAACATGGACGGCACGCCGGGCGATTGAGCGGCGGTCCCGCGCGTAGTCGCACGGCGCAGCGGAGATCCCCCTCACATGCGGAGCGTCGCTCGGTAGCCGTGCGCGCGTCCGCCCGTATAGTCCGCCTCCCCATGAGCTCTCCCGCGGCAGAAATCCCTGCGCTCGCAAAGAACGGCGTGCGCTTCGACGACCTCTTTCGTCCCGAGGCGCTCGCAGAGCTCGACACGCGTTTCCTCGCCGAGCTCGCGGTGCTCGCGCCCGAGACGCACGCTCGCCTGATCGCTTACCGCGCCACCCGCGGTGTCGGCATGACGCCCGAGGCGCTGTCCGACGTGCTGACCGAGAGCGCGCCGTTCCTCGGCGAGTTCGTCGCGCGCCTCTTCGGCGTCGAGGATCGTCGTCACGCGCACATGAACGATGCCGTGACGGTGAGCCCGATCTTCCGCATGCAGGATCAGCTCGTGAAACGTCGCGCCCTCAAGCGCAGCGCGATCGCGTTCGATCCTGCGCTCGACGCGGAAGCGCGCGCGCTGCTGACGCAGCTCGGCGTGTCGATCGACGACGAGCTCTCCTTTGCGCGCTTCGCGTGCGACCTCCTCGACCTCGAGGGCGACCTCAAGCGCGCGCAAGTGCAGCAGGAGCAGCTCGGGCCCGAGCGCGCTGCACGTGTCGCCCAGATCGCGGGTGCGCTCTCGATCACTGGGGCGCCGATGCCCAGCGGTGATCGCGATGTCGACAAGGCCGTCGTCGCGCGCGCGCTCGAGCTCCTCGAGAAATTCCTCGTCATGCGCAAGGACGACCCCGCGCTCGAGGGATGGATGGCGTTCCGTCTCCCGAAGACGGTGAGCCACGACAAGCTCGTCCAGATCCGTCGTCCGAGCGAGGCGCGACCCGAAGAGCTCGCGACGCCCGAGCACCACGTGCGCCACCGCGACGGCTTCAAGCTCACCGATCGCCGCATGAGCCGGCTCGAGGTGCGCAACGAGGTCGAGTACTGCCTCTATTGTCACAACCGCGACAAGGACTCGTGCAGCAAAGGCTTCAGGACCAAGGAAGGCGGCTACAAGCCGAGCCCCCTCGGCGTGCCGCTGACGGGCTGCCCGCTCGACGAGAAGATCAGCGAGGCCCACCTCGTTCGTCGCGCGGGTGATGCGATCGGCGCGCTCGCGTTGATCGCGATCGACAACCCGCTCATGCCCGGCACCGGCCACCGCATCTGCAACGACTGCATGCGCGCCTGCATCTTCCAGAAGCAGGACCCGGTGAACATCCCGCAGATCGAGACGGGCATCCTCACCGACGTGCTCGACATGCCGTGGGGCGTCGAGATCTACGGCCTGCTCACGCGCTGGAACCCGCTCAACGCGCGAAGGCCCTTCCCCGCCGCCTACCACGGTCACGACGTGCTCGTCGTCGGTCTCGGGCCCGCGGGCTACACGCTCGCGCACCACCTCGTCCAGGAAGGCTTCGGCGTCGTGGGCATCGACGGTCTGAAGCTCGAGCCGCTCCCCGCCGCGCTGATGTCTCGGCCGATCGAGACGTTCCGCGAGATCAGCGCCGAGCTCGACGAGCGCACGCTCTTCGGCTTCGGCGGCGTCAGCGAGTACGGCATCACCGTTCGCTGGGACAAGAACTTCCTCACGCTCCTCTACCTGACGCTCGCGCGACGACAGAAGCTCCGCTTCTTCGGCGGCATCCGCTTCGGCGGCACGATCACGCTCGAGGACGCTTGGCAGCACGGCTTCTCGCACGTCGCGATCGCCGCGGGCGCGGGCAAGCCGACGATCGTGGACGTCGAGAACAACCTCGTGCGCGGCATCCGCAAAGCGAGCGACTTCTTGATGGGCCTCCAGCTCACGGGCGCGGCCAAGCGCTCGACGCTCTCGAGCCTGCAGGTGCGCTTGCCCGCGCTCGTGATCGGCGGAGGCCTCACCGCCATCGACACGGCGACGGAGCTCCGCGCTTACTACGTGATCCAGTGCGAGAAGATGCTCGCGCAGTGGGAGCTCGCGACGGGCAAGGACGCGCAGAAGGAAGCCACAGCGCTCGAGCGCTTCGATCTCGAGGAGCGCACGATCCTCGGCGAGCTCCTCGCGCACGGGCGCGCGTTCCACGAGGAGCGCGACACGGCGGCGAAAGAAGGCCGCGCGCCGAGCTTCGATGCGCTCATCGATGGCTTCGGCGGCGTCACGGTCGTCTACCGCAAGCGCCTCGAGGACTCGCCCGCGTACCGGTTGAACCACGAGGAGATCGCGGAGGGCCTCGAAGAAGGCATCCGCTTCGCGGAGAACCTCTCACCGCTGGCAGCGCTCAAGGACGAGCACGGCGCGCTCCGCGCGATGACGTTCAAGCGCGCGGACGGCAGCACGCTCGAGATGGAAGCGCGCACGGTGTGCGTCGCCGCGGGCACAGCGCCGAACACGACGTACGAGCGCGAGAAGCCGCGCTCCTTCTCCCTCGACAAGAGGGGCTTCTTCGAGACCCACCGCGCCACGCGTCGCGAGGACGGCTCGGTCGCGCTCGAGAAGATCACGGGCGCCGCAGCGGGTCCCGAGGCTGGCTTCTTCACGAGCTACGTGGACGGCGAGGGACACACCGTCAGCTTCTACGGCGACAACCACCCCATCTACGCGGGCTCGGTCGTGCGCGCGATGGCGTCGGGCAAGGACGGTCACCAAGCGATCGCAGCGCTGTTCGCCCCGAACATCGCGCGAGCGACAGCGACGCCCGAGCTCCAGGCCGCGCGCGAGGCGGGCTGGACGCAGCTCGCGAAGCGCCTCGATCACGACGTGCGCGCGACCGTTCGCGAGGTGAACCGCCTGACGCCGACGATCGTCGAGGTCGTCGTGCACGCGCCCGCGCAGGCGCGCGCGTTCAAGCCTGGCCAGTTCTATCGCCTCCAGAATTTCGAGAGCACAGCGAAGGTCGTCGAGGGCACCTCGCTCATGATGGAAGGGCTCGCGCTCACCGGCGCGTGGACCGACCCCGAGCGCGGCCTCTTGTCGATGATCGTGCTCGAGATGGGCGTGAGCTCTCGCCTGTGCGCGGCGCTCAGCATCGGTGAAGAAGTCGTGGTGATGGGCCCCACGGGGGCGCCCACGGAGATCGTCGAGAACGAGACCGTTCTCCTCGCGGGCGGCGGCCTCGGCAATGCCGTGCTGTTCTCGATCGCGAAGGCGCTGCGCGAGGCGGGCAGCAAGGTCATCTACTTCGCGGGCTATCGAAACCCCATCGACGTCTTCAAGCGCGACGACATCGAGGCCGCGACCGATCAGGTGATCTGGGCGAGCGACGTGGGGCCCGCGATCACGCCACGCCGCCCGCAGGATCGCTCGTTCGTCGGCAACATCGTGCAGGCGATGGTCGCGTTCGCGGAGGGACAGCTCGGCGAGCAGGTGGCGCCGCTCTCGGAGGCACACCGCGTCATCGCGATCGGGAGCGACCGCATGATGGCGGCGGTCGCGCGGGCCCGACACGGCGTGCTGCGTCCGTACCTCAAGAAGCAGCACGTCGCGCTCGGCAGCATCAACTCGCCGATGCAGTGCATGATGAAAGAGGTGTGCGCGCAGTGTCTGCAGAAGCACATCGATCCCGTGACCGGTAAGCCCAAGGGCATCGTGTTCACGTGCTTCAACCAGGATCAACCGCTCGACGAGGTCGACTGGCAGAACCTCAACGATCGACTGCGTCAGAACACCGTGCAGGAGAAGCTCGGCAACGCCGTGCTCGACCGCCTCCTCGAGCTCGCCCCCGGCACGCTCCGCGTGTGAGTCGGCGACGAAGCCGTACGCCGGGCTGACCATCGCAGCATCGGTGTTGACGACCCGTCATCGTCCCGGCTCACTCCCACGGATGACGACGCGGACACGCTTGATCCTCTCGTTCGCGACGCTGGTCCTCACGGCGTGTGCGCCCGGCACCATCGTCGGACCCGTTCGCACCGCGCATGGCGTGGAGATGCAGGAGATCGACGCTGGCAGCCTCTACGCGCTGCGCCGCGCGAGCGCGGAGATCCCGTGTCCGGAGGATCAGGTGGCCGTGCAGCCGATCGGCGCGGGCGGCTACCGTGTCGATGGATGCGGCGCGCTGATGACCTATGACTGCATTCACACGCCGCGAGGCGGGCTCTGTCAGCTGCGTGAGCGACAGACGTGGGTGGCAGTCGATGCTGTCGCTGCTGCGCCTGCAGATGCGCCTCCGACGCCACGACCGAGCGCGGACTCTCCGTCCGCCACGGCAGCCCGCGAGGCGATCCGAAGCCGCAGCGCATCGGTGCTCGCGTGCGTGGGCGGCGAGGCCGTGGCGCTCGACGTCAGCTGGACTGCTGAGGGCGTCCTCGATGCGACGCTGCGCGGAAGCCGAGCGGGGACGGACGAAGACGCGTGTGTTCGTGCTGCCGTCGCCGATCTACGGATCCCTGCAACAGGCGAGGCGGGTCACCTCGTGCACGCCGTCCAGCGGTGAGGCGCGTCGCGTCGGGATCGTTCGACGTGATCAGGGGATCGGCTGCGAGATCGCGCCGGGCGCGGCGTGCATGGTCGGCCAGCCGTCGGCGTCCCAGCCGAGGCGATCGACGAGCACGAGACGTCCAGGGGACGCATCGACGCGATCACCGATCCACGCGTGATAGACGTGAACCCACTCGCCCGAGGGTCCGACGATCACCGAGCCGTGCCCGGGTCCGGCCCACGCGCCGTTGCTCGTGAGGATCGGGCCGCTGCTCTTGGTGAATGGGCCCGTGGGTGAGCTCGAGCGCGCGACGCCCGTCGCGTAGCGCGCACTCGCGTAGTAGCTCGCGCTGTAGAAGAGATAGAACGTGCCGCTTCGCTCGATCATCCACGGTCCCTCGACGAGCGGATCTTCCCAGGCCCGATCGTTGGTCAGGATCTCCGTCGCGCTGCCGCGCAGCGTGACGCCGTCGGGCTCGAGCTCGTGGAGGAGGATCGGCGTGCGAGCGCCCACCGCGTTGCCGTCGACCTTGTAGAGCAAGAAGCGGCGGCCATCGGAGGCCTCGAAGAAGTGCGCGTCGATCACGCCGGGTGAAGGCCCGGTGACCAGTGGCGCGCCCACGTCCGTGTACGGACCCAGCACGTCCTCGGCGATCCCCGCCCCCACGACGAGCCGTCCGTCACTCGCGCGTCGCGCGCTGAAGTAGACGATCCAACGATCACCGACGTGGTGGATCTCGGGCGCCCAGAAGTCACCCGAGGCCCACGATGGACGGGTGCCCGCCGGGAACGCGTGCCCCGCGCTCGTCCAGTGCACGAGGTCGCGCGAGGTGCGGAGCGGGAACGCGGCCGCCGCACCCCCCGAGGTGCACGTGAGCACGAAGGTGTCCCCGTCGCGCGTGACACCGGGGTCCGGGCAGTCCACGTCGATCACGGGGTTCGCGAACAGGCCGCCGCACTGCACGTAGCGCAGCGAGATGCCGCACGAGCTCGCGCCCGCGAAGTGCGGCACCCAACCGTTGGACAACGACGCGCGTGAGTCCGCGCCCGCACGCTCGCACTGTCCATCCCACGTCACGACACCGCCCACGTCGTCGTGGTCGGACGCGTGCCCGTCGGGCCGGAGCCAGCGAGCGCCATAGGTGATGCGCGTCGCACACTCGCTCGGCGCGGGCGCACAGTCGCCGCGTGCGTCGAGCGCGATCACGCACGCGGATCGCCCACTGAAATAAGGTCGCCAGCCGTTCGACAGCAACGCGTACGAGTTGCTCCCTTCGTCGGTGCAGACTCCGTCCCACGTGATCACGCCGCTCGCGTCGTCGAACTGCGCGGGGTGCTCGGGGCCATGGATCCACGCGCTGCCATAGGTGATGCGGGTGGTGCAGGGCTCGCTCGCGTGCGCGTCGACCGACGGCACGCGCGCATCGGGCTGCTCGCTCTCGCCGACGTCCGCGTTCCCGTCCCGCGTGGCGCTCGCATCCGCGGACGCGACCGAGTCGGCATCGATGCCGTCTTCACGCCCGGCATCACTGCCCGAGAGAGAGCCACCGCAGCCTGCGAGGCAGAAGAGCAAGGCGAGTCGAGCGCGTGCCATCACGCGAGGATCGAACGTCGCGACCGTGTTCGCAAAGCCATCATCGCGCGCTCGCCAGCACCTTCTTGGTGAGGGTCGCCACCCCGAGACCGTCGAGCGCGTCCGGATCGACCAGGCGGCCCGTGCCGCGTGCCTTCGCAATCCGCCCCTGGTGGACGAGCACGCGGAGACGACGGTGCGTGAGGACGTGGATGACCTGGCGCGGCTCCGCGAGATCGAGCGCGGCGCCGTGCAACTCCGCGAGCTCTCGCGCGACGCCGCGGCCCTCACCCTCCTGCATCGGCACCGACCACAGACCCTTGAAGAGATCGCCGCCGAAGAGGCCGCCCTCGTCGTTCGCCTCGTGCTTCACGAGCAGCGCGTGGCCCGCGCGATCACGCGCGACGAGCGCGACCACGGAGACCTCCTTGGGAGCCTTCTTCACGCGAGGCACGGGCAGCTCGTCCACACGATCGGCGCGGCGGGCGCCGCACCACGCGCGCAGTGGACATGCATCACAGCGCGGGCTCGTCGGTGTGCAGACAGTGGCACCGAGCTCCATCAGTGCTTGGTTCACGGTGCCCGGCGCGTCGTGCGCGGCCCACGCGCTCGCTTCGGCCCACAGCGCCTTCTCACTCGCGGGCGTGCCGATCGCGTGCTCGATCACGTCGAGGCGCGAGAGCACGCGCGCGACGTTCCCATCCACGATCGGCTCCGGGCGATCGAACGCGATGCTGCCGATCGCGCCCGCGGTGTAGCGGCCCACGCCGGGCAGCGCGCGACGCGCCTCGGCGTCCTCGGGGACACGACCGCCGTGGCGCGCGACCACCGCCTTCACTCCTTCGTGCAGGAGACGCGCGCGGCGGTAGTAGCCGAGGCCGCTCCACATCGAGAGCACGTCGTCCTCGCTCGCGTCTGCCAGCGCACGCACGGTGGGGAAGCGCGCGAGGAAGCGATCGTAGTAGCGGAGCACCGTCTCGACACGCGTCTGCTGGAGCATCACCTCCGAGATCCAGATCGCATACGGATCCGAGGTCTGTCGCCACGGCAGCGCCCGCGCGTGCTCACCGAACCACGCGACGAGCTTCGCGCGAGCTCTGCTGCGATCGGCGGCCTTCACCCGCGCTCCACGAGCAGGTCGGCGATCGCCTTGGTGGCGCGAGGGTGCTCGATCATGAAGCGATGGAACGCGACAGGGATGCGCTGGGTGCTCTTGGCACCAGGCAGCTCGCTCGAGCGCGGCGGCACGATCATGAGATCGAACGGCGTGTAGAGGACGTGCACCTCGACGTCGCCCCATGGATACGCGTCCGACGCGAGATCGGTGAGCAGCGCGCTCCCTGGCCTCATGTCGCGCGTGCCCGCGTAGGGCATCACCAGCGCGTCGAGCGTGCCGTGGTGCGGGCCCGAGATCGACACGAAGCGACGCACGCGATCGCGACCCCCCAGGCGCTGGATGTACATGCGCGAGACGAGGGCGCCCATCGAGAAACCGACGAGATCGAGGCGCGCGACGTCCGCGCCGACGAGCAGGCCCTCGATGCGCGCGGCCACCTGCATCGCGAGCTCGCGAATCGTGGCGCGGCCGTCGTTGGGAACGAGATCGATCGTCTCGACGTCCCGATCACGCGCCTCGATCGTGCGCCGCAGCGTAGAGAGCTTGGCACCCGTGTCCCAGATGCCGTGCACGAGCAGCACGGGGATCCTGCCGCGCGTCACGGTCACGCGTCGCTCGACCCCGCGGCATCGCGCGCATCCCGTCCGCCCAGGAGACCGTGCACGGCGCGCCTGCGCACGGCGCGAACACGCTGCGCGAGATCTTCGTTGGTCACGTCCGCGAACCGAGCGACCAGCGGCACGGGCACGCCATCGTGCCCGATGAAGAGCAGCGCGTTGCTCGCCGCGTCCCAGCGCACGTCCTCGAGGTCGTCCCACGCCACGAAGCGCTCCGTCTCGCCGTGCACGAAGAGAGCGCCGTCGTGCCGGAGCGCGAGGTAGCTCTCCTCTGCGAGCGCGCGCTTGAGCCCCACGATCGCCGTCGCGCCGCCGCCGAGCAGGCACGCGAGCGCGACCAGACCGGTCGTGATCTCGAGCATCGGGCTCCGCTCCCCGACGGGCTCCTCGCTGATCATCGCGCGTCGATGGCCCATGAGGAGGGGGTGCGGGATCGAGCCACGCGAGCCGAAGAGGCCGGCGGCCGACACGATCGACCCCAGCAGCATGATCGAAGCCCCCAGCGTGAGCGTCGTGAAGATGCGGCGGCTCGCGTCGAGCCGGTACCACTCGACGATCGGCGGACCTTTCTCGCGTCGCGCGCGCTCGGCGGAACCTTCAGCGTCGTGATGCACCGCCAGAGCCTAGGGGCCGAGACGCACGTCGCCAAGCGGAGGCCCCCGCGTCGCAGCGTCGACACGAAACGCCCACGTTTCACGGGCACTCAGGGCTCCGCTCGAGCCGCTCACGTGGTAGTGTCGGGCCGTTGATGTCCGGCGAGCCGCAGAAGAAGGAGCGCATCACGGTGCGCCCCGAGGCCGCGAAGTCCGCATCGTCCACCTCGAGCGGCGGCCGTGATCCCGCGTCGTCCACGCGCCCGCGGATGACGAAGAAGGAGATCGCGGACACGAGCCTCTCGATGGGCACGACCATCGCGGGCCGATACCGCGTGGAGCGCCTGCTCGGATCGGGCGGCATGGGCTCGGTGTACGAGGCGACGCAGCTCGCGATCGGACGACGCGTCGCGATCAAGGTGCTGCGGCCCGACGTCGCCGACGATCCCTTCATCGAGGCGCGCTTCCAGCGCGAGGCGCGCGCGGCCGCGAGCGTGCATCACCCGAACGTCGTCGTCGTGCACGAGTTCGGTCGCGGCGACGAGGGCACGCTCTTCCTCGCGATGGAGCTCCTCCACGGAGACTCGCTGCTCACGCGGCTGCGTCGCCTGGCGAAGGAGACCGGCTCGGGGGCCATGCCACCGCGCGAGAGCGTGCGTGTCGCGATGGAGATCGCGAGCGCGCTCGAGGCCGCACACGCGGCGGGCGTCGTGCATCGCGATCTCAAGCCCGACAACGTCACGTTGCTCGCGACCGGCGGCCTCAAGGTGCTCGACTTCGGCATCGCGAGGATCCTCCAGAACGACGAGCGCCCCGACACGAGCGAAGATCGCGCGCAGCTCACCGACGCGCAGCAGGTGCTCGGCACGCCGCGCTACATCAGTCCCGAGGCCGTCGCGCGCTTGCCCGTCGGTCCCGCCGCCGATCTCTACGCGCTCGGCGCGATCCTCTTCGAGATGCTCACGGGTCGGCCCGTGTTCCTCGACAAAGAGCCCGTGATCTTGATGGGGCAGCACCTCCGCGACACGCCGCCGAAGCTGCGTGAGGTGGTGCCCGAGCTCGAAGCGCCCATCGAGCTCGAGGCGCTGGTCGCTCAGCTCCTCGAGAAGCTGCCGACCGAACGACCTGCGAGCGCGTCGGTGGTGCGTCAGCGCCTCGCTGCGCTCGACTGGAGCGGGCGCCTCGTGCGCGACGCCACCAAGGCCGCACAGCTTCCGGCCGTCACGGCCGCGGACCTCGTGGCCGAGGACGACGACGACGACGCGCTGATGCCCGTCGGCACGCCCGCGCCCAAGCCCAAAGCGCAGCCCATCGCGCCGCCCGCCGATCTGGCAGCACGTCCTCCTGCGCCGACGCTCACGCCGGAGGCGATCCTCTTCAAGGCGCCCGCGCCCGCGCCGGGTCGCGCCGATTGGGTGACGCCGCGCTCGCAGAAGCGACCCTCGATCTTCGGCGGCGTGCTGCTCGTCCTCTGCGTGCTCGCGGTCGCGGGCGTTCTCGTCGTGCACCGCATGCGCCTCGACGAAGAGCGCGCGCACCTCAACGACACGACGAGCGCCCCGCCTCCGACGACGAGCACCGAGCCGATCGGGCCCCGCGCCGAGCTCGCGCAGATCACCGTGCAGGTGAACGTCGAGAACCCCACGATCCGCTGGGACGGCGACGAACAGGAGGGCACGTCGTTCAGCGTCGAGGTCGACGGGCGCGCGCACCGCCTCGAGGTCAGCGCGCGCGGCTACGTCACGCAGGGCGTCGAGGTGCTCGCGAACGGCCCGCACACGGTCGATCTGCGTCTCGTCCGCGGCCGCTCACGACCTCGCTGAGCGGACGCACGATCTCGTTGCAGAGCCGCGTGGCTCGATCGACCATCGCTCCATGACCCAACGGGCGAGGGATGTGTTCGAGACCTATTTCCGTCGGCTCTACGGCGATCGCGACCTCCGCGTCATCGACGAGATGCGCGCGCCGGGCGCGGGCACCAAGGGGCTGTCCAACACCCAGGCGAGCTACCGTCAGCTCGTGGCGCGCATCCTCGAGGTGCTGCCTCACACCGAGATCACGCTGGAGCGTGTCGTCGAGAGCGGCGACGAAGCGGCGCTCTTCATGCGCTTCCGCGGCCGGACGCACGATGACCGACCGATCGAGATGAAGGGCGCGGGCTTCCTCCGCTTCGTCGACGGCAAGATCGATCAGGTGGAGAACCTGTGGGATGTGGCCGGGCTCCTGGCGAGCCTGGGGGACACGAAGTCCACGGCCGCCACGCTGGCCGATGCGGTCGAGCACATCGCGTCCGTTCACGGCGCATCGCCGAGGAGCCGCGCGTGACGCACTTCGTCCTCGTGCACGGCTGTCCCGGAGACGCGCGCGCGTGGGAGCCGCTCGCGCCGCACCTCTCGAGCCTGGATGCGCTCGACCTGCCCGACCACGGCGCCGAAGAAGTGCCGAGCGCGACGGTCGACGATCACGTCGCGCACGTCGTCGCGGCGATCTCGCGCGCGAGTGGGCCCGTCGTGCTCGTCGGTCACTCCTACGGCGCATGGGTCGCCGGTCACGCAGCGGCGCGCGCACCCGATCGCGTCGCCAAGCTCGTCTTGCTCTCGGGACTCGCGGACATCGTGGGCGACACCGCCGCAGGGCTCGTGGGCTTCGCGGAGGCGCTCGAGGCCGGCGTGCTCACGCCCGAGACCGGCACGGCGATCGCCGCGCAGCGCTGGCTCGGCTCGACGCCGCACGCGCCCGATCAGGTGGAGCGCATCCGTCAGCTCTTGGTCACGACGGGCAGCACGCGGCTCGCGCGGCAGCTGCGACGCGTGGTCAAGGCGGTCTCGCGCGTGCCGCGCACCACCGTGCCGACGCGCGTCGTCTCGATCGCCGACGACGTCGCGGTGCCGCGCGCTCTGTCTGAAGATCTCGCCAACGTGCTGGGCGTCCCGCTCGAGGTGTGGCCTGGCTCCAACCACTTCGCGCACTGGGTCGATCCCGCGCTCGTCGCGCGAGAGCTCGCTCGCTGAGCGCGTCAGGCTCTCGAGAGCGGCAGCACCTTCAGGTACGTGAGCGATCGCCACAGCCACTCGACGGGGCCGATGGTGAAGCGCGACAGCCATGCGTGCGCGAGCACGACCTCGGTGAGCCACACCGAGCACGCGAGCGCGAGCGCGGCGGTGGGCCCGAGCTGGCCGTACATCGCGAGGCCGTAGCCGTAGAAGAAGAGCGTGAACGCGACGGTCTGGCCGAGGTACGCGCTGATCGCCGTGCGCCCGATCGGCACGAGCGCGTCGCGCACGCGCGCGAACGAGGCACGCTTGCCGAGCCAGAGGAAGCTCGCCGCGTAGCCCATCGCGAGCACGTTGCCGGCGAGGATGTAGTGGCCCGACCACAGCGCGAGCGACGCGTTGGCGGCGATGCCGATCACGACGAGCGCCGCCGCGATGCGACCGTGGTGCGCGGACGCGGTCAGACGTCGCAGGCTCCCGCTGCGCTCGAGCCAGAGGCCGAAGCTCCCCATCACCACCGTGTTGAGGCGGTAGCTCCAGTTGTACTGGCCGAAGAACGCGAGCATCTCGTCGAAGCGGTGCCGGCTGATGGTGAGGAAGTCGCCATCGCGGTAGATCGCGAGCTCGTGCGCGAGGTACTCGGCGTGCTCGCGCGCGCGCTCGGCGTCGTCGAAGTCGGGCGAGAACCATGTGTCGAAGCGGATCGCGATCGCCGTGGTGACGACCATCATCAGCGCGGAGAACGCGAGGATCCCGCGCGTCGGCAGTCGCTCGATCGCGAGCAGCACGAAGCCGAGCAGCGCGTAGTTGAGCAAGATGTCGCCCCACCATCCGACGATGGAGTGGATCACGCCGAACACGAGCAGCACGAGCAGGCGTCGCGTGTAGGCCACGCGTCCTCGCGACATGAGGATCCCCGCGCCGAGTCCGAAGAGCGCGGCGAACTGCGGGTAGAACTTTCCTTCGCAGAGGCCCTCGACGAAGAGCGCCGACCCGAGATCCCAGAGGGGCAGCGCCGCGCGCCGGGTGTCGTCCCACAAGAGATCGGGGAGCGAAGGCGAGAGTCCGATCCACGGCGCGTTCACGATCGCGATGCCGAGCAGACACAGGCCGCGCAGCGCGTCGATCGAGGGATCTCGATCGCTCGAAGGCCCCACGGTCGGCTTCGTCTCGGTCATGCGCGCTCAGCGCGGACGGCGCGCGGCCGCGGGCGCGGCGGCGGGCTGCGGCACGGTGAAGCCGACCTCCGAGGCACCATGGTTTCCGGCGGCGTCGTAGGCGCGGACGGATGCGATGTGCGAGCCGGGCGTGAGCGGACGGAGCAGACCCGAGAGCGTGGTGACGTCGATCGCGAAGCGCTCGTCGCGTGTATCGAGGAGATCGTCCTCGGGGAACACGGGGCGGAACTCGCCTCCATCGATCGCGATCTCGATGCGCGAGATCGGGCCCATGCCATCGCGCGCGCGACCGCTGATGCGCACGCCGGCGGCCGCGAGGTCGACGACCTCGGGCGGGGTGTTGTCGACGAGGATCGGCTCGCTCGCGACGCGCGAGCGCAGCGTGTACGCATCGGGGTTCGACAGCTCGTCGGTGGCCTCGACCTCGATCACGTACCAGCCATCGGGGATCGCTGTCGTGTTCCACGCGTACTCCGTGGCCGACAGCGTCTCGGAGTCGCGCAGGATCTCACGCCACACCGTCTGCGTCTCCTCGCGGAAACGAAGTCGGTAGCGCAGGCGATCGCCATCGACGTTCTCGACGCGCCACGTGAGGCCGACGCTCGCCGACGGTGCCGGCGGCGCGGTCGGATCGACATCCGGCGCGCGCTTGGTGGTGCGCGCCTTGAGGCCCACGTCCATCAACACCGGTCGCTGGTTCTGCGGCAGGTAGTAGACAGACAGCGCGCGCAGCACCGCCGCCTGATCGACGAAGCTCGCGCGCACCTGGAGGAAGCGTGCGGCGGGCGAGCGCACGGGGCCCGAGCTCGTCATCGGTGCGCTCCACGCGCTCCACGTGTCGTCGGGTCGCTCGGTGTTGCCCGAGCGCGTCTCGACGCGGACGGCTCCCGAGCCGCGCCACACGAGCTGGCCCCAGCGTGACGCGAGCTCGGCGTCGAGGACCTTGCTGGTCCAGCTCGGGGCATCGGGACGTCCGCTGCTCACGCGGTAGAGCGCGGCACCGTCGCCGGTCGCGAAGAACGGCGCGCTCGAGGTGAGACCCATCGCGAGCACCTGGCGCTCGTCGACGTCGATCCACACGCTGCTCGTGCGATCGGGCTCGATGCGCACCACACGACCTTCGGCGCCGAGCGCCGCGAAGATCACGCCGCGCTCGCCGATCTCGAGGCGCGTGACGTGACCTTCTTCCTGCGCCCACACGCGCTCGGCGCGTCCGTCGGCGCCGAGCGTCCACACGCGGCCCTTGCCGGGGCGAGGACGCGCCGCGCGCGAGGCGGTGGCGCT
>JAFLCL010000172.1 GCA_017303575.1 Deltaproteobacteria bacterium
TGGCCAGGCGAGCGGCAGCTCGATGCGCAGGAAGGTCTGCCAGCGCGACAGGCCGGAAACCCACGCCGCCTCGCGCAGCTCGCGCGGAATCGCCGCGAAGCTGCGCTGCATCGGTTGCACGGCGAAGGCTCGTGCAGCCAGGCAAGAGCCCCCCGTCGCAGGCGCGGCGGTACAGCGTGCCTGCGCGGGTCTCGTCGACCGTCGTGCCCGCGCCACGCTCGTAGCAGTAGCCCAGCGCGTTGCAGCCGCGGAGATCGCCGGCCTCGCAGCTCGAGGTGAAGAGCTCGAACGCGCGCGCGTCGTCCTGCGTCACGCCCGTCCCGCTGCGATGGAGCAGACCCAGGCGCGTGCAGCCGTAGGGCTCCTCGGCCGTACACGCCTGCTGGTAGAGGCGCACCGCATGCGCGAGATCCCGCGTCGCGCCGCGGCCTTCCTCGAAGAGCACGCCGAGGCTCGAGCAACCGAGGAGCTCGTCGCCCTCGCACGCCTGCTCGTAGAGCTGACGCGCGCGCGCGAGGTCGGCCGTCACGCCGCGTCCCTCCTCGTAGGCGAGGCCGAGGATCGCGCAGCCGTACATCTCGTGGCCGTCGCACGCGCGCTGGAACAAGCGAATCGCACCCGGCAGATCGGTGGGCCCACCGCGACCTTCTTGCCGGAGCAGGCCGAGGTGCACACAGCCGAGGAAGTCACCCGCGCGGCACGCGACGTCGTAGAGACGCGCCGCCTCTGTCGCGTCCTCGGGCACGCCACGACCCTCTTCGCGCAGCACCCCGAGCGCCACACATCCACCGGGCTCGTTGTCGCGGCACGCGCGCTCGTAGAGACGGATCGCACCATCGAGGTTGGCCTCCATGCCGCGACCGAGCTCCATCATGCGACCGAGGTTGGTGCAGCCGATGGGCTCCCCGCCGTCGCACGCCCGCGTGAAGAGCTGCGCCGCGATGCGATAGTCCTCGCCGTCCTCGCGCGCGAGGCCGAGATCGTTGCACGCCGCCGGACGGCCCCCGTCGCAGGCGCGCGTGAGGAACTGCCCCGCGCGGCTCGCGTCGCCGACGTCCCCGCTCTGGAGGAGATTGCCCAGGCGCTCGCAGCCCGCGAGATCACCGCGCTCGCAGCCCGACTCGTAGCTCCGCGCCGCGTGCTCGAGATCACGCGCGACGCCGCGGCCCGTGGTGTGGAGATCGCCGAGCTGCGTGCACGCGGTGCCATCACCGCCGCGGCATCCGCGCGTGAAGAGAGACACGGCCTCCTGGATGTCGCGCGCGGACTCGCTGATCGCCAGGCGCTCGCCCAGGTGCGTGCAGGCGGCGCCCCAGCCGAGCTCGCACGAGCGGGCATAGCTGCGGCGCGCGTTGGCGAAGTTCTCCGTGGCGCCGAGGCCGCTCTCCATCATGCGGCCCGCATCGAAGCAGGCGCGCGGGTGGCCCGCGTCGCACGCAGCCCGGAAGTTCGTCAGCGCCTGCACGTAGTCCTGCGTGACGCCGTTGCCGAGGAGCTGCATCGCACCGAGGTTGCGGCACGAGGTCGCATCGCCGCGCATGCAGCCGTTGCGGTAGAGCGTGGCCGCGCGCTCGAGATCGCCTGCGTCCTCGTACGCCTGACCCGCCTCACCACATCGCGCGGGCGACGCTGCTTGCACGGCCGTGCCGGCAGCGGTGCGTGAAGGCGCCGATGCAGCGCACTCGGCGGCCGCTTGCTCGGGCGTGAGCGCGGCAGGAGGCGGGGGCGTCGGAGGTGTGCGACGACGTTGCGCGCTCACGGTCGTCGCGCTGGCCACCGACAGGGCGAGCGATACGACGCCGAGCCATCTCCAGCGCGAGGCGTGACGTGACTCGAAGCGGAGCGGCTGCGTGCGGTTCATCGTGTCCTCGGAGGAGAAGGGCTCATCAGCGCGCTGCCAGCTCCGACGCGAGCGTCGGACAAGGCCGCGGCCAGAAGACGGTGCGCCTCGCGGGTCTCGCCACGCGCACGGAGGGACCAAGCGCGTCGGATCGCGTGCTGGATCGCCAGCTCGCGCGCGCCTGGCTCGTGGACGCGTCGTGCTCGATCGAGCGCGACGCTCGCGAGATCCGCGAGGCCCGCGCGCTCGAGCCGCACCGCGAGATCGAGGTAGCCGCGGCGTGGTGCACGGGAGCGATCGTCGGCGAGCCAACGCGAGGCAATCGACACGAGCGGCTCGCGGAGCGCCCGCTCGGCACAGGCACGCCCCACCATGCTCCAGCCTGCAACGCTCGCTGGCGCACGGGTGGCGTCGATCTCGCGCAGCGCGACGAGCGCATCACCGAGGCGTCGTGTGCGCGTGTGCGCGAGCACCGACAAGCACAGCCACTCCCCGCGCAGCGGGGCGCTCGGCGCAGGGCCGGCCGTCCCGCCATCGCGGAGCGCACGCGCACGCTCGACTCGCACCCGGCCGTCGTTGCTCGCGGCGATCGCACGCACGGTCGCTGCCTCTCGCTCGGCCTCGTCTGCACGCGCGAGCGCGAGGCGAGTCTCGATGGCGTCGAGGGCCTCCGTCGCGAGCGCGGTCGCGCGGGCACGTCCCACGACGGCCTCCGCGCGATCCACCTCGGCCAGCGTGATCGAGGTGCCCGCGCGCTCCACGTGTCTCGCGAGCAGGCGCAGCGCGGCGCGTCCCTCGAAGCCACCGCCCGCGACGACCTCGGCGAGCCGATCGATCGCGCGAACGCGTCGGTAGCGCCCGGTCGCCGCGAGCTCGACGCGCGCGAGGATCAGCTGGTCACGAGCATCGAGCGAGAGGGGCGCACGGCACGCTTCACTCTCGCGATCGATCTCCGTGGCGAGCCCCAGCGCGTCGACCTCGCGCCCCACGAGCGAGAGACCACGCGCGAGCTCGATCCGCGCGCGCAGCGCCGCGCGCCGATCGGCCAGGCCGTCCGCCTGCGTCACGGCGCGCCGGCGCAGGCTCTCTGCATCGGGCGATCGCCCGAGCTTCTCCTCGAGCGCCGCGAGGACGAGCAACGACGTCGACGTCGGCTCCGCCTCCACCACCCCTCGCGCCACCGTACGCGCGAGCTCCGAGTGGCCGCTCGTCTCGCACGCGGCGAGGAGCGCTGTGAGATCGACGCGCGGTCGATCGAGCAGGAGCGGCGTGAGCGACGCGACAGTCTCCGTGTCGCCCGCGCCCACGGACAGGATCAGGACGCCGCGCACGCACTCGGCGCGCACGCGTGAGGGCGCCTCGAGCGGCAGCCGTGTCCGTGCCCACGTCCCCAAGGCGCTCACGCCGAGGGCACGACGCGCCTCGAACTGCGTGCGGAGCTCGAGCTCGTCGAGGATGCTCATGCCTTACGACTCACGAGGACCGGATCGTACACTCGTGAAAGCCTCCGACGCCGCGTTCATGCGCACGATTCACGCCCGCTACGAAGATCCCCTCGATCGCATCTGGATCACGTGCGCCGAGCGCGTCGGCCTCTCGCTCGTGCGGGAGGCGGGCGCGTATGCCTCGACGGATGGGCGCGGCACCCTCCGCATCGCGATCCCTTCCGAGCTCGACGCCGACGACTCGCTCGCCCAGATGATCTTCCACGAGCTCTGTCACGCGCTCGTGGAGGGTCCGGACGCCTTCGAGCGAGAGGACTGGGGCCTCGACAACACGAGCGACGACGACGTGCTCAGGGAGCACGCATGCATCCGCACGCAGGCCTTCCTCGCGCGCTCGCGCGGCCTCGGCACCTTCCTCGCGCCGACCACCGACTTCCGTGCGTTCCACGACGCGCTCGGCGCCGATCCGCTCGTACGGAGCGAGGCGGAGGCCGCGTTCAACGACGCGCGCGGGGCGGCGCGATCGATCGAGCTCGCGAAGAAGGCGATCGCGCGCGTGGACACGCGGCCGTGGTCGCCGCACCTCACCGAGGCGCTCGACGCGACGGCCTCGCTCGCGGACACGCTGCGATCGTTCCTCCCGAAGGCCACCACCGATCCGCTCGCGTCCTTGTGGACGAAGCTCGAGGCTCCGTCGGGGCGTCACGCCGTCGGCTTCCCGCTCCCGCGCGAGGGGATGGAGGCCTCGCGGCGTACGTGCGGGGACTGCGGCTTCGGTGTGTCGAGCTCGCGCGGGCTTCGATGTCGAAAGGCCCGACGCGCGACGCGCGCCGACGCCGCGGCCTGCGAGCGGTGGGAGCCAGCTCTCCGCTGCGAGGATTGTGGTGCGTGCTGCCGTGAGGCGTTCGATGTGATCGAGGTGCAGAAGAACGACCCGTTCGCACGCGCACACCGCTCGCTGCTCGTGGTGCGTGACGACGGCTCGTTCGATCTTCCCCGCCCCGGCGGACGCTGCCGACCGCTCTCGGGCGATGGCTCGAGCGAAGCGCCCTACCGCTGCGCGCTCCACGCCGAACGACCTCGCACGTGTCGCGACTTCGCGGTGGGCAGCGACGCGTGCCTGACGGCGCGCCGACGCGTCGGCCGCAGCACGTGATCGTCGCCCGAGGGAGCGAGAAGCAATCGATTCACGAACCTGAAGGGACGCGGTGGTGGGATTCCTTCTCGCTCTCTCAGCCCAGGAGGCGGAGCGTCCCGGACCGAGCGCGAACGACCTCGCCGTTCGACTGACGGACGAGGAGCACGCCCTCGTCGTCGATGCCCTCGAGCACGCCCTCGATCGCGTCGACGCGCACCCGCTCACCCACCCACGCGAGGTGGGGGCGAAGCGCGCGGACGATGGCCTCGGGGCCTTCGTGCACGAGCAGCTCCACGCGCGCCTCCACGCACGCGAGCAAGGTCAGCAGGGCTTCGGCGCGATCGATCGGCGCGCCTCGCACGGCGGCGAGGGAGGTCGCGATCTCGCGCAGCGCGTCGGGCCACGCGTCGCGGTTCACGTCGAGGCCGATGCCGATCACGATCGGCCCGATGCGCTCGCCGACGGAGCTCGACTCGACGAGGATGCCCGCGCATTTCCTGCCCGCGACCCGCACGTCGTTCGGCCACTTCACGGTGACGGATCGCTCTGCGTGCGGCCCCAGGATCGACACGCACGCGTCGCGGACGCCCAGCCCGACCGCGAGCGTGAGCACCGAGAGCGCGCGCGGCGTGAGCGAGACGCGCTCGACGATCGAGACGTAGAGATCGCGACCCGCGGGTGAGCTCCACACGCTCCCGCGCGCCCCCCGACCGCTGCGCTGCGCGTCCGCGACGACGACGTGACCTCGCGGTGCCCCTGCATCGGCCGCGGCGCGCGCGTCGTCGTTCGTCGAGCCGGTCTCGGCCACGAGTGTCAGCGAACGACCGTAGGTGCCCTCTCTCGAAGCGAGACGCTCGCGCGCCGCCTCGAGCTCGCGCAGGCCCTCGCTCACGCGTCCCAGTCGAGCGCGAAGTCCACCGCCCGCGCGGAGTGCGTGAGGCCACCGGCGCTGATCACGTCGATGCCGGTCGCCGCGATGCGCGGAATGCGCTCGAGCGTCACGCCGCCCGACACCTCGAGGATCGCGCGACCCGCGACGAACGCGACGGCAGCGGCGAGCGCTGCGTCGTCGAAGTTGTCGAGCAGCACCACGTCGGCGCGCGCGGCGATCGCCTCCTCGAGCTGCGACATGCGATCGACCTCGCACTCGATGCGCGAGGTGTGCGGCGCGTGCGCCCGTGCTCGCTCGATCGCGATGGTGACGCCGCCTGCGGCGGCGATGTGGTTGTCCTTGATGAGCACGGCAGAGCTCAGATCGTCGCGGTGGTTGTGCCCACCGCCGCAGCGCACGCCGTAGCGCTCGAGCGCGCGCAGACCGGGCGTGGTCTTGCGGGTGTCGGCGATGCGGACCTTGCTGCCCGCGGGCAGTGCGTCGACGAACTGCCGCGTCTTGGTGGCGACGCCGCTCATGCGCTGGATGAAGTTGAGCGCGACGCGCTCGCCCTTGAGGATCGAGGCCGCAGGGCCCGTCACCCGAGCGCCGATCGCGCCGCGCTCGAGGCGCTGACCGTCCTCCGAACGACGCTCGATCGCGACCTTCGGATCGACCTCGGCGTAGACGAGCGAGAACACGTCGAGCCCGCTCACCACCAGCGGCTCGCGCGCGACGAGCACCGCACTGCCCATCAGATCGGGCGGAACGGTCGCGTCCGTGGTGACGTCGCCTCGGCCCAGATCTTCGATCAGGGCGCGCGTCACGATCTCACGAACCACGAAGCGGGGCGGCGGATGGAGCTGCATGCGTCGGCTCCTACGTCGCAGGGTCGCGATCCGCAACCGCTTCGAGGGGGCTCAGAGGAGCCAGCCGCGCACGAGGATCTCGGCGAGCAGGTTGGAGAGCGCGTGAAGAACGAGCGCGGCGCCGATCCCGTCGCGGCGTGCGCGGACCCAGCCGAACAGGAGGCCCGGGAAGAAGGTCGCGAGCTCGTCGAGGCGCGGCTCGGCGGCGAGGTGCACGAGCGCGAACAGCACCGACTGAACGACGAGGGCGCCAGGATCGATGCGCGCGCCGAGCAGGGTGCGCGTGGGCGGCCGAGCGTCCTGGAGCCGCGTCTGCACCCAGCCGCGGAAGAAGGCTTCTTCGGGCAGCGCGACCATCACGATCTGCGCGAGGGCGAACGTCGCGAGATCCGGCGGCGGGCTCCACCGCCACGGATGCCCCGGCCCGTGCCACAGCCAGAAGCCGACGACGAACGGCGGGAACACGATCAGCGCCACCAGCAGCGCGAACCCGATCTCGCGTCCCGCCGACGGCAGCGCGGCCCACAGCGCGGCCCCCAGGCCGCGGCCCCGCCCGTGCGTATCGGCGAGCTCTTGCTCCGAGGGCTCGATCACACCGCCGAGGTCGATGCCAAAGTGTCGCGGTCCGCCTCCGCGACGACGCGACCACGCGAGCGCGAGCCCGAAGAAGAGGAGGGCAGTGCCCGCCCCTGCGAGATCGCCCAGGAGCCCACCGACGGTGCCACCGACGGCCGGACCCCCGTAGCTGCCGATCGCGCCGAGGATCGCTGTCCCGGCGAACGCCAGGACGTAGGTGACGGCGACGTCTCGCAGCTCCAAGCGCACGCCACGCTTGTAGCCCGCGGCGCAGGAAAACGCGCGCGCTCGGCGGCCAGTGGTACGCTCCGCCGACCGCATGGCTCGCGTTCCTCGTTCCGTCGGCGTCTCGGAGCCCACAAGGGTCGGACGTCGCCCCTTGCTCCGCGGCCTCGTCGCGGGCGGTCTCGCCGCTGGCAGCCTCACGGGGTTGGGCCTCTCGGCGTTGGCCGTCCCCTCCCCCGCCGCCGCTGCACCCACCCGCGCGGAGGGCGGACCGGGCGCGCTCCGGGTGGGCGAGTCGCCACCGCCGCTCCTCGCCGAGCGCATCGCCGGGCAGGACGAGGTCTCGCTCGCACGCCTCACGGGGCGCGTGGTGGTCATCGACTTCTGGGCCACGTGGTGCAGGCCCTGCCGCGCGATCATGCCCATGCTCGACGCGCTCCATCGACGTCATCACGACCGCGGGCTCACCGTGCTGGGCGTGAGCCGCGAGCGCCGCCCGACGATCGAGGCGCACCTCCAGCGCTCGCCCGTCGGCTACACGATCGCCCGCGACGTCGGCGGTACGCAGCTCCAGTACGGCGTCAGCGCCCTCCCCACGCTGGTCGTGATCGATCGTCGGGGTCGCGTGCGGGACGTGCAGATCGGCGGCGGTGAGATCGACTCGCTCGGCGGTCTCGTCGAGACGCTCCTCTCGGAGCCCAATCACTGATGCGTCGGGCGCAGATGCATCGGGTCGGTGCGCGCATGCCCTGGTCCGCGGTCGCTCCCGAGCTCGCCTGCGCGGTGCTCGCCTTCGCTGCGTCGTTCGTCGCCCCGTCGTTCGTCGCCGGGTGCAGCTGTGGCCGCGAGGAGGTCGCGGAGCTCACGGCCGCGCAAGGCATCGTCGATCGCGACGACGCCACGCCCGGCGACACCTGGCGCACGACGATCATCGGAGAGACGTACACGTGGGACGAAGCGGTGCGCACTGCACCCGACGCCACCGCGGCCTTGGTGCTCGGGGGATCGAGCGGCGTGCGCATGCAGCCCGGCACCGTGATCCGCTTCTTGCGGCAGCCCTCGGATCGGGCGGGCATCGCGGTCACCAGCGGTGAGGCCGAGCTCGAGTCGAGCGGCGCAGGCCTGTCGCTCGTCACGCACGCGGGCACCGTGCAGCTCGAGGCTGGCACACGCATCCGCCTGCGCGCCGGTCCCGCCGAGCACATCGAGGTGGTCGCGGGACGCGTGCAGTTCGAGGATGGTGTGACCGTCGAGGCAGGGCGTGCCGTGCTGGTCGAGGTCGGCAGCGTGATCCTCGAGGACACGCTCGTCCCCGATGCAGGCGCGCCCGAGCTTCCCGACGCCGGCCCGCCGGACACCGGCGAGATCACCGACGCTGGGGTCGATGCGTGGGTCGATCCCGAAGCCGAAGAAGGTCCCGTCGCCGAGGACGGACCGCTCCAGCCCTCGCCGTCGCGCGCGCACGTCGCGATGAGCGCCGGAGATTCTGCGACCTTCCACGACACGGCCGCGCCCGTCGCCGTGCGCCTGGACGTCCCCGCCTCGTGCAGCGGTCAGACCTTCGTCACGCTCTCGGCGGGGGGACGCGGCGTGCGCTTCGAGGGCACGGGCTCGATCATCGTCTCGGTGCCCGCAGGCCGCTTCCGCTACTCGTTCCGCTGCGGCAGCGGACAAGCGCCCGGCGGCACGATCACCGTGCGTCGCGACGACGGCTCGCTCCGCCTCGAGTCCGTGCCGCCGCGCAACCTCTTCGACGCCGACGGTCGCCGCTACGATGTCCTCTACCAGAACGCGCTCCCGATCGTGACGTTCCGTTGGGCAGGCGCGGGCGTCGGGCCCTATCAGGTCGAGGTCGTGAGCGGAGGACGAACGCGCATCCTTCCCTCACCGAGCTCGAGCCACGTGTTCGACTCGGGCTCCCTTCGCGACGGTGAGCACCGGCTCACGTTCCTCGCGGGCGGCCGTCGCTCGCCGACGACCGTGGTGCGAGTGCGCTTCGACAACGCCGCGCCGACGGCACACATCCGCGAGCCGCGCGGAGCCGTTGCGCGCGGCCCTGTGCACGTGTCGGGCATGGCGATCGAGGGCGCCACCGTCTCCGTCGCGGGGACGCCGCTCACGCTCGATGGCGATCACCGCTTCGAGGGCGACGTCAGCGCGCCCGGTGAGCTCGACGCGCTCGCCATCCGCTTCTCTCACCCGCGCTCCGGCGTGCACTACTACCTGCGTCGCGTGGCCCCCTGACGATGTCGGAAGAGTCCGATCAGAGCGAGCTCCTCGGTCGCGTCGTCCTCGGTCGCTACCGCATCGTCCGCCCCCTCGCGCGGGGCGGCATGGGCATGATCTACCTCGCGCGCAGCGAGGGCGCGGCGGACTTCGTGAAGCCCGTCGTCGTGAAGCGGATGCTCAGCGACCACGCCGACGCGAGCGCCGTGAAGATGTTCAAGCGCGAGGCGCGCATCATGTCGATGCTCCGCCACCCGGGCATCGTCTCGGTCACGGACTTCGGCCGCGAAGACGGCTCCTACCTCCTCGTCATGGACTACGTCCACGGCTTCCACCTCGGCCGTTGGGCCTCGTACGTGCAGCAGGCGCGAGGCGTGGGTGACGCGCCCGGACAGCTCCCATGGCAGATGGCCGTCCACACCTGCATCCAGGTGCTCGACGCGCTCGAGTACGCGCACACGCTGAAGGGCCCCGAGGGCAACCCTCTCAACATCGTTCACCGCGACGTCTCGCCCTCGAACGTGCTGCTCGACATCGAGGGGCGGGTGTTGCTCGCGGACTTCGGCATCGCGAAGTCGTCCGAGGGCGAAGAGGAGACCAAGACCACCGTCGGCACGGTGAAGGGCAAGTTCTCCTACATGGCGCCCGAGATCCTCGAGGGCGCGACGCCCGAGCCCAGCGCCGACGTCTACTCCGCGGCCGTCGTGCTCCACGAGGTGCTCGTCGGTCGCAACGAGTTCCGCACCCAAGAGCCCGCGGCCACGATCCAGCGCGTCTTGCACCACGCCCCGAGGCGCCTCGACGTGGTGCGTCCCGACATCCCGTCCGCGCTCGCCGACGTCGTCGCGCGCGCGCTGCTCAAGCGACCGGAAGAGCGCTTCGCCACGGCCGCGGAGCTCGCCAAGGCGCTGCGTCGCGTGCGCGCCATGGACGCGGAAGAGGCCAACGCCGAGCTGCGACGCATGCTCGATCGCGACTTCCGCGATCCTCGCTTCGCGCAGATGTTCGATCTCCCCGAGCTCGACACGCTCGAGCACTCGTGGCGCACGGTGCCCAACGGCGTCATCGACCCGGAGTCGTTCCCGCCTGCGACGCCCGGCGTCTCCCGACAGAGCAACCCCACGCGCCTCGCACGACCGAGCGCTCCCAGCGATCGACCGACGTTCGAGGAGCCGCTGCCCCCGCCTCCCGCGCTACCCGCCGTCACCACCGCCAGCAACGCGTCCGCGAGCAGCGGATGGATCGCGGCCGTCGTGGTGCTGCTCGTCGCCATCGCAGGTGCGATCGGCGTCGGCGTGTGGATCGCGCAGCGGCCCACGACCCAGCCCGAGGTCGTCTTCGTCGAGGCCACGCCCGCGGGCATCGCGCTCACCGACGCCGCCGTCCCCGAGACCGACGCGTACCTCGCGGTGCCCGACGCGTTCGAGCCCACGAGCGTTCGACCACCGAGCACCAGCAGTGGCGTAGGTGGAGGTGGTCCCGCCCAGTCCGCCGGCGCGATCATCGATCGTACGTTCGCGCGACACACCAGCGCGATCCGCGGCTGCTTCGAGGGCAGCACACCTCCGTCGGGGCAGGTGTTCCTCCACTTCACGACCGACGCAGGCGGCGACGTCTCCGCCGTCGATGTGACGCCTGCCGACGTGGGCTCGGGCCCCGCAGGCCGCTGCGTCGCAGGCATCGCGCGACGGATCCAGTTCGGCAGCACGGTCGGCGCGCGCACGTTCCGCATCCCGATCACCGTACGCTCCGAATAGGCCGCGAGAGACCGAACGTGCTCGTGGCGCACCCGAGCGATAAGGTCCGCGCCTCGGTCATGAAGCGCTACCTCGTCCAGACGCACGGCTGTCAGATGAACGTGCACGACAGCCGTCGCATCGAGGAGGTGCTGGCGAAGCAGGGCTACGAGCGCACGGACGACTCGCAGCTCGCGGACCTGATCGTCGTCAACACCTGCAGCGTGCGCGAGAAGGCGGAGCACAAGCTCCTCTCGCTGCTCGGGACGATGAAGCCGCTCAAGGAAGAGCGACCGGGGCTCGTGCTCGCCGTCGCGGGCTGCGTGGCGCAGCAAGAGGGAGCAAAGCTTCTCTCGCGCGTACCGCACGTCGACATCGTGCTCGGCCCCGACAACATCGCGGAGCTGCCGGGCCTCGTGGCGCACGTCGAGCAGCAGAAGTCTCCGATCGCGCGCACGGTCTTCGACGTGCACGACCCGCGCTTCCTCGACGCGGGCGCCGAGCTGTCGCTGCGTGATCGCGAGGTGAGCTCGTTCGTCACCGTGATGAAGGGCTGCAACGAGCGCTGCACGTTCTGCATCGTGCCCACCACGCGAGGCCCCGAGCGTTACCGCAGCGCGCGCGAGGTCATCGACGAGATCCGCGCGCTCGCGCGAGGCGGCGTGAAGGAGATCACGCTGCTCGGTCAGACCGTCAACTCGTGGCACGCGCCCGGTGAGGACGCGCCCGATCTCGACGACGAGCACGGAAACCCCAAGAACATGGGCGAATCGAAGTTCGCGCAGCTCCTCCGCGACATCGCGCGCGAGGTCCCCGAGCTGGCTCGCCTCCGCTACACGTCACCGCATCCGCGTCACGTCACCGACGCGCTCGTGCGCGCGCACGCCGAGCTCGACGTGCTCCCTGCGCACGTCCACCTGCCGGTGCAGTCGGGCTCGAACCGCGTCCTCAAGCGTATGCTGCGTCGCTACACGCGCGAGCACTACGTCGCGCGCGCCCGTGCGCTCCAGGCCTCGCGCCCGCGCTTCACGCTCTCCACGGACTTCATCGTCGGCTTCCCCGGCGAGACCGAGGCGGACTTCGAGGAGACCCTCTCGCTCGTGCACGAGGTCGGCTTCTCCGCGGCCTTCTGCTTCAAGTACTCGCCACGCCCACACACCCCCGCGCTCAAGCTCGAGGACGACGTCACCGAGGCGCAGAAGGACGATCGCCTCGCGCGCTTGTTCGCGGCCGTCGAGGTGACGCAGCGCAAGAACCTCGAGAGCCTCGTCGGCACACGCACCACCGTGCTGATCGAGGACCTCGGACGCGAGGGCGACGACGGAATCGCCCGCTGGAAAGGGCGTTCGGAGCGTCACGAGATCGTGCACGTCGAGGCACCGCCAGGGCTCGACCTCCGCGGCGCGGTGCTCACGGCCAGCATCGAGCGGGCGAATGCACATTCGCTCATGGGCCGTGTCGAGGGTGACCTCTCGCACCTTCCGCCGCGCGCGGTCACGGTACCTGTGATGATCCCGAGCGACCAGCGCCGGCGCCTTCCGGTCACGAAGTCCGCATGAACGAGGCGACGTCGAGCGCGTCGCGCGAACGGGCCCGACGCGACCGATCGAGCGCGCGCGACGTCGCGCTCGCGTGGCTCCCCGCTGCGCTCTACATGGCGATCATCTGGCTCGTCAGCTCGCTCGAGGCGCCGACGTTCCCCACGGCCTCGTTTCCGTTGCGCGACAAGGGCGTCCACGCTGTCGAGTACGGCGTGCTCGGGTTCCTCCTCGCGCACGCGTGCCTGCGCACCTTCCGTGATCGGGCTGCCATCCGGGTCGCGCTCTTCGCGGTGCTCGCGGGCGTGCTGTGGGGCGTGCTCGACGAGATCCACCAAGCCTTCGTGCCCGGTCGCTCCGCCGATCTGCTCGATCTCGTCGCCGACTCGGTCGGCATCGTGGTCGGCACCGGCGCGCGCACCCTCCTCCATCACCTCGCGCGACGCGCCGAACCGAGACCCGCATGAGCCACATCCTCCCGTACCGCGGCATCCTCCCCAGGCTCGCGCCCGGCGTGTTCACCGCGCCGAGCGCGTCGATCATCGGCGACGTCGAGATCGGCGAGGAGAGCTCGATCTGGTACGGGGCCGTCCTGCGCGGCGACGTGATGCCCATCCGCGTCGGCGCACGCACGAGCATCCAGGACAACAGCGTGGTGCACGCGACCGGCGGCTGGCACGACGCGACGATCGGCGACGACTGCACCATCGGTCACGGCGTGATCCTCCACGGCTGCCGCGTCGGACACCGCGTGCTGGTCGGCATGGGCACGATCGTCCTCGACGCTGTGGAGATCGGGGACGACGTGATGATCGGCGCAGGCTCGCTCGTCACCGCGCGCACGAAGATCCCCGCCGGCATGCTCGCGCACGGCCGGCCCGCGAAGGTGATCCGCGAGCTCACGGCCGAAGAACGCGAGCGGATCATGGAGGCCTCGAGCCTCTACCGTCGGTACGGCCGCGAGCACCGCGAGGCCGTCGAGAGCGCCGAATGAGCGCGTCGCGGCTCGCCATCGCGGTGGGGCTCGCGAGCATCGCATGCTCTGCGCTCGCACCGATGGCGCTGGCCCAGGCGACGAGCACGGCGCGCATCGTGTCGATCGCGGCCGGACAGAACACGAGCTACGCGGTCGATGACGCGGGGCACGTGTGGAGCTGGGGCCTCTACAGCGCGTGGATCGACGCGCGTGCGGAGGGCGCGTCGCTCGTGCCTGCACGGGTGCCGGGCATCGACGACGCGGTCTCGGTGAGCGCGAGCTTCCTCTCGGTGTGCGTCGTGCGCCGAAGCCATCCCGTCACGTGCTGGCGATCCTCGAGCGAGCAGCGCGAGCTCGCGCCGCCCTTCCCTGCGCAGCTCGATCAGCTCGAGGTCGGCGGCGACGCGACGTGCGCGCGCACGGGAACGTCGGTCCGCTGCGTCGGCACCGGAACCGATCCAACACGCTTCGCGGCGGCACGCGACGTGGCGTTCCTCGAGGTGACGATGCGCGAGATGTTCGCAGTCACGCGCGACGGACGGCTGCTCTGCACGGGGGCAGGCGTCTACGACCCGTGCCTCCGCGGACGTGAGGACGACGATGCGCCGATCGTTCCGATCCGCATGCCTTCGAGCGTCGCGCGCATCGCGACCAGCGGCGTCAATCACTGCGCAACGTTGGTGAGCGGCGAGGTGCGCTGCTGGGGCCGCGACGTGACCGCGTACGACGAAGCGCAGAGCTGGCATCGCGTGCCGCCGCGGGCCTACCCGGCGCTCGCCCAGGCGGAGGAGATCGTGATCACCGATCGCACGGCGTGTGCGCGTTCGTCGGATGGGCGCGTCACCTGCGTGCCGCTGAACGACGGCGCCACGTCCTACGTCCCGCTCGCGTCCGGCGCCATGCAGCTGGCAGCCGGCTACGAGCACGTGTGCGCGCGCACGAGCGAAGGCGGCGTCGCCTGTTGGGGCCGCGGCGTGTACGGCGAGATCGGCGACGGCACCGGCCAAGCACACCCGACGGCGACGCGCGTGGCGACCGACATCGCGCAGCTCTTCGTCACCAGCGAGGGCGTCTACACGATCGATCGTCGAGGGCACGGCACGCGGCTGCGTGATCCCGAGAGCCCACGCGCCGAGGTCGCCTCGTTCGAGCTGCCGCACGGCGCGCGCGCAATCTTCCTGCCCCGCGTCGGTGTGCTGCCGCTCGACGCGCGCGGACGCGTGACGTGGCCTACGCGCGATGCGATCCCGTACACGGCGTACGAGGCGCGCGAGCGCTTCCCCGACGCCGATCGCCTGTACGCGATGGGCGAGCTGACGTGTGGCTTCACCGACGCAACGCTGCGCTGCAGCGGCCTCGCCGGCCTCCGCCGCGACGAGACCTTCCACAGCGTCCGCCCCGATCAGCCGATCTTCACCGACGTCACCGAGCTCTCGGCCTCGACCTCGGGGTTCGTGTGTGCGCGCGATCGAAGCGGCGTGGTGCGCTGCCTCGGCGGGCTCGCGAGCGGCGGCAACGTCTACTCCGACGTGATCGAGATCCCGTGGCTGCGCGGCGCGACGTCGATCGCCGCGGGCCACCACGCCGTGTGCGGCATCGTGGGCGGATCGCTCCACTGCGGCGGCCTCTTCGGCATCGATCCCACGCAGCCCGTGCCGGGCACGAGCGACGTGGTCGAGGTCGCGCTGGGCGAGCGACACGGCTGCGCGCGCTCTCGATCGGGCGAGGTCTTCTGCTTCGGCAACGACGACAGCGGACAGCTTGGCGCTGGTGACCTGCGACCGCGCGAGGGCGCCGTGCGCGTGGCCGGCGTGAGCGGCGCTGTCGCGATCGGCTGCGCGGACGCGAGCTCGTGCGCGCTCCTCGGCAGCGGCGAGGTGCTGTGCTGGGGCGACGACACGGGCGGTCGCATCGGCCTGCCCGACGTCGCCGATCGCCGCACCGCTGCGGCAGCGCGCTTCTGATCACGCAGGCTCCGCATCGCGGACCGTCCGAGTCGCGCGCGGCACGGGGATCGCTTGCACGAGAGGCGCATGGCACACTCCCGCTCACTCATGCGACGCGAACGCACGCTGACCGGTCCGATCACGGCGCTGGCTCTCACGCTCGCCGCATGCGGCGCCAAGACGGGCCTCGAGATCGACGAGTTCGACGCGCCCATCGACGCGCCGCACATCGACGTCGGTCGCGACACGGGCCCCGACGCGCCCGACGCGCCGATCTGCGAGCCCGGCACGTTCCCGATCGAGCCCGCGCGCGCGGACATGATGCTGGTGATCGATCGCTCGGGCTCGATGCGCCTCGGCTTCGATGGCTCCGAGGATCTGCCCGAGGATCAGTGGCGCTGGAGCTTCTTGCGCAACGCGGTCGCTGCGTCGCTGCCAGAGCTCGGCGATCGCGTCCGCATCGGCGCGAAGCTCTATCCGGATCCGATCCCGATGGACGGCTCACCCGTCCCCGCCGAGGTCGCGTGTCGCTCCTCGCGCGGCGTCGACGTGCTCCCCGCCATCCGCTCCACCCCCGCGATCCTGTCCGCGATGGACGCGTTCCCACCTGTCGGCGGCACGCCCACGGTGGAGGCCTTGCTCAGCGCCCGCGAGGCGCTCGCGGACTCGACCGAGGGTCGACGCTTCATCGTCATCGCGACCGACGGCGGGCCGAACTGCAACGGCATGCTCGTCGCGGACCGCCGCACCTGCACGTGCACGAGCCGGCGCGAGGCCTGCTTCGATCCGCTGAACCCGGACAGCACCGACGGCATCTACTCGTGCGTCGACGATCCGCGCATGACGAACACGCTGACCGAGACGTTCAGCACGTTCGGCATCCCGGTGTTCATCATCGGAATCCCCGACGACAGCCGCGCCGACCTCACGGACTACCTCGACCGCATGGCCGTCGCGGGCGGTCGTCCGCGCACAGTGCCCGGCGAGCGCGCGTTCTACTCCGCGCGCTCCGATCGGGAGCTGCGCGATGCATTCGAGCAGATCACCGGTTCGATCAGCCGCTGCGCGTTCATCAGCCCCTCGGTGCCCACCGACGAGAGCCAGTTCTTCGTCTCGGTGGACGGCATGCGCCTCTCGCGCAGCGACGTCGACGGCTGGACGTGGACCAACCCCACGCGCGGCGAGCTCGAGCTCCACGGCGCGGCTTGCGAGCGCGCCAACGCGGCCGGCGCCGTCGTCGAAGCCATCGTCGACAACTGCCCCGACACCTGATCAGTTCATGCGATCGCGATCGGACGCCGCCTTCTTCTTCGCGGCCTCGATCGTCTCCCACATCGCGCGATCTTTCGCGGCCCAGCGATCTTCGGCGACCTTCTTCGAGGCGACCGCGGCCCGGCGGAGGCGGAAGAGGGTCCAGGCCTTGTGGCCGTCGAGGCCACGGATCGGGACGAGGTTGAAGCCGATCATCATCCCGTTCGCGAGCACGAGGGAGACGTACAGATCGTCCGACAGCGAGCCTGGTGGGAGCACGCCGAAGACGAGGACGAGACCGAGCACGAAGAACGGCAGCTGCGCGCCGACGCCGCCCCACGCGATCCAGGCCTCGTCGAGCGCGGTGCCGCCATCGTGGCTGCAGTAGCCGCCCATCCAGTGCATGCGGATCGCGTGGCTCCGCAGGCCACGCCAGCGCACCACGATCGCGTGGCCGATCTCGTGGACCGCCAGGACGAGCAGCGCGAGCACGAACGAGATCGGCGAGTAGCAGCGCGTCATCACCGGGAAGAGTGGCAGCGTCCAGTGCAGCTCGAAGCGCAGCGTGTCCGACGTGCGGATCACCCAGCAGCCGTCCTCGAAGAAGCTCCGCGCGGTGGCCATCGAGCGCGCAGCGTAGCAGCGGCGCTCCTGCGTTAGTCTCGCGCCCGGTCACGAAACCTCTCGTCGTGGCCACGAGGGTCCATGCGCGCGTTCCTCTCTCTCGTCGTGCTCTTCGCGTTGCTCGCGGCGAGCGCGCCCCCCCGCGCGGACGCCACGTGCTTCTGCATGATGCGCATGCCGCCGCCGTCCTCGACGCAGCAGCAGCGCGGGATCACCGACGACCCCAGCTACAATCCCGCGTCCGCCGTCGTCATCACGCGCGAAGGACGCCGCACCGTGCTCACGATCGAGGCGGCGTACGAGGGGCCCGCGGTCGAGCTCTCGCTCGTCGTGCCGATCCCCGGCTCGATCGGCCGCGAGAACGTGCGCACCGTGAGCGGCACCGCGTTCCGTCGGCTCGATCAGCGCACAGCGCCGCGCGTGCGGCACGTGTTCCCGCCCTGTCCGCCGCGGCCGCGCATGAGCGCGGCGAGCGCGGAGGGATTGGGCGGCGGCACGGGCGCCGGCTTCGGGGGCGGACGCACCGAGGCCGAGCGCGTGATGGACGAGTTCGGCGTGGACATCCAAGACGAGTGGCCCGTCGACGAGTACGACGTGACGCTCCTCGGCGCGGAGCAGTCGACCGGCTTGTTCGCATTCCTTCGTGAGCGTGGCCTCGAGCTGCCCGACGCGTCGATCGAGATGTTGCGCGGCTACATCGAGAGCGGTCACCGCTTCGTCCTCTTCCGGGCCGATCCGTCGCGCGCGCAGCGCCTGGGCGAGACGATGATGCTCTCGCCCATCCAGCTCGAGTACGAGTCGGACGAGCTCCGCGTGCCCGTGCGCCTGGGCACGCTCAACAGCCCCGGGGAGCAGGAGATCCTGCTCTACGTGATCTCGCGCGACGGCCGGTACGACGTCGCCAACCGTCCGTCGATCCTCGCGCCCACCGATCTGCGCATGCGCCCCGATGCGCGCGGCAGCTTCGCCGAGCTCTACACGGCGATCACCGACGAGGTGTTCCGTCAGACGCCGGGCGCGGCGATCACCGAGTACGTCCACCGCGTGGGCACGCACGTGCGGCAGAGCGAGGTCGAGCCCTTCCTCGGCGCGCGCCCGGCCGGAGGTCGCCTGGGGCCTCCCGATCGACGCAGGAAGGGCATGGGCGCGCAGGCCGCGCCGCAGTGGACGATCTCGCGCATCCGACATCGCTACGGCACGAACCTCGCCGACGATCTCTCGCTCACGCAGGCCGAGCCGGTGCGCCTCACGCGTCGCTGGTCGCGCTGGCCGCAGCTGCGCGTGCGCACACCCGAAGGCCAGAACGGCTTCCACGTGCAGTACGTGGTCGAGCACACGCAGCGCTGCATGTCGGATCAAGCACAGCGCTGGATGGCGCGCCGCTACGCGACGGCCGAGTCGATGTGGGAGTCACGGCACGACGTGTGGCCCGGCGAGATCCTGCTCGATCCGATCGAGTCGCTCGGCATCGAGCCTCGCTCCACCGCGCCGGCAGGCTGGCCCCCGCCCCCTCCCGCACCGCCCGTCGTCGCAGCGGCCGAGCCCACGCAGCCATCCTCCGCGCTCACGAACGGACAGGCACCTTCGACCGGACTGGCACCTTCGACGGGACTGGCATCTTCGACCGGACAGGCACCTTCGACGGGACTGGCACCTTCGACCGGACAGGCACCTTCCGCCGCGCTGCCTCCGAATCCGCGCGCCAACACACCTGCCGCGCAAGCCGAGCCGGCGGGCATGTGCAGCACACACTCCCCTCGTCGTGAGCCTCTGTCGTTCGTCCTCGTGATGCTCGGTGCCGCCGCGTTCCTGTGGCGTCGACGCCGCAGCTCGCCGCCTCGAGGAACGACACCTCGTTCGTGAACGACGTCGCGCCCACCTCGACGCTCAGATCAGGTCCCACCGGGCTGCGCCCGACTCGCGTCGGATGAAACTGGGGTAGCGTCGATGTGCGGCGTCGGCACCGAGGTCGGTTTTTTCTTGGTGCTGCGAGCCCGTAGATCAGGTGGACC
>JAFLCL010000173.1 GCA_017303575.1 Deltaproteobacteria bacterium
GCGACGCGGTCCTCGACAACATCACCTACACCTACGACCTCGACGGCAACCGCACGACGCGTCGCCGCGGGCCGACCATCGGCACCAGCGTCCTCGAGACCTACGAGTACGAAGCGGGCGACGAGCTGGTCGAAGTCTCGGTCGGCGGCACGCCCACGCAGACGTGGGGGCAGATTGTGGCCGAGCACCATCTAGAGAGCCGAGAAGTGCGAGTGCGCCCATGATCGCCGATCTCCATAGCACCTCGTTTCGGTGGGGGATGCTTGTAGGAACGACACTCGGACTTTCCCTCTGCATCTCTGGATATATCGTGCGCAATGAGTTCGGCCCGGGACCGGCAGAGCGCTCGCAGGTCATCCTCGGTGTCGTCTGTCGCAATGTCGTTGAGAACTACGCGAGGAAAACCAATAGCGCCCCGAAGTCGCTGATACCGGTGGCCGCCCAGGTCGAAGTGCAGGGCAACGCATACGAAGTTGATGCCTGGAGTCGGCCCCTTCGGTTCGAGCACACTGATGACGGAGGAGCGGCAATCGTGAGTGCCGGCGCGGATGGACGGTTCGCGCAGCCCGGCGTCGAGAGTGCCGACGACCTTAGAGTTGCGGTATCGCTGGATGCGAACGGGGTTCCAACGGCATGCATGCCGTGACGGTGAGCTGTGCAGCGCTTCGCGCACGGGGTAACGAGCGCTTCGCTCACGGGGTCACTGCAAGGGGGTCCAAACCATCGAGAACACTGGGCCTTCTGGGGGCGCTTTGACGCGATGCTGAGTTCGTTGGGTTTCCGGGGGTCGCCTCGTGGCTCTTGGGTCACACCACGTCGCGCACGTACGACGTGCGAGGCGCGAGGCTGACGATGACGAACGCAGTGAGCCTCGAGCTCGCTGGCGCGCTCCTCGTCTCGAGCACGGCGAGCCGGGGTCCGCCGTCACGACGGACGCGATGTAGGGAGCGGCGCTTCGTACATCTCGCTCGCGCAGCGGCATGTTGTCGTGTCGGCGGGACGTGTTCGCCTCATGTCGAACCAACGCGGGCGTGGACGTCGCCGCGCGGGTCCTCGATCATCGCGGACGCGACGACGATGCGCGACATCGCGGCGAGCGCGGACGTCTCGCTGGGAATCTGCGACTGACCCTTCGTGACGGGGCTCTGCCGCCGTCGGCGCAGGCGTGGTGCGGGAGCGCGCGATCGTGGCGCGAATGCAACGGTCTCACGCGGCGCCATGCGGTTCTTGCGGGCACGGGGCTCGCTCCAGCGTCGCACATGTGCCTAAGGATCCTGTCGCTCGCGGCCCGAGCAGTCGTCGCGAGCGTCGTCGCTTGCATCCTGGCAAGCGCGACGTTGCCCGTGTCCGCCGAGGCTCAGACCACCGGACCGTACGAGCACGTGATGGAGCCCATCGGCGGAGCCGACTCGCCCATCATGGGGGCGCTCAGCAGCCTCCAGAGCCAAGCCGCGACGTTCGACCCTGGCGATCCTCGCACCGGCGCGCCGCTCTTGGCGGCGTACGCACCGGGTCCGCTGATGCTGGTGGACCTCGCGATGGCCGACAGCCCGGACCGCGCTGCGTTCAACGAGGTCGAGCTGATCGCGGGCGCCGTGGGATGCGTGGCCTCACTGGTGGCGTTCTTCGATGCCGTCGAGCGCGACCGTGGATCCGACATCTCGTTCGCGTCGATCGCCACGGCCCACGCGTTCTCGTGGAACGCCCAGATGCTCCTGCGAGCGACGCGGCGCATGCAGCTGAATCGTTGGGACGGACCCGGGATCGACGACCTGCCGTTGTTCTTCGCGTTCCCCCGCTACGACGGCGCCGGCGTGGGCGCCCAGTGGGTGCTCTGACCGGGTTGAGAGAGCGAGAGAGAATCTCCGCGCTTCGGATCGGGCCGCGTGTCGATTCTTTCTCGGTCCCTGAGATCAAACGCACAGCAGCGGTTCGGTGGACGTGCGGCGTGTGGTGCCAGATCATCTCGCGGACGCGCACGTGATGACGAAGGCCACGACGAACGAGACGAGCTCGAAGACGCCGACGCGTCCGAAGAAGAAGCGCGACGCGGACGCCACGCGATCGCGCATCGAGCAGGCTGCGCTCACGCTCATCCGCAAGAAGGGCTTCGACGCGACGACGATGCGCGACATCGCGGCGAGCGCGGACGTCTCGCTGGGGCTCGCGTACCACTACTACGACAGCAAGGAGGCGCTCGCGGTCGCCTTCTATGGCGATCACATCGCGCGCCACGACGAGCTCACGCGCGCCGCGATCGCGACGCGGCCCGAGCTCGCCGATCGCATCGAGGCCGCGCTCCTCATCGGCCTCGACGTGCGTGTGGCCGACAAGCCCGTGATGCTCGTCATGGCCCGGACGGTGCTCGACGCGGAGAACCCGACGTCACTGTTCTCCACCGAGACCGAGGCGCTGCGCGCGCGGTCGATCGGCCTCTTTCGTGCGGTGGCCGACGTGCCCGAGCTCGACGAGACGCTGAAGGAGCCGCTCGCGCTCGCGCTGTGGGCGCTGCACCTCGGGGTGCTCCTCCGCTTCGTGCACGACGACACGCCGGGACAGAAGCAGACGCGCACCCTCATCGCAGGAGCCGCGCGGCTCGCGGCGGAGGTGAGCACGATGCTGAGCCTGCCGTTCCTCGACGGGATGCGGGGCGAGCTCCTCGAGGTGCTCCGCCAAGGCGGCCTCTTGCGCGTGGGTCCGAGCGCGCAGACCGTCGGCTCGGCCCTCGCGCCGGAGACCGCGGTGCCCACCGTCACGCCTTCGGAGGCCCATGGTACAAAGCCGCGCGATGCGTCCCTCGATCTTCCTCCGCGCGCTGGCTCCTCTCGTCGTCGGCCTCGCCGCGTGTAGCGGCCGCACCCAGGCGCCGCCGCCTGCGACGACCACCCAGCCCACGCCGCAGATCCCCGCCGATCAGGTGCTCATCACCGTGTCGGCCGCGTCGAACCCGGTGGGCGCCACGGTCACCGGCGGTGGCGCGATGCTCGGCCGAACGCCCTTCACCACGCAGGTCCCGGTGCCGCGGCCGCGACCGGGCGAGACGCAGACGTTCGAGTTCACGTTCCAGCTGCCCGGCTACCAGACGCAGACCATCACGGCGACGCCCGTGAACAACACGCTGACGCTCAACGTGCTGATGCAGCCCGATCAGGGTCTCGGCACGCCGCCGGGCACGCTCGCCACGCCGCCCGGCACCGTGACGACACCCACCACGCCCACGACACCCACCACGCCCACGACACCCGGCGGCGCGGGACGTCGCATCACCGTGCGTGGTCGCGGGGGCGGGCGCATCGTCGACAACTCGCAGGCGGTGGGCACCGCGCAGGTCGACGTGAACTGCGTGATCGGCGATCTCGACGTCACGCTGCAGGGCAACCACACCTACTTCTCGGATCTGATCGTCACGCTCGTGGGCCCCGACGATCAGCGCTACCAGCTGCAGAACCACAGCCGCGGCAACCCGTTCACGCGCCACTCGGTGCGACGCGCGGTGGGTCACACGTCGGCGGGTCAGTGGCAGATCATCGTGCGCGACGACGTGAACGCGGACTCGGGCAACCTCCGCGGCTGGTCGATGGACATCACCTGCCAGTGATCGTGTGGTGATCGCGACGCGCGATCACACGAGCCACTTGCCCCACTTCAGGTTGGGCGCGATCCGGGCATCGACCGAGAAGCGGCCGGGCCCGACGATCGCAATCACGATGCCCACCACGAGGTAGAGCATCGCGAGCTCCTTGCGGCTCCAGGGATCGCTGCCGTGCACGATGAAGCCGGCGACGATCATCGTGAACGAGAAGGGGATCGCCGCGAAGCGCGTGAGCAGGCCGGGCAAGAGCAGCGCGGAGCACACGAGCTCGCCGAAGATCGCGAGGCCGAGGCTCGTCGAGTGACCGACGCCGATCGGATCGGGGAAGTCGGTCGACATCTCGTCCCAACCGGTGAGCTTCGCGTAGCCGTGGACCATCATCATCGCGCCCGCCGCGACACGGAGGATCAAGAGGCCGATCGAGGTGGTGACCGGCTCGGGCGTCGTCGTGCTCATCGGTGACCGCTACCAAGCACCACCTCGTGGTGCCAGCAGGGACTGAATCGCGGGCCCACCCGTAACGTCAGGGGCGGCTCACGTACGAGGTACGATGCCGACCATGCGAGCTCCCCTCACTGCCGCGGTGACCGCGTCCATCCTCCTGGCCTCGAGCCTCACGGTCGCGCAGCGGACACCGCTCCCTGCTCCGACCGCCGCAGACACGTCGCCGCCCACGCCGGCCACGGTCCCGGACACGCCGCAGACCTTCCTCGGGCCTGGCATGTACGTGTTCCAGACGCGCACGCGCAGCGCGACGTGTGGAGACGACGAGGCCACGGGCTTCGTGGACTCGTTCATCGCGCCCATCCACGGCGTCTCGGGCAACCGCCGCATGGCGATGCACCTGCTCAACTCGCAGTACTGGCCGGACTGGACGATCGTCGTGAACGAGCGCGACGAGATCTTCGGCGACTCTTCGCTCCACGGCTTCCGCGGCAGCGACCCGCCGACCAACCACTTCATGGTCACGCGGCGCGACGCCGCGCGCTTCACCGGCATCGGCGTGCGCACCTACCGCGGCGCGAACGGACAGCCGTGTCAGGTCTTCTTCGACGCGCTCCTGCGCCGCGTGGACATCTGAGAGAGCGAGAAACAATCGTTTCGAGCTCTTGAACTGTCGTACGGGGTTTGGGGGCAGCGCCCCCATCTCGCGGCGCCTGCGCCGCGGAACACTGAGAGAGCGAGAAAGAATCTCCCGCTTCGCAAGCGGGCCGCGGCGGAGGGGGGTCCGATGCTCAAACATCCTCGGCCTTCGGCCTGCGGAACTCGCCCTGGACCCCCCACCACCGCGTCCCTTCGGGTCGTGAATCGATTGTTTCTCGCTCCCTGAGAGAGCGAGAAACAATCGTTTCGAGCTCTCGAACTGCTGTACGGGGTTTGGGGGCAGCGCCCCCATCTCGCGGCGCCTGCGCCGCGGAACACTGAGAGAGCGAGAACGAATCCCGTGCTTCGAGTCGGGCCGCGGCGGAGGGGGGTCCGATGCTCAAACATCCTCGGCCTTCGGCCTGCGGAACTCGCCCTGGACCCCCCACCACCGCGTCCCTTGAGGCCGTGAATCGATTGTTTCTCGGTCCCTGATGAGACAGGCACCGCGAGGGGCGCGCGGGCGGGGGTCGCAGCGCAGCGTCGGTGCGGAGACAACACGCGGAGCGGAGGCCCCCGCCCGCGTGACCCGTCCACTGGGTTTCATTTCGAGCCCTGACTCGGCTCAATGACCTGCGGCGGCGCTGGCGCCGAACAGGATCGCGTACACCGCGATCGCGACGCCCATGAGGCTCTCGCCGGCGATCACACCCGACGCGAGCGGCGTGAGGTACTGCTCGGACCACGTGGGCGCCCACTTGCGGAGCGCCCAGCCGAGGATCGATCCGAGGAAGAGCGAGAAGCACGTCCAGGCCTGGATGACGAACGACAAGCCCAGGCTCGCGGGGCTCGGCACCCAGACGCGGGCCTTCTCCGGCAGTGCCTTCTCGAGGATCGCGAGCACGATGCCGATCGCACCGCCGATGGCCATCGCCTCGCGCGAGCCGGCGGGCATCGCGGAGAGGCCTTGCGAGAAGAGCTCCGCGACCGCGCGCCACGTGACGACAGCGGGCGCAGGCCACTCGTCGGTGAGCAGCATGTGTTGCGGATCGGGGATGAGGACGAGGTAGGCCGCGCTGCCGAGGACGGCGCCACCGAGGATGCCAGCGGCCTGCGCGATCGACTGCGCGCGCGGTGAGGCGCCCACGATGAGGCCGCACTTGAGGTCGTGGAGGATGTCGGCCGTGTGCGCGGCCGCGCCGCCGGTGACGTTGGCGGTCATCAGGTTCGCTGTCGCGTCGCCCGGTCGCAGCGCGCCGAACAAGAGCTGCGTGACCTTGCCCATCGCGCCGATGGGCGTGACGGTCGTCTCGCCCGACACGCGCGCGGCGACGGTGGCGAGCGCGAACGTCACGAGCGTCGCGAAGGTGCCCATCAAGAGCGGGATGTCGAACAGCCACCACTGACCGATCGCGCATCCGATCGTGACGATCACGATCAGGACGCGGAGCTCGGTCGGCGTGACGTCCGGCCCAGTCGCCACGAGCGGCTGTGGAGGGTTCGCGTGGTTTGCCGGGGGCTGCCCGAGCACGTTCTCCATGGGGGCGCCACGCGGCGGGGGCTGCGCAGCAGACCCCAGGAGCGGCGAGGAGGAGGAGTCTTCGACGAGCGACGAGCGGGGGGTCGTCAGGGGGGCTCGGCCCCCCGACCCTCGAGCGCCGGAGGCGCGGGGAACCAAGGCCGTTACGAAACTTCGCCACGAGAAGGCCACCGACGTGAGCGAGCTCGCCACCATCATCGCGACGCCGGGCCACAAGAGCCAGCGCACGACGGGCGCGAACCACGCGACGCTCGGATCGTCAGCGCCAGGCGTGCACCAGCCCTGCTCGATCGCGTACGGCGCGAGCACGCCCCACGAGAAGAGGCTACCGAGGAGGAGCGTCACGCCGGTGCGCACCGAGCCGAGCGCGCCGACGGCGATCATGAGCGGCGAGAGATCGAGGCCGATCGTGAGGTTCATCAAGCTCGCGCGGCGCGCGACGCCGTTCACGCTGCCGATCGCGATCGAGCCGGGGATGGCCTGCGTCGCGAGCGAGCACACGTGCATCACGAGCTTCCACGCGGCCGCGAGACCGAGGCTGCCGAGGAGCGCGTAGAGCTTCTGTCGCGCGCCGCCGGACTGACCCTCGGGCGCGTGCATCTTGTCGAGCGTCTCGGCGGCCGCGATGCCGTGCGCGAACGGCAGTCGATCGACCTCGAGCATCTGCTTGCGCAGGCCGATGCCCACGATGATGCCGAGCATGCTGATCCAGAAGGTCCAGAGCGCGAGCGACGTGAACGAGAGCGTCTGCCCCGTCATCATCGTCCACGCGGGGATCGCGCTCACGAGACCGGCCGAGGAGATCGAGGCGCCCGCGCTCGCGCCCGTGAGGTTGAGGTTGTTCTCGAGCTTGGTGAATGGCGCCGCGCCCGCGGTGCGCGCGAGCGACCAGAAGCCCCAGCCGATCAGCGCCGCCGTGATCGACATGTTGAAGCCCCAGCCGATGCGGAGGCCGCTGTAGATGTTGCAGAGCGAGAGCACGCCCCCGAGCACCGCGCCGGTGACGACAGCGCGCACGGTGAGCTCACGCTCGGAGCTGGGCTTCGACATGGGGGCCGAGCTTAGTGGACCACCGGCATGCAATGCCGGGGCAGTGAGAGCGGTCGCGCTTCGCGGCAAGCCCGGCGAGCGGGCTCGGTCTCGCGTCTGCTCTGACCGGGGCGCCACGCGGCGGGCCGCGAAGCGGACCCAGGAGCGGCGAGGAGGAGGAGTCTTCGACGATCGACGAGCGGGGGGTCGTCAGGGGGGCTCGGCCCCCCGACCGCGAGCGCGGGAGGCGCGGGCAAACAACGCAGCGCGTCGTTGCGAGGCTCGAAACGCTCGGATACGACGCGCCGCATGAACCTCTTCGAGCACCTCGAGAAGCATCAGTACGGTGAGGTCCACGTGCGTCGCGACGCAGCGTCGGGGCTCATGGCGATCGTGGCGATCCACGACACGCGCCTGGGGCCCTCGCTGGGCGGCTGTCGGTTCATCCCGTACGCGCACGAAGAGCTCGCGCTGATCGACGCGCTCCGTCTCGCGCGCGGCATGACCTACAAGGCCGCGATCACGGGCCTGCCGCTCGGGGGTGGCAAGAGCGTGATCATGAGGCCCGCCAAGGCCTTCGATCGCGCGGCGCTCTTCAGTGCGTTCGGTCGTTTCGTCGACGGGCTCGGCGGTCGCTACATCACGGCCGAGGACTCGGGCACGAGCGTCGAGGACATGATCACGATCCGCAGCCAGACCAAGCACGTCACGGGGCTTCCGCCCAAGGACGGCGGCGGCGGCGATCCCTCACCGCTCACCGCGCTCGGTGTGCGTCGCGGCATCGAGGCGTGCGTGAAGCACGTGTACGGACGCGACCTGAGCGGCATCCGCGTCGCGATCCAGGGCGTGGGCCACGTGGGCTACTACCTCGCGAAGGAGCTCCACGCGCTCGGCGCCAAGCTGACGATCTCGGACATCGACGCGTCGCGCACGAACCGCGTGCGCGAGGAATTCGGCGCGACCGTGGTGCCCAACGATCAGATCTTCGCGCAGGACGTGGACGTCTTGGCGCCCTGTGCGCTGGGCGCGATCCTCGACGACGCGAGCCTGCCGCAGCTGCGCGTGAAGATCGTCGCTGGCGCCGCCAACAACCAGCTCGCCGAGGCGCGCGACGGCGAGGCGCTTCATGCGCGCGGCATCGTCTACGCGCCCGACTACGCGATCAACGCGGGCGGGCTCGTGAACGTGCACGCGGAGCACCACGGCAACCAGACCGGCAAGGGCTTCGATGCACCGGCGGCGCGCGAGAAGGTGCTCGCGATCCACGACACGATCCTCGAGATCGTCGAGCGCGCGAAGGCGACGAACGTCCCGAGCTACCGCGTGTCGGACCTCATCGTCGAGGAGCGGCTCGCCAAGGTCGCTCCCTGAGCGCGTAGGCCCGAGACACGAAGGGCGTGGGCGCGAGCCTCTCGGCTCGGGGCCACACCAGGTCGAGTTGCCCGCAATTCGTGGGTGTTTCGTGAGGCTCGGGTCGGTCCGCGGTTTGCGAAGTGGCCTCCATGCACATGGCCACCTCGCCCTCGACCCGCCGCCGCAGCAGCAGCACCAAGAGCGCCGCCCGCACCCTCCCCGAGCGTCGTCGTCCCAAGCAGACGCCCGAGGCGCGGTCGGTGCTCGTGCTCGGGGCGCGCAGCACCGAGACCAAGCCGCTCGTGCAGGCGTTCGCCGCGCGCGAGGTCATCGTGACGGTGGCCAGGTCGTTGGACGACGGACGCGCGCTCCTCGTGTCCAAGCGATGGAACGTGGTCTTGCTCGACGCGCGCTGGGAGGAGGCGCTCGGCGCGCTGGCCGCGGTCTCGGCGGACGTGGTGCGCTGCTTCGTGAACGACGTGAAGCGCGTGCAGGGCGAGCGCTACGTGCCGCTGCCGCTCGGCCTCGCGGACGTCGAGGCGATGCTCGAGACCCCCGAGTCCTCTGACTGACTGAGCGAGCGAGAAAGAATCCCCGCTTCGCAAGCGGGCCGCGGCGGAGGGGGGTCCGATGCTCAAACATCCTCGGCCTTCGGCCTGCGGAACTCGCCCTGGACCCCCCACCGCCGCGTCCCTTGAGGCCGTGAGTCGATCGTTTCTCGGTCCCTGAGTTTCCCGCGCCTCTGGCGCTCACCTTTGCGGCCGATTCGAAGCGCGGGCGCGGGAAGTCAACGCTCGACGATGGCGTGGAACGCGTCGTGGAACGTGCTCAAGCGCTCCTCGACGGCGGGGCCCGAGGCCGTGCACTCGCTCGAGAGCGCTGTCGCACCGTCGACGAGCGCGCCCGTGAGGCCGGCCCACTGCTCCGCGGTCTGACCTTCGGGCGCGGGCTCGGCGGCCACTGCGCGCGAGCGCTCCTCGAGCTGCGCGGCGTTCGTGCACGCGAGGCCCGCGCGCGTCGCACCGGGCTCGGAGTGCCACGTCGGCGCGAGCACGTCGTGGAGCGACTCGACGGCGGGCGACATCGCGCCGTGATGGCCGCCGCCGTGATGCTCGCCGCCGTGATGCTCGCCCCCGTGGTGGCCTTCGCCACCCGAGTGCTCACCGCTCGAGGCGGTCTCCGACGAGGAGGACGAGCCGCAGCCGACGAGGGAGAGCGCGAGCGCGCACGCGAGGAACGTCAGTGTCTTCATGCGGCGCGGTGGTGACCGAACGAGGCGCGTCGCGCAAGTCAGAGGCAGATCGAGCCGGCCGTGCAGCTTCCTTCGCGACACGTGTCGCCCGCGCAGCAGGTCTGGAAGCGGGCGCCGCACGCATCGCAGCGACGCGAGCCGTTGCACACGAAGCCCATCTCGCAGCGAGAGCCACCGCAGCAGGGCTCGCCGTCCAGGCCACAGCCGCGGCACGTGCCGCTCGAGCAGCTGAGCATGCCGTCGCACGCGCCGTCGCAGCAGTCCTGGCCACGGCCACCGCACGCCTGACACATCGCCTCGCCGAACGGGAAGCCGCCGCGGCAGTCACCCTCGAAGCAGCTGCCGTCGCAGCAGGGCTGACCGACCAGGCCGCACTCGGTCGCGCACACGCCCTCTTCGTTGCAGGTCACGCCATCGCGGCACCCGCCCGCGCAGCACGCCTCGCCCACGCCGCCGCAGGGCGCGCAGCGATCGGCGTCGCAGTGCGTGCCGTCTTCACAACGACCGCCGCGGCAGCACCACTCGCCCTCCGCGCCGCAGTCCTCGCAGCTGCCGCCGACGCAGATCGCGCGATCGTCGCAGCCGGGGCAGCAGAGACCTTCGGGGCAGACGCACGCTCCGCCCACGCACACGGTTCCGTCGGTGCAGGCCTCGCTGCACGTCTCGCTGGAGTAGGCGTCGGGTTCGACGAAGAACGCGTCGTCGTCGACGGAGACGAAGGCATCATCGGTCGGGACGATGCGCGCATCGAGCGCGGGATCGAGCCGCGCATCGATGCCGGGCCCTGCGTCGCGACCGCCGAGGCGGCTCGGATCGGGCGACACGATCGCGCTGCACGCGGCGAGCGTGACGACCAGAGCCGTGAGAGCCCAGAGGGCGACGCAGGCGCGCATGGAGCGCCAGTGTAGCGGGGAGCCTCGCGCGCCGCGAACGTGGCTCGTTGCGATTCCGTCACCGGATCGACACGCGTACCATCGCTCGTATGCGACTTCGTCACGGCCTCGTGTCCCTCGCGCTCCTCGGCGTCGCTGGATGTCCCGGCCCCGAGCCCACGCTCGATGCCGCGAGCGAGGCCGATGCGGCGAGCGAGGACGCGGCCCACGTCGATGCACCGCCGATCACCTGCGACGCGCCGCCGACGCTCGCGACCGGTGACGAAGGAGCGGCGACGCCGATCCCCGTGCCCGATGGCGCAGCGCGCGCGGGTCGCATCGCGGCAGCAGATCTGCCGGTCTCGTGGTCGGGCCTCGCGGTGTGGGAGCCGAACGACTTCGTGCTCGCGAACGAGCACGTCGCGATCCTCGTCGAGGACGTCGATCGCTCGGACCTCTACGATCCCTGGGGCGGTAGGCCCGTGGGCATCACGCGCGTCGAGGACGGACGCCTCGTCGATGCCGCGGACTTCGGCGAGCTGTTCGTGCTCTCGGGCCGTCACACGGTGCTCACCGAGAGCGTGACCGTGATGAACGACGGCAGCGACGGCGAGGCCGCGATCGTGCGCGCCGTGGGCTGGCTGCGACCGCTGCCCTTCTTCGAGAACATCACGGCGAGGTTGCTCTCGGCCGATCTGCGTGAGGTGCGCGCCGCGATCGACTACGTGCTCGAGCCCGGCAGCCACCACGTCGACGTCTACGTCGAGACAGCGTCGGGCAGCGATCGGCTGATCCAGACGGGCGCCACGCTCCACGGCTTCCTCTACGCCGACCGCGCGCTCGCGTTCGTGCCCGAGGTGGGCTTCGCGCTGCCTGGCGATGGGATCCGCGAGCTCACGTGGACCGACGACCGCGGCGTGAGCTGGACCTACGAGCTGCCGGGCGGATCGCTGGGCGGAGGGATCACCGAGTCGGGCTTCGTCGGTCGTGTGGGCGTCGGCTACCCCGTGCGCCCGTGCAGCCTCGAGCGACGCCTTCACTCGCGCTACACGATCGGCGACGCGCGGGGGCTCGACGCGGCACGCGCGGTCCGCGCGCGAGAGAACGACGAGGCGCAGCGCACCATCGAGGGCGTCGTGCGCGAGGCCGATGGATCGCCGGCGATCGGCGCGCGCGTCTACGCGACGACCGGCGACGGGATCCTGATCACACGCTCGCTCCCCACGGCGGACGACGGTCGCTACGTGCTCCACGTCGAGGAAGGCGCCGCTGTGCAGCTCCACGCGTGGCGTCGCGGCGCCCACCTCGTCGGTCCGATCGAGCTCGCGGCCAGCGACGGAAGCGAGGACCTCACGCTCGGTGTCGAGGGCCGCGTGCACGTGACGGCGGTGGACGACGGGCTCGGCGAGCCCCTGCCGGTGCGCGTCTCGATCCTGCCGATCGACGGGACCACGCTCGAGGTCCCGCCCGACGCGTGGGGCGAGGACGTCGATCCGAGCGAACGCTTGATCGTCGAGTACGCGCACACCGGCGAGGCCACGCTGCCCGTGCCCGCGGGGCGATGGCGCGTCGTGGTGTCGCGCGGGTTCGAGTACGAGATCGTGGAGAGCGAGATCACCGTGGACGACGACACCACGTTCGAGCTCGCGGCCGTGCTCGAGCGCGTGGTGGACACGACGAACGTGCAGTGCGGCGACTTCCACATCCACACCCGCCGCAGCGCGGACGCGCCGGACGAAGGCACGCTGAAGATGCGCGCTGTGGTCGCGGACGGTGTCGAGATCCCCGTGCGATCCGATCACGAGTACGTCGGCGACTTCAGCGAGGAGATCGCCGCGCTGGGCCTCGAGCCGTGGGCCTACTCGATCTCGTCGATCGAGATGACGAGCATGGAGATCTGGGGGCACATGGGCGTCTTCCCGCTCGAGGTGATGCCCGGGGAGCGCAACGGCGGCGCCCCGCGTTGGCAAGAGTTCCCGGAGGTCGAGACGACCGACACGCCGCTCCGCACGATGGAGCCGCCCGAGGTCTTCGACGCCGTGCGCGCACGACCCGAGGGCCCGACGGTGATCATCAACCACCCGATGGGCGACAAGAACTACTTCGGCTACGCGGGCTACGACCCGATCACCGGCATGGCCGCGCATGCGGAGCGATGGGACGAGGAGTTCACGCTGCTCGAGGTCTTCAACGACGCGAGCTGGGTGCGCGGGCGCGTGGTGCCGAGCTGGCTCGGGCTGCTCGACCACGGTCGTCGGGTGTTCGCGGTGGGATCGAGCGACTCGCACGGCCTGCGCAGCTCGCCCGTCGGCTACCCGCGCACCTGCATCGACGTGGGCACCGACGATCCCCGCGCGCTCACGCCGCTGCTCGTGCGTGATCGTCTGCTCGCGGGCCGCGCGACCATCTCGGGCGGGGTCTTCGTCGACGCGTGGGCGAGCGCGGGCTCGGTGGGCCCCGGCGGCGACGCGATGGCGGTGGGCATGCGGACGCCCGTGCGCCTGCGTGTGCAGGCCGCGTCGTGGATCGACGTGGACGCGATCGACGTGGTCGTCGACGGGACGACGGTCGACACGATCGAGATCCTCCCGGGTGATGCCGATCCCGAGAACCCGGTGATCCGCTTCGATCGCGAGATCGAGGTCGACGTCGCAGGTGGCGACGGCAGCTACGTGATCTTCGCGGCGTACGGTGACAGCGCGCTCGAGCCAGTGCATCGCGGGCGCATGCCGTTCGGCGTGACCAACCCGATCTTCTTGCATCGGTGAGCTCGTGACCTGCTCGAGCACCCACGGGCTCACGGTCCTCGCCGCGCTGCTCTGCCTGCCCGCGTGCGGCGGACCTGCGTTCCCTCGTCATCTCTCGACGACAGTGCATCGCACGGAAGAACAGGGCATCGACTACAGCGCGACGGGCACGTGCACGCTCGAGATCTCGCTCGACGGATCGCAGTCGAGCGCGAGGCGCACGAGCCACGGGGTCGACGTGGCGGGGAGCGACGCACACGAGTCCCGCGAGGACGTCACCTACGACGTCGCGCCGAGTTGGTCGGGCGACCAACTCATCCTCGCGCTCACGCCGCGCGAAGGCGCCTCGCCGCTCGATGGGCCCGTCACGCTGACGTGCGAGCGATGGACCGACGCGATGCAGGCCGCGGCGGGCTTCGACGTGCCCAGCGCCGAAGGCGGCGTGGAGTGGGCGTGTGCGCTGCCGGGCGATCGGATCTTCGCGCTCGGTCGTGTGGTCATCGAGCACGTGCCGCGCGAGGGCGCGTTCATCCTCTTGTCGAGCACCCACTCGCTCACGATCGAGGAATCGGTGATGGGCCAGGGCGGTCGCACGGTGCGTGTGCGCGCGGGCACTCCGCGCTGATCCCCCACCACCGCGTCCCTTCAGGCCGTGAATCGATTGTTCCTCAATTCAAGAACGCGGCGGTCGCGACGGGCTCGTTCGCGCGGCGCGGCTCTTCCTGCGTGTCGCTCGGGGTCTCGCCGTCGGCGATCGCGCGGATGCGCTCGGCATGGGCTTCGTACTCGGTGCGGCGTTTGCCCGGCTGCTCACGAGAGGCGGCGCGCTCCCAGAGGTGCGCGGCCTCGCGGTAGGCGCGATCGCGCGCGAGGTGATCGTTGGCGAGCTCGGCCTTCTGCTCGGCGAGCTGGGCCTTGGCGACGTGCGGGTTCTTTCCGAAGGACATCCGACCCTTCTAGCCTCCACTGAACATCGGTTCAAGGGGTACGACGATACCTTCTTACTGCGGGCCCGTGCAGAGTCGGGCCCATGCGTGGCTCGGTGATCGTCGGTGTCCTCGTGTTCCTCCTCGGATCCCTCGCGTGTGTGGGTGGGATCGCCGCTGTGTTCCTCTCGCGCAGCCGTCACGAGACACCGGCAGCGTTCGTCGGCGGCGCGGCGCTGCGCGCACGTGTCGGCTGCCCGACGGGCACGACCACGAACGCCGGCGCCGATGCGACGGTGATCCGCGAGCGCCTCGACGCGCTCGGGATCGAAGGCACCGCGAGCAGCCTCGACGCGAGCACGCTGGAAGTCACGGTGCGCGGGGTGGCGGGGCCCGAGGTGCTGCGCGCGCTGCTCGTGCCGCAGCGGCTCGCGATGTCGGAGGTGCTCGAGGACGTGGTGGCGAGCGACGTCGCGCTCCCGGCCGGCGTCACGGCTCGACGCATCGGAGAGGCCGACGGCTACTTCGCGAGCTCGCCGCTCGAGCTCGGCATGATGGCGTCGTGGGCGCCCGCGGACGCTCGCTTCGTGATCGGCTGTGCAATGGGCGTCTCGGGCACCGAGTGTGAGGGCGCCTTCGTGCGCACGCCGCCCTCGCTCACGAACGAGCACATCGCGCACGCCGAGGTGGTGATCGACGAGATGAGCGGGCAGCCGCAGGTGTCGATCGAGATGACGCCCGCGGGCGCGAGCGCGTTCACGATGCTCACGCGCGCCCTGACGCGGAGGCGCCTCGCGATCGTGCTCGACGATCGACTGATGTCCGCGCCCGTCGTGATGGAGGAGATCTCCGGGGGCCGCGCGATGATCACGCTGGGCGGCGACACGTCGATGGCAGCGGCGGAGGCCGAAGCGCGCACGCTCGCCGTCGCGCTCGACGTGGGCAGCGCGCTCGGCTGCGCCTACGAAGTGCAGACCCTCGACGTCCAGTGAAGGCGCCGAGCGCTGTATCCTCGGCGGCGATGAACGACTCGCTCGATCGGCCCGAGGCGGTGCGTGAGAACGCGCGGCTCGATCTCGACAAGCTCGCGGGCTGGCTCGCGCGCCACGACCTGCCGGGCGCGATCGAGGTGCTGCAGTTCCCGCGCGGGTACTCGAACCTCACGTACCTCCTGCGCGTGACGCCGGAGGGAGGAACGCCGCGCGAGATCGTCCTGCGTCGACCGCCCGCGGGCGTGAAGATCGCGTCCGCGCACGACATGGGACGTGAGCACCGCATCCTCTCGGGCCTGCGGAAGGTCTGGGACAAGGTGCCCGAGACGATCGGCTACGAGCCCGACGAGTCGGTGATCGGCGCGCCCTTCTACGTGATGGAGCGCAGCCACGGCGTGATCTTCCGCGCCAAGCAACCCAAGGGGATCGAGCTCGCGTCGCTCGACGGACGCGCGCTCTCGACGACGCTGATCGACACGCTCGCGGAGATCCACGGCGTGGACGTCGCGGCCGCGGGCCTGTCCGATCTCGGCAAGCCCGCGGGCTACAACGCGCGACAGGTGAAGGGCTGGACCGAGCGGTACGAGAAGGCTCGCACCGACGACGTGCCCGACGTCGACGCCATCGCGACGTGGCTCGCGGCCCACACGCCGACGGAGTCGGGGGTGGCGCTGATCCACAACGACTTCAAGTACGACAACGTGATCTACGCGCCCGATCTCTCGCGCATCGTGGCGGTGCTCGACTGGGAGATGTCGACGCTCGGGGATCCGCTGATGGATCTCGGCACCGCGCTCTCGTACTGGGTGGAGGCCACGGACCCGCCGCTCTTCACCGCGATGCGCTTCGGGCCGACGGACGCGCCGAACAGCCTGCGTCGCATGGAGCTCGTGGAGCGCTGGTCCGAGCAGACGGGCCGGCCCGCCACGAACCTCGTCTTTTACTTCGCGTTCGCGCTCTTCAAGCTCGCTGTCGTCGCGCAGCAGCTCTACCAGCGCTACGCGCGCGGGCTCACGCAGGAGCCGCGCTACGCCTTCATGATCGAGGGCGTGAAGGGGCTCACCCGCACAGCGGTGCGCGCGGTGGAGAACGATCGCATCGATGTGCTCTCGACCTGACGCGAGGAGAGAATGAGGCGGGGACGAGGGGACATGGTGTGCGGCGCACAGCGCGCCCTCGCGGCCGGGGTGCTGTCGGTGCTGAGCGTGCTGGCAGCGTCTGCGCCGTGCGACGCGCAAGAGCCGCGAGGCGTGAGCACCGATCGCTTCGGTGTGGGCCACGACGACGCGCGCTGCGCGGACGAGGTCGGCAGCATCCGCTGTGACATGGCGGGCGACCGGATCGCGCGCGAGCTCACCGAGCCGATCGGTCGCTGCGGGCAGGTCGAGTACTTCGCCACCTCGGACCCCGATGGATCGTTCGATCTGCTCCTCGAGATCGACACGCAAGGTCGCGTGTCACAGGCGAGCGCGCTGCCGGACACGCCCTTCGCGAGCGACGCGTTCTTCGGCTGCGTGGAGCGCGCGGCGCGCGGGCTCGCGCTCGGACCGGGACGACCGCTGTCGATCGCGCAGCGGTGGCGCCTCGCGCGCATTCTCCGCGCGGGCCACGGCGACGCGAGCTCGCCGTGGCACGTGCTCGGTGACGTGCACATCGGCGGCGGGACGATCCTCTGGCCGGGCGAGACGCGTGACGGGTACGTGGTGGGGCTCCGGGGCGCGCTCTTCTACGACTGGTTCGGCGTCTCGCTCTCGTTCGACACGACCGACGAGTTCGACGAGGTCCCCGGCGCCGCTGCGATCTGGAGCCTGCGCCTCGCGGCGCGGCCCGAGCTCCAGCTGGGCGAGGAGCTGGTGCTCTTCGGCACGCTGGAAGCGGGTGTCGCGATGTCGTCGGGGCAAGGCGGTCCGCCCGGACGGCGCCAGGTCGACGACGAGCCCGCGCTCTCGACCGTGGCGTCGATCGGGATCGGCTACCAGCGGTGGACGATCTCGATCGCGTTCTTCGACGCGCTGTCGGCGAGCACACACCGGCTGGCAGGCGTGCTCGCGATCGGTGGCGACTTTCACGTCCGTTGAGGACGTGCCGAGTCGTGCTCACACGCCGGACGCGAGCGCGCGCAGGTCGTCGGCCAGCTCGGTGGCCTTGGGTCGCGCGGCAGCCTCGCGTGAGAGCGTGCGAGCGACGAGCGCTGCGAGCGCGGGGGAGATCTCGGGCGCGTGCGCGCGCAGGTCGGGACGCGGGCCGCGCATGATCGCGACGATCATCTTCGAGAGCTCGCCCTCGAACGGCGCAATGCCCGCGATCATCTGGAAGAGCAGCACGCCGAGCGCGTAGACGTCTGCGCTCGGGCCCGCCTCGACGCCGAACAAGACCTCGGGCGGGATGAAGCCGGGGGTGCCGACGACGCGACCATCGGGCGTGAGGCGGGGGCCTCCGTCCGAGAGACGCGCGAAGCCGAGATCGACGAGCACCGGACCACGATCGTCGGACACGATCACGTTCGCTGGCTTCACGTCGCGATGGACGACGCCGGCCTCGTGGAGCGACGCGAGCGCGTCGGCGAGATCGGTCGCGAGCGCGACCGCGCGATCGTGGGGGAGACGACGATCGGGCGACGCCGCGAGCACGTCGTGCAGCGGCTTGCCGCGGATGCGCTCCATGACGAGGTACGGACGACCATCCGGCAACGCCCCTTGTCCGTACACCGCGACGACGCCCGGATGCCGCACGGCGGTGAGCGCGGCGAGCTCTCGATCGAGCCTGGCGCGCGTCCGCGCGTCGACGTCTGCGCGCACGATCTTGATCGCGACCTCGCGCTGCGCCGCGTGATCGACGCCTTCGTAGACGCGGCTCGTCGCGCCGCCGCCGAGGTACGCGCTCACCTCGAGCGTCGAACTCACCCAGCGTGGGTCCACGTGCGAGCCGGGATCCGATCCGAAGTCACTCACCCCACGCTCCGTGACGAAGCGAGCGGCAGCGCCGGTTCTCGAGCGACGGGCTCATGCGGAGCGCGGCAGTTCGCAAGGAGCGTTCCCGCCGAGAGAGTCGCGAGATCGACGCGGGCAGGTTCGCGGAGTGTGGGGTCGAGCCGACGTGGCGTGGGCCTCGAGCCATCACGATCCGGTCGATGTCCCGGAGGATGGGGCGGAAGGACCGTCGTGACCGGCGCGCCGTCGCAGCGCGCGTCGCACGAACTCGTCGAACACACCGAGCAGGTGAGCCTCGACCTCGTGACCCTCGAGGATCCCGAGCGCGCGCGCGATGGCCTCGATCGTGGAGACGGCGCCTTCGCGCTCGGTGGAGCGCAGCGCGTAGCGAGAGGGGCCGAGATCGGGGAGGCGCACGTGCTCGGCGCCGACCGCCGCAGGATCACGACGCGCGATGCGACCGGCCTGCGTCCAGGTGCCATCGGGCACCACGAGCACGAGATCATCGCGCGCGTCCGCTGCGGTGAGCAGCCGCGAGCGCTCGCTCGGATAGAGGACGAGGCGATGGCCCTCGGGCACCGGTCCGTGCTCGCGTCGATCGGGGTGACCACGGCCGTGGATGCTCGCGCCCGCGAGCGCACGCACGGCGAGACGCGAGGTGTTCGTGGTCTTGTGGAGCTCGATGTAGTGGGCGACGACGTGCACGCGCGTGCGGACGGGCCACGCGGCGAGCTCGTCGCACATGCACACGGTCATCGAGTACCGACAGCGCGTGCAGCGGACGGCCTTGCGGCTCCGCATCGTGCGCGACTCGCGGTAGCTCCCGCGCGTCGCGTCGTCCTGTTCGTCCGCGCTCAACTCAATGCGAGGGAGGCGTCGCGGTCTCGCCGGCGGGCGCGCTCGGTCCGTCGTTCACGGGGTCTG
>JAFLCL010000174.1 GCA_017303575.1 Deltaproteobacteria bacterium
GGCGGGGGGTGCGACCACGGGTGTGGGAACGGGCGGCGTCGCGCCGGCGCCGAAGCAGCACCCTGCCAACCACGACGAGCCCGCGAGCGCGATCACACCGACGACCCTCGAGTCTGGCCACATCATGTCTTCCACCTCCGAGCGCCCGCGACGGCGGACACCCGCGGGGTCGTAGCAAACCGGGGGTGACGCTCGTTCTTATGTCGACCTTATTTCTTCGTCGTTCAGGGCCGGCCCCACGGCGCACTTCCCGCTACACCGTCGCGTTCATGAGGCTCGGTGTCGTCGCAGCGCTCGTCGTCTCGGTCTTCGCGGCCAGCTGTGATCGCGGCGGCGGGGGCACGCCCGATCTGCCCGACGTGTTCGTGTGCGAGCTGCAGCGCGAGATCTGCGATCGACGCGACAACGACTGCAACGGCATCGTCGATGACGCCGACGCGCCCGAGTACTGCGAAGGCCTCGACAACGACTGCGATCGGCGGATCGACGAGGGCGCCGACTGCACGAGCTTCGATCCGAACGCGGGCACGGGCTGGACCCTCGGCCCCGACTCGAGCGGCGTGATCGTCCTGGACGACGGCTCGCTCACGCTCGAGCCTCCCGCCGTCGCGCTTCCGCAGCCAGCGATCTGGATCGCCAACACCGACGAAGGCACGGTGTCCCGCCTCGATCCCACGACGGGCAGGGAGACCGCGCGCTACCCCAGCGTCGATCGCGGTGGGCTGGCGTTCGGCCCCATCAACCAGCCTTCGCGCACCGCGCTCGATCAACGCCTCGACGCCTACGTCGCGAACCGCGCGTTCGGCACGATCGCGAGCGTCACCAAGATCGCGGGCAGCCTCGAGCGCTGCGTGGACCGCGACGCCGATGGCGTCATCGAGACGAGCGAGGACCTCGACGGAGACGGCCGCATCTCGATCGAGCCGACGCGGGGTGAGTTCCTCGGGGTCGAGGACGAGTGCGTGCTCTGGACCGTGGCGGTGGGAGGAAACGACGGGGTCGCGCGCGCGCTCGCTGTCGGTCTCTCGGGCGAGGACGGCGAGGCGGGCGACGTGTGGGTCGGCCTCTACAACGAGCAACTCGCGCTCGTGCTCTCCCGCGAGCAGGGGACGCAGATCGCGTCGGTGCCCCTGGGCCTCGGACCCTACGGGGCGGTGACAGGCGCGGACGGCCGCGTGTGGTTCACCTCGGGCCCGGCGGCCGCTCCGTTCATCGTCGCCGTGGATCCCGCGACCTATGCGGTGACGCGTGTGCCACTGCCGGAGGTCGTCGAGACCTATGGCATCTCGGTGGACGGCGTGGGTCGAGTCATCGTCGCGGGCGCATGGAATCGTCGATGGCGAGGCGTCGCGGCCTACGATCCGCTCACCGATCGTTGGTCGCAGAGCGGCACCGTCACGGCCTCGCCCAACGACTACCCGGTGCGCGGCATCGCCTCGAGCGCGCGCTCGATCTGGATGGCCGGTCGTTCGCCCGCGGAAGAGGGCGTGCTCTGGCAGTTCTCGGTCGCCGATCTCTCGCTCACCGCGACGCACGTGATCCCGACGGCGTTCGATCTGGTCGGGGTCGGCGTCGCGTTCGACGGTCGCGTGTGGGGCATCGCCAAGGGCTCCGATCGCGCGTTCCGCCTCGACCCGGAGACCGGTGACGTCGAGAGCTTCCGCGTGGGCCACACGCCTTACACCTACTCGGACTTCACGGGCTTCGGCCTGAACGGCATCCTCGGTGCGAGCGGGCGCCATCGTGTCGTGATCGAGGGATGCCCCTCGACGTTGTGGACGGGCCTCGATCTCGACGCCTCGATCCCCGACGAGACGCGCGTGCGCGTGAGCGTGCGCATCGCCGACACACGAGAAGGCCTCGCGAGCGCGACGTGGATCGGTCCGTTCGATCCGCCCTCGCCCTCGCTCGCCCTGCCGCCTGGTCCAGTGGGCGCGTCTCGCTTTCTCGAGATCTCGATCGCGCTGTCGTCGACGACGCCCGGGATCGTGCCGCGCGTCTTCGCTCTCACGGTGCGCGGGCGCTGCAACGACGTGGGCTGATCAGCGACGGGGCTTGCGGGTGCCCTTCGCGGCGAGGGGCGCGGGGTGCGCCTGGAACGCAGCGACGAGCGCGCTCACCGCGCGGGTCGCGTCGCTCACGGCCTCTGCGCGCGTCATCGAGCCGTCGATCCATCCGCTGATCGCCGCCCGCCCCGCGGCCACGATCACCCACAGGTGGTTCGCAGCACGCCGCGGCGGCGAGCCCGTGAACGTCGCGAGCTGCTCTTCCCACGGTCCGAGCAAGTGCGAGAGCGCCTCGCGACCGATACGCGCGACCTCGGGATCGGCACCGCGCGCGTCGAGGAGGAGGAGCCACGGCCCCGCGCCCTTCTCCTCGATCGCGTCGCAGCAAGCCTCGACGAAGAGCGTCGTGATGCTCTCGATGGTGCCGGGCAGTGCGCGGATCAGCGCCCGCTGGAAGCGCTCCGAGATCACGGCGGTGAACTCGTCGAGCAGCGCGCGAACGACTGCGTTGCGCGTGGGAAAGAGGCGATAGACCAGCGGGCGGGAGACCTCCGCGCGCTCCGCGATCAGCGTGATCTCGAGCCGATCGAGGCCCTCCTCCGTGAGGATGCGCGCGCTCTGATCGAGCAGCTGGCGTCGGCGCGCGTCGGCGGGGACGCGGCGCACTGACGGAGGCGCGGAGCGCTCGCTCGGGGCGCGCTTCGCGCGTGGGCTCGGCTTCGGCTTCGGCTTCGGCATCGCGCCGCGAAGGTAGCGCGACCACGTCGATCCCATCTCGTTTCACCTCGTCACGACGGATGTTACGCTGCGTAACGATTCGGAGTACACGCTGTCCGGAGGAGGGCGACATGAGAGCGCAGTGGATCGAGGCCTTGGTCATGGCGGTGTTGCTCGGCGCGGGCCTCGCCTCGCCGTTCGGCGTGGGGCTCTGGTATGCCGCGCTGGCGACGTGCTTCGTCGGCATCGCGGGCAGCGTGCTCGGGCTCGAGGCCGTCGCAGCGTGGATCTCGGAGCGGCCCAAAGAGCGTCTCCAGGGGCCGCGCCGCAAGCCTCGCCTGGCGTGGCGGGGCGCGCGCGACACCGCGCTCGCGTCGCTCGTGGCAGCGTGCTTTCTGGCGTGGCCGATCTCGCGCATGTGGGCGGGCGAGCCGACCGGTCTCGTGTGGACGCTGGAGGAGGCGGGAGGTCTCGGCGCCGTCGTCTTCGGCAACGTCTTCGCGATCCTCGTGCTCGACGCGTGGCTCTACTGGAAGCACCGCTTGCTGCACACGCGCGCCTTCTTCGCGTTCCATCGTGCGCACCACGTGTACCGAGACCCGACGTCGCTCTCGTCCTTTGCTGTCGGCCCCGTGGAGTCCGTGCTGACGTTCTGGCCCATCGTGCTCGTGTCGTTCCCCTGGGCGCCGCACTACGCACCCCTGTACTTCGTGCTCGTCGGGGCGTTCGTGCTGCTCAACCTCTATCTCCACTCGGGCGTGAGCTCGCGCCTGATCGAGGCCACGTTGCCGAGGCTCTTCGTGAACACCTCGGCGTTCCACAACCGCCACCACGCGAACGCCGAGGTGAACTTCGGCGAGGCCCTCACGCTGTGGGATCACCTGCTCGGCACGCACGAGGGCGGTCGCGGCGAGCGCAAGCGCGCACCCGCGGTGGACGCGAGCACCGAGCCCGCGCAGAGCTAACGCGTCGTATCGTCGGCGAGCGGGAGGCCTGCGAGCCGCGCGACCTCGTTGCGCATCGAGGACACGAGCTCGTCGATGGGCATGGCCTGCACGCGCTCCGCGTCGATCGGCGGGCCGAACGAGATGCGCACCGGTCCACCACGCGGCGCCGGGGACTCGCGTGGCCACGTCTCGAGCGAGCCGTGGATGCCGATGGGCTGTACGGCAGCGTGCGCCTGCTTCGCGAGGTGGAACGCGCCCTTCTTGAAGCGCCCGATCACCGGCTCCTTCGCGCGCGTGCCCTCGGGAAAGACGAGCAGCGGCGCACCGGGCTTGAGGATGCGCGCCGTGCGGTCGATCGTGCTGGCGGCGGCGTCGTGCTTCTGTCGGTCGATGAAGACGTCGCCACGTGTCCTCATGGCTCGGCTGAAGATCGGCACCCGCGACAGCTCGCGCTTGGCGAGGAACACCGGCATCTCCGGCACCGAGAGGAACAGCGCGACGACGTCCACGTAGCTCTGATGGTTGGCGACGAGGACGGTCGGCGTGTGGGCGCGGTAGTGCGAGAGGCCTTCGACGGTGAGGTCGATCTCCCACAAGCGCTCGAGGCCGCGCGCCCAGCGCAGGGTCTGACGCGCGAGGTCCTCGGCGTCTCCGCCCATGACCTGCTGACCCACCACGCCCGCCGACGCGAAGCCGGTCCACGCATAGCTGACCAACGCTCGGCCGACGTCACGCGCTCGCACGCGCGCAGCCTATCAGAGCGAGCGTGCGCGCCGTCGTCGCGCGAGCACCAGCACGAGCCCGAGGCAGGCCATCGCGCGGAGGGGCGAGCCTCCCCGTGTGGTCGTGCGGCATCCGCAGCCCTCGCTCGGGGCTTCGACGCCCGCGTCGATCGCTGGCGCGCTCGCGGCATCGAGGCCAGGCGCGTCGGGGCCCTGCGCATCGATCCCCGCGGTGCTCGCATCGAGGGTGATCGATCCGTCGGGGACCGCTGCGTCGGGCGTGGGCGCGGGCGGGTACTCGAGGTCGAGAACGAGCTCCAGATCGAAGGAGAGATCGCTCGAGCCCGCGCTGTCCTGCTTCACCACCGCGGCGATCCAGTTGGTGCCGTCGACGATCAAGTCGGCGGGGATCGACGTGCTCGCGAGCGGAGCGTCGTCGCCGTCGGAGCCCGTCGCGTAGGCCTCGTGGTCGTTCGGGTCGGCGACGTTGGCCGAGGTCACGACTGTTCCGTTCACGAGCACCGCGATGCCGTCGTCGTACACACCGCGCACGGAGGCACTCCGAACGCGCGCACTGCCGAGCTCCATCGACTGGCGGAAGTACGCGCTCGCGACGTTCGGATCGAGGTCCGCGAGCACCGTCGCCTCGTCGCCGTCGCCGTAGCCGAGCTCCGCGGGACCGCTCGCCCAGCCATCGCCCTCTCCGCGCGCCCAGCCTGCGGGCGGAGCGAGCGGAGCGTCGTGGTACTGCCACGTGCCGCCGAGCGGGATGACCACGCTCGGCCCCGTGGAGGCGAGCGCGAAGTCCCCGGACGTCGCTTCGAGCGGAGGACGATCCGCATCGCGCACGCGCACACGCACCGTCGGCAGCGCGAACGGCGGCGCGACCCAGCGGTAGGTGCCGACGTCGGCGATGCCGCGCGCGATCGGATCCCAGTGGCGACCGAGGTCGTAGCTCACGTCCAGATCGACGCGCGTGATGGGGACGTCGCCGGTGTGGAACCACGCGAGATCGATCGGCGCGCCTGGGCGGTGCGTGCTTCCGGCGACGGGCTCGGTGACGAAGAGACCCTCGCCCTTCACCAGCGTCACGTGATCGGTCTCCACGCCGTCCGATCGGATGTTGCGCAGCGTCAGCGCGCTCTCGGTGACGTCGAGCAACGTCGAGCCGTTGCGGACCTCGGAGAAGAACATCACGGGGTGGCTCGCGTCGCCGCCCGCGCCCGCGCCGCCGTGGCCAGCGACGAGGTAGAGCGCGCCCGCCACGCCGCTGCGGTAGGGGCCATCGCCCTCGACCCGTCCATCACCCGGATCGACGATGCCGCTCGTGGTGGTGGGTGTCTCGTAGGCGCCGTGGAGCAGGTAGCTGCGCTCGTAGATGTGGCTGTGCCCCGCGATCACGAGATCCACGCCGTGCGCCTCGAGGATCGGAAGCGCGTTCTCGCGCATGTCGACGAGCTGCGACTCGGTGTCCGAGTCGTGCGTGCCGTCGGTGTAAGGCGGGTGGTGGAAGTAGCAGACGATCCACGTCGCGGACGTCGACGCGAGATCCGCGTCGAGCCAGCGCAGCATCGCGCCATCCACAGCACGCGGGCTCTCGTGCGAGTCGAGCACCACGAAGTGAACGTCGCCCCAGTCGTAGGCGTAGTAGGCCTCGGTCCCGCTCGCGACGCCGCCCGCGCGACCATCCGTCGGCACGACGTACGCCTCGTAGTACGGGCCCGACTGCGAGGCCGAGTCGCTCAGCGTGCCCTCGTGGTTCCCGATCGCGGGAAACACCGGCGTGCGACGCAGCACTGCCTCGTAGGGGGCGAAGAAGTTGTCGTCGAACTGCGAGGTCGAGCCCGACGCGTACGCCATGTCACCGACGTGCACGAAGACGTCGAACGGTCGCATCGCGTCTTCGCGATACGCCGCGTCCCGCACGCGCGCCTGCACCGAGTCGCCCGTGCCCGAGTCGCCCACGATCCACACGCGGAAGGGTACGGGATCCCCCGCGATCGGCGCGCTCGTGAAGTGATCCTCGCTCGCGCCCGGCGTCGAAGGCGGGCAGCTCGCGACACCGGCTGCGTAGTAGAGCGTCGTGCGGGGCGCGAGGCCGTCGACGATCACGGCGTGGTCGGTGCGCATCGCGCCGGAGCCCACGGTGCGATCGAGCCGGTCGGGCGCTGTGCCTACGCACGCACGATCGATCGTCGGTGAGACGTCGCGCCACACGAGCGTCGCCTCGATGCTCGTGACGCGCTGGAGGTAGGGACGTCGCGCGGCCTGCGCGTCTGCACGCTCGGTCGCGAGGAGGCAGAGGCCGAAGAGCAAGCTCGCGGCTCGACGCCTCATCGTGCACCTCCCTGCGCGCGAGCGATGCGCGCCGCCAGCTCTCGTGCACCTGCGAGCCCCGGGCTCGACGCGAGCGCACGCCGGGTCTCGACCGCCGCTTCGTCGACCCGATGTAGGCCGAAGAGCGCACGCGCGAGATCGAGGCGCACCGCAGCGCTGGGGCGGCGTCGGGCGATCGCGGTGAGCTCGCTCCGCGCGGCTTCGTAGTCGGCGCGCGCCTCGGCGTCGCGGCCGGCGCGAGTGAGCAACTCGGCGCGCATCAACCACCAACGTGCGCGCATCGCGCCCGCGCGCGTCGCGAGCAGCGGTGCCAGCAGATCGATCGCTCGTTCGATCTCACCCCGCGCCGCACGTCGCTCGATCACCTCGAGGCGCAGCACCGTCGAGCCCGTGATCCCCAGCCCTTCTTCGAGGCCAGCCAGCGCCGCGTCCGCGCGTCCCAGCTGATCCAGCAGCGCGCTGCGCGTCAGGTAGCCATCGAGATCGTCTGCCACCGACAGCGCGTCGTCCCACGCGACGAGCGCTTCCTCGCGGCGGTCGGCGCGCGTCAAGAGGCGTGCGCGGAGGACGAGCAGGCGAGGCGTGGTGAGACCGAGGCGCGCGGCACGCGTGATCTCGACCAGCGCCTCGTCGAGACGATCGAGCGCGGCGAGCGCCTCGGCGCGGAGCGCGGGCACGTGTGGATCACGAGGCGCGAGCGCGCTCGCGAGGGCGAGATCCTCGAGACTACGCAGAGGCTCGCCGGCCTCGAGGTAGAGGTCCGCGTGAGTGAGCAGGAGGAGCAGGTCGTGGGGGTGTGCCGCGAGCTGCGCGTCGATCTCGACGAGCTCTTCCTCCACCGGCGCGTCGGCCCGCGCGGAGGACGAAACGAGGAGAGCGAGCGAGCACGTCGTGGCGAGGAGCAGAGCGCTGTGGCGCATGGAGACGAGGGTATCGTCGACCCGCACGACTGGGGAGGCGCGAGCAGGGATCGCGGTGCTAAGTAGCCGCGATGCGCTCGCGGGCCTCGCTCCTCGTCGTCTCGTGCGTCGGGCCCCTGGTGCTCGGCGCGCTCGTGACGGCCCCGGTGCGCGCACAAGACGTCACGAGCACAGACGCGGTCCCCGTTGCGACGGAGAGCGCCGCGCCCGAGGTGACGACGGCGGTCCCCGATGCAACAGCGGTGGCTTCCCCGGCACCGCCGTCCGACGCGCAGATCCGAGTGGCCGTCGTGCTGGTCGGCGATCCCAACGACGAGGCGCGCGCGAGCGCGGAGCGCGTGGAGTCCGCAGTGCGCGACGTGCTCGCCCTTCCCTCCGACACAGCGCTTCGGGCGTCGTTGATCGGAGTCGCCGTCGAGGACGCCATCGTCCCGGTCGTCCGCGATCGACGCGCGTTGGGAGGGACGGAACGCGAGGACGTTCCGCTGCTCTCGAGCCTCGGTGATCGTGCCGACGTCGTGCTGCTCCTCGTGGTCCGCGCGCGCGCGGGGGCTCGAGAGCTGGTCGCCTTCGATGTGCGGCATCGAGCGTTCTTCGAAGGATCGATCGTCCTCGATGCCGATCTCGACGCGGCGCGTGTGGTGCGCTTCGCGCGCTCACGCGGGCGCGCGGCGCTCGGCGGTGACGTCGTCACGACGGAGTCCACGGCCGCGCTCGAGGCTCGCGTGGTCGAGTCCGACGAAGCGAGAGCCGCGGCCGCGATCCGCACGGGCGCGCAGGACGCCGAGCACGAGCCCGAGTGGATCGAGGTCAACTGGCCGTACCTCGTCGCGGGTGCGCTCCTCGCGGGCGCCGCCGCGTTCGTGATCGTCTACACCGCGAACGACAGCGATCCCGTGCCCATGCTTCGTTTCCGACCCGGAGGCTCGCCGTGAACGTGCTGCGCAGGATGCTCGCGACTCTCTCTCGCGGCGCCTGCGCCGCGATGCTCGTGTGGCTCGGGATGGTGGCGCTCGCGTCGTCGATCCTGCCCTCGCCCGTGCAAGCGCAGGAAGCGCCCCCCGACGTGGCGCTCGTCAGCGGCCTCGAGATCCCCGCCGCGCCCGAAGGCTTCGTGCACGTCGACCGAGGGAGCCCCGAGACCGGGCTCGTGCGCTGGGAGATGCCCGAGCGTGCAGAGCACCTCATCGAGCCCCTGTTCGCCACCTGGGACGCGGCGCTGCCGCGCATCCAGCGCGAGCTCGGGATCGATGGTGCGCTTCCGCCGATCCGCATCCGCGTCGGCGTCGACCCCGAGCAGATGCGTGCGCTCGCTCCCGTCGGAGCGCCGCCGCCTTCGTATGCGGTTGGCGTCGCATACCCCGGTCTGTCGCTGATCCTGCTCACGATGACCGCGCCCGAGACGTGGCAACGACCGGAGCTGGACCAGGTGCTCGTGCACGAGCTGAGTCACCTGGCGATGCACGACGCGCTGCTCGACGACGACGGACGCGCGCACGACGCGCCGCTGTGGCTCGTCGAGGGTGTTGCGATCTACCAAGCGCGCGAGCGATCGATCGAGCGCGTGCAGACGCTCTGGGAGGCTGCGTTCCGCGGCGGTGTGATCCCGCTCGACGATCTCGACGAGCGATTCCCCAACCGCCCACACTCCGTGAGCCTCGCGTACGCACAATCGGCCGACTTCGTCGCTTGGCTCCTTCGTCGCAGCGGGCCCGACAAGCTGGGTCAGATGCTCGGCCGCATGCGACGCGGTCAGGGCTTCGAGACGGCCGTCTCGCAGACCTGGAGCGCAGGGATCGGCAACCTCGAGATCGAGTGGCGCGAGGATCTGTCGGGTCGCTTCGGCGCCCTGCCGATGTTCGCGACGGGCAGCATCGGGTGGGTGGCCGTGGGCGTGCTCGTCGTGCTCGCGTGGCGACGCCGCAAGGACAAGAGCTCGGCGATCGAGAAGCGATGGGCCGAGGAGGACGCGCGCCAGCAGCGCCTCGAGATCGCCTACGCACGACACCGAGCGCGCCTGCTCGCGCGCGAGCGTGCGCTGCGTCTGGCCGCGGAAGGACGCCTGGCACCGAGCGATCCGGTCGAGCTCGACGCCGACCACGAGGCGAGCGAGGACACGAACAAGACGCGCCGTGAGGCGATCCTCACGTCCTACACGCACGAAAAGCCCACCACGGTGTTCGTGGTGGGCTCGACAGCGCTGCCTTCCGCTGGCTCTCCGGCTCGCACGACGGCGGAGCCGGACACGACCGCGGAGCCGCCCGACGCGCCGTTCGACGACGACGTCGATCGTGGCGATCGATCGCTCCACTGAGCCGCGACGCCGTCACGGCTGACGAGATCGCCCACGATCGTGGGCGATCTAGCGATCAGGCCTTCTTTTCCTCGACGTGGATCGGGAACTTCGGCGTGCTGTTCTTGGTGCGCACGCGCTTGTGATCGCGGCCCTGGGTGGCGCGCTTGTGGCGGCGGCGTCGCTCGGTCTTGCAGGTATCGGAAACCATCGTGTCCTCCAGCGGGGCGGCGTGTCTACCGCAGCGGTGTGGACGCGTCAACGCGCTCGGACGCGCTGGGCGTAGCGGGCATGCAGGCGCCTGGTCACCGGTCCGGGCTGGCCGTCACCGATCCGCACGCCGTCGATCGCGGTGATGGGCACCACCTCACGCAGGCTGCTCGTGAGGAACGCCTCGTCTGCACGCTCGAAGTCGCTCACGAAGAGCAGCCGCTCGCGAAGCGTCACGCCTTCGTCGCGCGCGGCCTCGATCACGAGGGCACGCGTGATCCCGCCGAGGATTCCGCTCGAGAGCGGTGGCGTGAGCACCTCGCCTCCCCTCACGACGAAGAGGTTCGAGGAGTGCCCTTCGGAGATCGAGCCGTCGCTCGCCGTGAACGCGGCCTCGTAGGCACCACGCTCCTGCGCGACCTGCAGGGCGAGGAGGTTGGCGACGTAGGCTGCGGTCTTCGCGCCCGCCGCGCGGGTGTGATCCGTGGATCGCTCCGCGCGAACCGTCGCGATCGACACGCCGTCGTAGAGGTCCGCGGGCAAGGCCAAGAGCGGCGCAGCGATCACCACGCGCGTCGTCGGACCACGTGCGCGCCTCGGATCGAGGTGCAGCGCACCCTCCCCGCGGCTCACCATCACGCGCACGTACGCGTCGTCGTGCGCGAGCAACTGGATCGCCTCGTGGACCTCGCGGCGGAGCTCCGCCATCGGAAACGAGGGCTCGATGCGGAAGCCCTCGAGCGAGCGCCCGAGGCGCGCGAGGTGCTCGTCGAGCGCGAAGGGAGCGCGACCGTAGACGCGCAGCACCTCGAACACTGCGTCGCCGAAGAGGAAGCCTCGGTCGAGCACCGAGATGCGCGCATCGGAGAGCGCCACGTGCACGCCGTTCAGGACGATCACGGGATCGGTGGTGCCGACCCCGTGTGCGTGCCCGTGCGTCACCGCGTGTGCTCGTTCGTCGCTCAGCCGGCCTTGAGCTGCGCGAGCAGCGCAGCCGCTTGCGGGTGTCCTGGCGTCTCGACGAGCGCGCGATCGAGCATCGTGATCGCCTTCTTCGGGTCGCCCTGCTTCGCGGTGATGTCGCCCAAGTAGAAGTAGACGTCACCCTTCGTGATGCCCGAATTGGCGTCGAGCTTCTGGAGGAGCAGCGCGCGGAACGTCTTCTGCGCGCGATCCCAGTCGCCGGCGGCGTAGCAGATGCGTCCGAGGTCACGGAGGATCGGCACGCTCGTCAGGTCGATCTTGAACGCCGAGTCGTAGGCCGCGAGCGCTTCGCTCGTCTTGCCCATGCCCTCGAGCGCCTGACCGAGACGGTGGTGGTACGTCGCCACGTCCTTGCTGCGACGCGTGCCGAACGACGCGATGATCTTCTCGAGCACGGGCACCGCGTCACCAGAGCGGCCGGCTGCGATGTAGAGGTCGCAGAGAGGCAGGAGCGCGTTGCGATCCTCGGGGTCGAGCGCGACGGCCTTCTCGAAGTAGGTCGCTGCGCTGCCGGCGTCGTTCAGCTGCTTGGCGTAGAGGTCCGCGATCTCCTTGTAGAGCGCGAGCTTCTTCGTCTTGTCGGTCTCGGCCTCGGCGTCCTCGGCGAGGAGCTCTGCACGGCCGCGGTGGTTGTTCGTCTTGTCGAACAGCGCGCGCAGCCGTGCGCGTGCGGCGTCGTGTCCGGGCGAGAGCGCGAGCGCGCGTCGGAGCGCGTTCTCGGCGACGGTCGGATCGGCGAGCGGCCCCTCGGCGATCTCCGCGATCTCGAGCGCGTTCGCGACGGCTGCCTCGCCCGACAGCGAGCTGCCGAGCGTCTCGAGCGCGGCGACGGCGTCCGCGTGTCGGTTCAGGCCTCGATAGAGGCGTGCGAGCGCGGCGAGCGTCTCGGGATCGTCGGGACGCTGCACACGGATGCGCTCGAGCGTCGCTGCGGCGTCCGCGGGCTTTTTGAGATCCCGCTCCCAGATCCGCGCGAGGCGGCCGAGGAGGCGCAGCTCCTCTGCCGAGTCGCCACTGCTTCCTGCCGCTTCGGCGCGCGAGGCCACGCTCTCCGCGAGCAGATCGAGCTTGCCATCCGCCTGGTAGAGACCTTCGAGCGCGTCGAGCGCTTCACGATCGCCGGGCGCGTCCTGGAGGATGTCGCGCAGCTGCTCCATCGCTTCGCCGCGTCGACCCTGGAGCTCCGCGAGGCGCGCGAGGCGAACACGACCGGCGATCCGATCCGCGTCCGACTCCGCGATGTCGAGGCGGCGCTGCACGAGATCCTCGAGATCGCGGTAGCGCTTCTCCGACTCGAAGAGCTGCTCGAGCGCTGCGATCGCCTCGAGGTCCGTCGGCACTTCGTCGAGCACGGCCTGCCACGCGTCGATCGCGCGCTTCGGATCCTCGAGCCGATCGCGCACGATGACGGCGAGCTGACGACGCTGGGCGACACGACGATCCGGGTCGGCCTCGACGTCGATGCGGCGCTCGAGCAGCACCGCCGCGTCAGGCCAGCGCTGCTCGCTCGTCGCGAGACGGGTGAGCTCGTCGAGGGCCTCGGCGTTGGCGGGATCGCCCTCGAGCACACGCTCGAAGGCGCGGCGCGCGATGCCGGGATCGCGGAGCGCGGACTCGGCCAGTCGCGCCGCTTCGAAGAAGCGTGCGACGCGCGCGGGCTCGTCGAGCTCGACCTCAGCCCACGCGAGCAAGCCATCGACGAGCGAGCGCTCGCGCCCCGGCTCGCGGAGGATCTCGACGAGCTGCTCGTGCGCGATGCCGTGCTCTCGATCGGCGGCGAGCGCTGCACGAAGTGACTTCTCGGCCGCCTCCGGATCGCCGAGCCGATCGCGGTACCAACCTGCTGCGCGCACGAAGAGGTCGCGCTTCATGGTGGAGTCGAGGGCGTCCTTGCCGCCTCCCTCGCTCACGCGCTCCGCGAGGCCGCGAAGCGACTCGAAGCGACCCGACGCTCCTGCGAGACGCTCGAGATCCGCCAGCAGTCCTTCGTCGCGGGGATCGAGCTCGTAGGCCTTGGTGACGCCCTCGAGCGCGCCCGCTGCGTCTCCCAGATCGTTCTCACGCAGCTGCGCGAGCTCGAGCCAGAGCCTCACGCGCTCGCCGTCCGAGTCCGCGAGGCGGATGCGAACCTCGTAGAGGCCGGCGATCTTGGCGGTCGATCCCGTCGATCGATACGCCTGATCGAGGACCTCGACCACATCGCTCACGAGGCGTTCGTCGGCGAGGAGGCCCTCGGTGGCGCCGAGCGCCCGCGGCTCCGAAGGATCGCGCTCGAGCACCTCGCGGAAGGCGTTGAACGCCGCCGGGGTGTCGCCGAAGCGCTCCCAGCGGAGCGCGCCGAGGCGTACCAAGAGCTCCGTGTGCTCGCCCGGACTGGAGCCGGACGCCGCGCTCTGCGCGCGTCGCTCGAGCACGTCCGCGAGCTCGGCCCACGACGCGCTCTTGGTGTAGAGCCGATCGAGCGCCGCGAGCGAGGTCTCGTCGTCCGGGACGATCTGGAGACGACGTCGGTGCGCGTCGATCGCACGCGCATCGTCTGCGAGTGGACCCTCCGCGATGCGCGCGAGCCGACCGAGGAGGTCGAGCCCCGTGTCGGCGTCCACGGACCCGCCTGCGCGCGCCGAGAGGGTGTCCGCGACCTGCTCCCACACTCGCAGCTCGCCACCGAGCCGCTCGAGCTGATCGACGAGCGCGCGATCCGAGGCGTCCTCCGCCAGCGCGCGACGCGTGGCCTCGAACGCCGCGGCCTTGTCGCCGCGACCGTCCTCGTGGATCTGCGCGAGGCGACGCAGGTGCTGCTGCTTCTCGAAAGGATCGGAGCTCGCCGCGACCACGAGCTCTTCGAGCTCCGCGACGTCCTGCCAGCGCCCTTGCGCCTCGAGGTACGGCATCACGATCTGAGACGCCTGCTCGCGGTGATCCTCGAGCCGCGAGATGCGCACCAGCGCTGCGATCGAGGGCTCGTGCCGCGGATCGATGGAGAGCACGTTCTGGTGCGTCGCGAGCGCCTCGGGCACGTCGTCGAGCTCACGCTCGAGCACCTCGGCCGCGCGGAACGTGAGCGCCACGCGCGTCGCGGACGACTCCGCGGAGGCGGCTTGCAGGCGGAGGTTCTCGAGGAAGTCGGGCCACTGGGCCTGACGCTCGTACAGGCGACCGAGCGCGATGATCGCGGCGGCCTCGCCCGGTCGATCCGCCAGCGCCTGCCGGTACGCGCGAATGGCGGTCTCCGGCTCTCGCAGGTGCTCCTCGGCGAGCTGGCCGAGTCGCAGCGCGACGTCGGCGCGCGACTCCGCATCCGTCTCGAGCTCGAGGCGACGCGTGAGCACCGGTCCGAGCGAGGCGAAGTCGGACGCATCCGAGTACAGGCGATCGAGCGACTCGTAAGCGATCGCGTCGGTGTCGTCCTCGTGGATCGCGCGCTTGTAGAGCGCGACGGCCATCGTCGGATCACCGAGCAGATCCTCGGCCACCGATCCCGCGCGGCGAAGCGTCTCGCCGCGCTCGACCGGATCGTAGGACCGCTCGACCTTCTTCTCGAGCGTCGTGACCATCCCGCGCCAGTCGCCGACCATCGTGTGCAGGGCCTCGAGCGCGTCGAGCGGGCTCGGGTCCTGTGGGTCGACGACGAGGATGCGCTCGAACGTCTGGATCGCAGCGCGTGGATCGCCGCGCTTCTCGTCGTGCACGCGCGCCAGCGTGGAGAGCAGCGAGGCCTGCACGACCGGGTCGGTCGAGCGCGAGATCGCTGCTTCGTACGAGCTCACGAGCCCGTTCCAGTCGTCGAGCGCGGCGGCCAGTCGATCGACGTTGCCGCGCACCTCGTCGTTGCTCGGCTCGATCGCGAACGCGCGCGCATACGCCGAGAACGCGAGGCCCGCGTTGCGCCCCCGATCCTCGTGGAGGCGCGCGATCTCACTGAAGAGACGCACCTGCTCCGAGGGCTCCTCCGTGAGCTTGGCCTCGGCCTCGTGGATCGCGATCTGCTTCTTCCACTGATCGGTGATCGAGTAGATCGGCTCGAGGATCCGGATGATGCGCAGCTGATGGGCCGGCGAGGTGACGAGCGCCTCGAGCGCGGTCACCGACGGCTGGTGATCCGGCCGCGAGCGCAGCACGTCCTCGTAGGTGTCGATCGCCGCGTCGAGGTCGCCGAGGTGCTTGGCCTGTACCTCGCCCAGACGGGCCTTGAGCGCGACCTCGGCGTCGCTTCCGTCCGCGTGATCGACGCGCAGGCGAAGCAGGTCCGCGAGATCGTTCCAGCGCTCGCGCGCGACGAGCAGCGACTCGAGGGAGTCGGTCGCGGTCGGGTGACGCGGGTCCGTCTCGAGGATCTCGCGGTAGAGCGCGATCGCACGATCGGCGTCCATGTTGCGGTCGCGCTCGACCTCGGCGCTCTTCTCGAGCAACGCGACGCGCTCGTCGTCCGTCTCCGCGACGTCGATACGATCACGGTACGCCTTGAGGAGGTCGGACCAGCTCTGCGCGCGAACGAGCAGGCGCTCGAGCGCGTCGAACGGTGCGCGCTCGGTCGGCGCGTAGGCGCTCGCGAGCCTGTAGAGCGAGACCGCCTCGGAGGCCTTGTTCGTCCGGGTCTCGTAGAGATCGCCGGCGAGCATCGCGAGCTTGTAGGTGACAGCGTCGTCGACGCCGATCTCCTTCAGCGTGTCGCGGTACGTGTCCGCGAGACGGTCGTAGCGCTCGAGCACACGCGAGAGCCGGGTGAGCGTATCCCAGCTCGACTCGTCGCGGGGATCCTCGCGGAAGAGGCGCACGTAGGTCGCGAACGCGCCGTCGAGATCCTCGAGGTAGTCCTCGTGGAGCTGGCCGAGGCGGGCGAGCAGCGCCTTGCGTGCGTCGAGGTCTTGCTCGGGCTCGAGACGAGCCTCGAGCGCACGCTGCACCTTCTTCCACTGCAGGCGCGCGAGGTAGATGGGCTCGAGCACAGCGGCCGCAGCGGCCTTGTGCTCGGCGTTGTCCATCAGCCGCTCGAGGGCTTCGATCGTCGGCTCGTGGGCGGTGCCCTGCGAGAGCGCCTCGCGGTACTGCTCGATCGCAGCTTCGGTGTCGGTGAGGCGCTGGCCGTAGACGGAGCCCAGGCGGTAGCGCACGTCGACGGGCGATCCGACACGCTTGTCGAGCATGCGCTCGTAGAGCGACACGAGATCCGACCATCGCTCGCTGGCGCCGTAGAGGCGCTCGAGCGACGCATAGACCTCCGGCGGATCGGCCTCGACGAGCACCTCGTCGAGCGCGGCGATGGCGCGCGGGACGTCGTTCAGGCGCTTCTCGCTGATCTCTGCCTGCTGGACGAGGAGCGCGGTGCGCTCTCTCCCTTGGGCGAAGTCGGTCTTGCGACGCACGACGTCGAGGAGCGCCGGCCAGTCTTCTCCGGCCGACACGAGCGCCTCGAGCTGCGCGATCGCGTCGTGGTCGTCTGCGCGGAGCTCGAGGATCCGCTCGTACGTGGCGCGGGCACCGGCCGAGTCCTCCAGCCGGTCGCGACGCAGCACGGCGAGCCGCCGGTACGTCTCGATCTGGAGATCCGCATCGCCCACGTCGGGCGCGAGATCCTCGAGCAGCGCCCCGTGATCGAGCCAACGATCGGACGCAGCAGCCAGACGATCCGCCTCGCCCAGCAGGTAGCCGAGCTCTGGGTCCGCCGCCGCCGCGCGCACGGCAGCCGAGAGACGCTCGTACGCACCGCCCGCGTCGCCGAGCGCATCGGCGACCTCGGAGCCGCGACGCAGCGCCTCGAGCCGATCGACCGGATCGTCGGTGCGCGCGAGCACGTCGAGCACACCGAGGAGATCGCGCGACGGTCCCTGGGCCTCGAAGCGAGGACGAAGGAGGCGGGCTGCGGCGAAGCGAACGTCGCCGTTCTCCGATCCGGTGAGCGAGACGAGCGCTGCGGTCGCGCCGGAATGCGCGGGCTCGAGCTCGAGGACGGCACCGTACGTCTCGACGGCGGCCTCCTGCTCGTTCAGCCGCGTGCGACGGATCTCTCCACCACGGAAGAGGTTCGCGGCGCGCGCGGACGAGTCGGTCTCGATCTCACGCAGCTGATCGAGCGCCTCGAGCAGATCCTGCCAACGAGACTCTGCTTCGTGCAGCGAGACGAGCGGCTCGAGCACGTCGCGCGCGGGCCCGAAGCGCGCGAGCACGTCGCCGTACGCGCTGACGGCGCGCGCTCGATCGCCGAGCTTCTCGTGTGCGAGGGCGGCGGCGCGCAGCGCGTAGCCGCGGCGCTCCGTGTCGTCGGTCGCCGAGGCGTCGAGCTGATCGAGGACGCCGAGGAGCTCGGCCCAGCTCTGGCTCTGCGTATAGAGGCGCTCGAGCGAGCGGAGCGCGTCGGCGTCGTTCGGATCGAGCTCGACACGCTCGCGGTGCGTGCGGATCGCGGCGGCGGTGTCGCCGAGCTTTTCCTCCTGCAGGTCCGCGAGGCGGACGAGGAGCTGTCCCTTCGTTGCGGGATCGTTCTCGAGATCGACCTGTCGCCGAAGGTCGCCCGCGAGCTTGTCGGATGCTCCCGAGGCCACGTGGATTCGCTCGAGCGCCTGCGCCGTGCGGAGGCGCGCGTCTGGATCGTCGACCGACAGCTCGTAGGCGCGCTCGAGCCAGGGCTCCGCGCGTGTCGAGTCCTGCGCCTCGTCATCCCACAGCGACGCGAGCTCGGTCACGATCTCACGCTCGGTCGAGCCTCCCGGATCGCTCGCCGACACCTTCGTCAGGGCGGCCTGGAGCACGATCGCGCGCTGCTCGTGCGCAGCGCGCTGCCCAGCGGCGTCGGCAGCGTTGGCCGCGCGTGCGCGCGCAGCGTTCGCCAGGTTCTCGCGCAGGCTTCCCTCGGTCGGATCGAGCGGGACGGCGCGTGCGTACGCGTGGAACGCCGCATCCCAGTCGCTGAGCTGGACCGACGCGAGGTCCGCGATGCGTCCGAGGAGGCGCACCTTCGCGGTGTCGTCCTCCGCAGCCTCGAGCTGCACTTCGAGCACACGCGCGAGGCCGGCGAAGTCCTCGCGCATCTCGTAGACGGGCTCGAGGATCCCGGCGATGCGCTGTCGCTGTGTGGGCTCGGGCAACAGGCGCTCGAGAGACTCTCGCGCCCCCGTGTGATCAGGGCTCCGGCCCAGCGCGGACTCATACGCGTCCACGGCTTGCTTCGGCTCGCCGAGCTTGGACTCGTGGAGCGATCCGATTCGCACGAGGGTCTCGGTCGCCTCGGCGTCCGTTGCGTCTTCGACATCGAGCCGCAGGAGCTCGGCGAGGTCGCGCCACTGCTCGGTGCGTGCGTAGAGGCGATCGAGGGCGCGTCGTGAGGCGAGGTGGCGGGGCTCGATCTCGAGCACGTCGCGGTACACGCGGATGGCGTTGCGAGGCTCGTCGATCAGCTCCTCGAACACGAAGCAGAGCTGGAGCAAGAGGTCGAGCTTGCTCTGCACGTCCACCGTCTGCGCGATGCGCTGGCGGTAGAGGGCCTGGAGATCCTGCCAACGCTCCGCGTCGGTGTAGAGCTCCTTGAGCGCCGTGAAGGACGCCTCGTGGCTCGGCTCGATCGAGAGCACTTTGCGTTCGAACGGCTCCGCGTCCGCAGGTCGACCGAGCACGTCGCGATACACCTGCGCGGCGCGCTCGGCGATCACCAGCAGGTCGTTCGGCGCGAGCTCTCCCGCCTCGACGACGGTCGCGAGCGCGAGCGCGTAGGGCTCGTGCTGACCGGCGGCCTCGGCGGCTGCGGCGAAGCGCTCACCGATCTCGGCGTCGCTCGGCGTGTCGAGGAACGCGCTCTCGAGGGTCTGGTAGCCGCGCTGGGGATCGCCCAGCGGCCCGAGCGAGAGCTCGGCGGTTCGCAGCCGGAGCGCGCGCCGCTCGTCGGCATCGCCGCTCGCCACGAGGCGCGAGTCGAGCACGTTGCGGAGCTTGTCGAAGGCTCCCGTCGCCTCGTAGGCGGGCTCGAGCAGGCGTCCGACCTCGGAGGCCGCGCCCGGGTCTGCGTCACG
>JAFLCL010000175.1 GCA_017303575.1 Deltaproteobacteria bacterium
GGGCTCCACGGTGCCGGGCATGCACTCGCCCTCTTCGGTGCACATCCACGCGCCCCACGTGCAGTCGGGCTGACACTCGCGCGCCTGCACGCCGCAGCTGCCGCAGCGCGCGCCCATCTCGATCGCGCCGGGCGAGCACGAGCCCGCTGTGCACGCGCCGTCGTTGGCCCAGCGGCCACCGACGCAGATCTGTCGCTGCTGCCCGCACATCGCGCACGACACCATGCGCGGTGCCGCGCCCGCCTCGCAGTCGCAGCTCGTGGGCGCGTCGCAGTCCGTCCATGCGCCGTCGGTGCAGCGCTCGACGCCGCTGCCGCACTCGCCATCGCACGTTCGCTCGGCGGTGGCGCCGATCGCGAAGTCGAAGTCGTCGCAGTCGAGCGAGCTCGGGATGCCGTCGCCGTCGGTGTCGCCGCCCGCGCGACAGCTTCCGTCGAGGCAGAGGAAGCCCTCGGTGCACGGCGGATCGCACGCCGACTCGAACGCATCGGCGCCCACCGCGTCGGGGAAACGACGACCCGCGTCGTTGTCCACGCGACCGTTCGCGCATCCGAAGAGCGCGATCGAGGAGGCGAAGAAGGCGAGCACGCCGAGGAACTGCAAGCGCACGGCGAACGATTGGAGCACGGTGCTCGCAGCCCGTCGACTCCCGAGCGGAGGCGGGCGCCGAGGGGCCGGCACCATCCGAGTGCGGATTGCGCAGGGCTGGCCGAGGAGGCGATGCTCGACGTCATGCAGTCGTTCCTCACTTCGTCGCGCGCCTTCGCCGCGGCGTCGTTGGTCCTCGTCACGGGCTGCGGCACCGCCGTCGGCGCCGAGCCCGCCCTCCTCGAGTCGAGCGAGGAGCGCGAGGCGCCGGCGACCTCGAGCCTCGTGACCGCGCTCGATGACGGCTCGCGCGAAGCGCTCGCGCGCGCGGGCTTCCCGGTGCTCCTCTTTCCTGCGCGCTACCGCTCGCAGGTGATCACCGCCGAGGGCGAGCCGTGGGCCGCGGTGAACGCGACCGACGATGGCCTCCACCTCTCGCTCCACGGCAGCGCGCGCGCGCACTCGGTGCTGAGCGAGGAGGAGGTCGCGAATCTCCCCACGCCGCGCACGCTCGTCCGCGGTGGTCCCGCGTGGGTCACCCTCAACGAGCAGATCCGCAGCGTGGCCTGGCACGAGGGCGCGATCGCGTGGTCGCTCGAGGTCGAGTGCGATCGGCCGTTCGATGACACGCGCTGCACCGAAGAGGACTTCGTGCTGCGCCTGGCCGAGTCGCTCGAGCGCGTGGATCCGCAGAGCGCCGGAGGTGCGCGATGAGGATCTCGACCCTCGCCGCGATCGTCGCCTCGCTCGCGATCGCGAGCTCCGCCTCGGCGCAGTTCACGTACGACCCCGCGGGCACGCTGGTGTCGGGCTCGGGCCGCGGTCGCGCCGACACGCGGGTGTACGCGCCCGACATGCGCTTTCCGATCCGCGACGCTCCGTCGTACGCGAACTCGCAGGTGTGGGGCGTCGGTGGCTCCGAAGGGCCGAGCGGCAGCCAGTGCGACACGCGGAACTACAGCTACCCGTGGCACGACAACTACTGCGAGACGCGCACCTGGGACATGCCGCTCTGTCCTTCGGGCACGGGCCACCAAGGGCAGGACATCCGCGGCCCGAGCTGCACCGCCGAGCGTCACGCGGTGATCGCCGTGGTGAGCGGCACGATCACCAACGTCGGCAGCTACTCCGTCTACCTCACGGCCGCGGACGGCACTCGCTACGACTACCTCCACATGCGCCCGGTCACGGTCACCTCGGGTGAGCGCGTCACCGCGGGCGACGTGATCGGCTACGTGGCGAACGAGTTCGGCGGCACGCCGACGACCACGCACCTCCACTTCAACATCCGTCAGAACGTGACCGGCGTCGGCACCGTCTACGTGCCGCCGTACACGTCGCTCATCCGTGCCTACGAGGCCCTCGTCGGCGGCAGCTCCGGCCCGCGCTTCGCCGCGGAGTACGTGCACCAGACCTTCCCGCTCTCGGAGGCTGCCTTCGAGCTCACGCCGGGCACGGAGGTCGAGGGCTACCTCGAGCTGCGCAACACCGGCAGCGAGACGTGGCGTCCCGATCAGACCTTCCTCGCGACGACCGAGCCGCGCGACGGAGCGAGCCCGCTGCGCGCCTCGGACTGGATCAGCGCGAGCCGCGCGGCGACGGTCGATCGTGTGGTCGCGCCCGGCGCCACGGGTCGCTTCGTCTTCTCGGTGCGCGCGCCCGCCGCGACCGGCGAGTACCCCCAGTTCTTCAACGTGTTCCAGGACGGCACGTGGTTCGGCGACGACGGCGGCCCGCCCGATCGCTGGATCGAGATCCGCGTGACCGTGGTGCCCGGCATGACCACCGACCCCGACGACGACGCCGACGGCGTGACGATCGGCGAGGGCGACTGCGACGATCGTGATCCCGCGAGCTACCCCGGCGCGCGAGAGATCTGCGGCGACGGCGTCGATCAGGACTGCTCGGGCACCGACCTCGCGTGCCCCGTGGACGTCGATGCGTTCCTCCCCGAGCGGCCCGACGCGTACACGACCAGCCTGCCCGATCCGATCGACGCCGGCGCGAGCGTGCCCGTCGATGCGCCCGATCCGCGCAACAGCTGGCGCGGCGGTGGTGCGAGCGGCTGCGGCTGTCGCGTCGCAGGCTCCGACGATCGCGCGCTGAGCTCGCTGGTGCTGCTCGCGATCGCGATCGCGATGCTCGGACGTCGGCGCCACCGCGAGACGTGAACGAAACCTCGCGTCGCATCACCGCACGACGCACGGCGATCGCGTGGACGCTCGTCGCGCTCCTCGTGAGCGCAGGCCTCTGGAACGCGTCGCGTTACGCGTGGATCTGCGACGACGCGTTCATCGCGTTCCGCTACGCGCGGCATCTCGTGCGCAGCCACGGCCTCGTCTACAACGTGGGCGAGCACGTCGAGGGCTACACGAGCCTCGCGTGGGTGCTCGAGCTCGCGGCGCTGCGTGTGCTCTTGCGCGTGCGGCCCGAGGACGCGGTGCAGACGCTCTCCCTCGCGTACACCGCCGCGACGCTCGTGCTCACGGCGCAGGCTGCGCGCCTCGTGGCGCCGCGCGCATGGCGTGAGCTCGCGATGGTGGTCGCCGTCGCGTTCCTCGCGCTGCATCGGAGCTTCGCGGTGTGGGGCACCGGTGGCCTCGAGACGCGACAGCACACGTTCTTCCTCCTCCTCGGTGCGGTGCTGGCGTGGAGGCCGCCGCGTGCTCGCTGGGGCATGTGGCCTGCCGCGCTGGCGTTCTCGATGGCCGTGCTCACGCGCCCCGAGACGCCGCTCTTCCTCGCCAGCGTCACCGCGGTGCTCGCGCTCGATCGACGCCGGACCCGCACGCGCCGCGCGCGCCGCGAGCTCGTCACGCTCGTGGCCCTGCCCGCGTCGGTCTACCTCGCGCAGCTCGCGTTCCGTCTCGCGTACTACGGCGACTGGGTGCCCAACACGTTCCGCGCGAAGCAGGAGTGGCTGCCCGAGTTCGGCGCGCTCTACCTCCGCACCTGTGCGCTCGAGACAGGCCTCTACGCGCTCGTGCCGCTCGCGCTCGCGGGGGCGATCACGCGGTGGCGACGCGGCGATCCGCGCCTGCTCGCGCTCTTGTCGCCGCTGGCCCCGCACCTCCTCTACGTGATCACGCTCGGCGGCGATCACTTCGAGTGGCGACCGCTCGATCCGTGGTGGCCGCCGATCGCGATCGCGCTCGTGCCCTCGGTCGTGATGCTGTCGCGCACCCTCGCGTCACCGCGCGCACGCGCCCTCGTGTCGGTGGGCGCCGCGTCGTCGATCCTCGCGTGTGGGCTGCTCGCGCAGGCGATCGTGGGGATCGAAGCCGAGCGCTGCGTGAGCCGTCGCACCTGCAGCGACCCGATCGCAGACACGCTCACGCCCGAGCGGCACCCGACGCTCTACGCGATCCCGGGCCTTGCCCCCGCGATCGATCTCTACCGTCGCGATCTGCGCGCGCTGCTTCGTCGCTTCTCGGGCGCGCGACGCGAGCAGATCGTCTTCGCGACGCGCGGCTTCGACGTCCTCCTCGGCGCGCTGCGCAAGCTCGACGGCCCGGGCCTCCCCAGCGACCTCGTGATGTCCGAGGCCGCCGCGGGCGCGATCCCTTACGCCGCGGGCGATCTGACGGTCGTCGACGAGCTCGGCCTCACGGACCGGGTGATCGCGCGCTCGCGCAACAGCGACGACTGGATCGTCACCATCGCGCACAACCGCGTGCCACCGCCGGGCTACCTCGAGTCGCGCGAGGCGTTCCTCCAGCCGATGCACACGACCTCGAGCGAGGGCGACGCGCTGTGGTCCGCTGTCTGCGCGTTCCGCGCGAGCCCCACGCTCTACGTCCCGCTCCACACGGTGCGTCCGCTGCGCGTGATCGAGGGCCCGCCGCCAGAGGTGTGGACGCCGTCCGCGGAAGAGAACGACGAGGTCGAGCGACGACGCGCGTGGCTCCTCGCGCACCTCCGAGGTCGCGCGGCCACGTGCGTCGATCACGAGCACGCGACGCACGTGCTGATCGACGGCCGCGCCATGACGCTCGCGCGGCGCCTCGGCTGGCGAGGTGTGAGCCACGCACCCGTCCCGCTGCGTCGCCGCACCGCGCTCGACGAGCGGCACTTCGGGTCGGTGGTGATCGAGGATCGCCCGCGCGGGCTCGCACGGAGCGAGGAGGTGCCGGGCGCCGACGGTCGGTGGCTGCTCGCGTACGTCGCCGCGACCGAGGGCACGATCTCGCTCGCGTGCGACGGAGAGATCCTCGAGACCGAGCGCATCTCGCGCGATGGGATCCTCGACCTCGTGCGACGACGAACGCCGCGCGCCGCCGCGGCGTGCTCGCTCGCGCTGCGTCACGAGGAGGGACGCGTGCTGCTCGGCGAGGTGCTCGTCGTCGATCCGAGCAGCGACGTGGGTCAGGGACAGTCGGGGTCGACCGGCTCCGGCCAGTAGGCGCCCGCAGGCATCCGTCGCGCCCGTCGGTGCTCGCGGGCCCACCGTCGACGATCAGCCACGCACTCGGCCTGTCGCTCACGCACCTCGCTGCCCGGACCGTCGAGGATGGCCGCGCGCATCGCGAGTCCGACGCGAGGCCCATAGGTGAGCGCGTCGGCGCTCGACCAACCGCCGGTGAGGATCAACGACATCGGACCGAGCGAGGCCTCGACGCCGGGCTCGATGCCGAAGACGAAGTCGTGCGCGTAGCTCGGTGCGCGCGCCGTGCCTCCCAGGCGCGGCGTGGTGCCGACACCCGCTTGCACGAAGAAGCGCAGCCACTCGAGCACCACCACCCCGAGCACGGCGGTCACGCGCACGTAGGGGAGGAGGTCGAGGCCCGTGGTGCCTGCCAGGCCTGCGAAGCTCCATGGCGTGCAAGGCCCGAAGCCGAAGCCGTCGAAAGGGCAGGTGCGCGTCTCGACGAGGAGCAAGCGCTGGATGCCGATCACGTGAAGGCCCCCTTCGAGCGACAGGGTCGCGTGCACCACGGAGGCCTCGCTCGTGTAGCCGAGCACGACAGCGCCTCCGAGACGGCCCGGCAGGCCGGCACCGAGGAGGTTGCGCTGGTGTGCGTCGGTCGGTGGGCTGGGCAGGCCGAGCTCACCGATCAAGCGCGCGCCGACGAAACGCGAGAAGCGTCCGCCGATCGCGATCTCACCGCTCGCGGGGCGCACGTAGTGGCTGAGGTCGGGCGGAGATCGCTCGGCGGTGCGGAGGATCGACTGCGCCTCACCACCGATCGAGAGCTCGAGCGCGCCACGGTGCGCCGGCGGCGACGGCATCGTGGGCGGCAGCGCGGTCATCGCGTGCTCGAGCGGCGTCGTCTGCATGGTGGCCGGAGCGCCGCACGCGGCGAGGCACGTCAGACACGCGAGCGCGAGCGTGCGCGCAGCGATCAGATCGCGGCGGGGCACGTCGTACGCCCTCGCGCCTCGAGCGTGACCACGGCGAGGCTGCGCACGAACTCCTCACCACCTGCGTGCACGGTGACGGTGAGCTCACGCGTGTCGTCACCGGGCGTGACGAGCACCCGATCCCAGCTCTGCCGCTGCGACGACGTCGCGCCCTCGATCTCGACGCGCATGTCCTCATCCATCGCGCGGATCCCATCACCGAAGAGCTGCACGCCGATGGCACCCGGGCAGCCCGCGAAGATCGGATCCGTCGTGCTCGCCGACTGCACGCGCACGTCGTCGAGCGCGACCACGTGGAGGTCCAGGCGATCGAAGAGCTCCCGCGTCGTGGGATGGACCACCCGCACGCTGGTGGTGCCCGCGGTCACGCCGGTGAGCTCCGCGTAGCCGTCGACGTCGAGCTCGACGTTCCCGTTCGCGCCGAAGACGCCATCACCGTCGCGCAGCGAGAGCACGCCGCCATCGCTCACGCGCGCCGTGTGAGGAAGGAGCGCGTCGTTCGTGTCGCGCAGGCCGAGGAAGCCGATCTCGGCGCGGCCGCCGACGGCGATCGCGTCGATCACGGGGGCGGGCTCGTGACGCTCCAAGAGATCGAAGGTGCCCGTGGAGACGAAGGTGAGACCGCTCGGTGTCGCGTCCGCGCAGACCTCGCCGGTGGGGCACACGCCCGTCTCGGCGCGCTCACCACCCACGAGGCACGCGAGCGAGAAGATCGCGACGGGCGCGATGGCCGCCGTGTGAGCCAGACCGCGAAGCACGTTCGAAGTAGAGCGAGAAGTCATGTCGAGCCTCCACGCGCCTCCATTACAAGGCGCGTGCCCACGCGGAATCGCCCTGTTTCGTGGTCGTTTCGAGGGTGGTGTGCCCGAGATTCACTCTCCCTCCCGCGGTGGCGCGCCGCGCTGTGCCGCGGAACGACCCTGGGCCCCGGCGCGCGCGAGGTAGGCTCGGCGACTTGCGCGACGCGCCGCCACCCACGCACGGGGCCTCGGATCCCGAAGGCGAGACGCTCGATGCCGACGATCCCGCGGCGCGCGCGCTCGCTCAGACCGTGCGCGCTGCGCGCCCACCGGAGCCAGACCGCGAGGCGACGGCACCCACGGGACCGGAGAGCGAGCACGCTCACCGCCTCCACCTCGCCGCGCTCGCGCTCGCGTCCGTGATCGTCGCGTTCCTCGTCGAGTTCTGCGTGCATCACCTCCTCGCCCCGGTGGTGCCGCGATCGACGCTGGTCGCCCAGGCCCCGGACGCGGGGAACCTCGCGCGCGCCGGCGATCTCGTGGGCGTCGTCGCGAGCGCGCTCGCCTCGCCGCGCCTGCCGCTCGTGCGCGCTGTGCTCGAGGCGGTCACCTTTCTCGTCGGGGGCCTCGTGCTCTCGCGGCGACGGCCCTCCGATCCGGTGCTCCAGCTCGCGGTGCTCGGCATCCTGCTCATGGGCGTCAACACCGCCACCGTCGCCACGTTGACGACGGTCCCCGAGGACGCGCCCGCGACGCTGTGGCGCGTCGTGGCGCTCGTTCTCTACACGCTGGCGCCCACCGCGACGATGGTGATCCTCGCCGTCTACCCCAGCGGCAGACCCGTGCCTCGATTCGCGCTCGTGCTCGCGGCGATCGGTGTCGTCCCGTTCGTGGTGTTCGCGTCCACGATGTACGCCGAGCATCGCTTCGCGCTCGCGCCACTGCTCGTCGGCATGGGGGCCGTGGCCGTGATGCTCGGCCTCCAGGCCCATCGGTACCGCACGCACGCGACGATCCGACAGCGTCACCAGGTGAAGTGGCTCGCGTACGGCGCGACGACCTTCCTCGCGCTCGAGGTCGTCACGCTGTCGTTCGTCTCACCGCTCGTCGATCCCGCGCGACCGAGCTTTCCGTTCTTCGCGCTCCTGCGCGAGGCGCTGCTCTTCGGCGCGTATCTCGTGCCGTTCCTCTCGATGGCCTTCTCGGCCGCGCAGCTGCGTCTCTGGGACGTCGATCGCCTCATCAACCGCAGCCTCGTCTACGTCACGGTGACGGCCGTGCTCGCGGGGGTGTTCGTGGTCGCGTTCTTCGGCCTGCGCGCTCTCGTCGTCGGCGTGCTCGGGCAGAGCGACGTGGCCGGCGCGCTCGTCGCTGCCCTCGTGGTGGCGCTCGCGTTCGTGCCGACGCGGCGTGTCGTGTCGCGCTGGATCGATCGACGCTTCTTCGGCATCGGACTCGACTACGAGGAGCTCGCGCGGCGCGCCTCGACGCTCGGCTCGCTGCCCGTCGACGGCGACACGTTCGCCTCCTTCGTTCACCTCCAACTGCTCGGCCGCGGCGGGATGGGCGCCGTCTACAAGGCGAGCCATCCCGACTACGACTTCGCGATCGTGCTGAAGGTCCTCTCGAGGGAGCTCGCTGGAAAGCCCCACGCGCGAGAGCGGTTTCGTCGGGAGGCGGCGATCCTCGAGCAGATCGATCACCCGAACGTCGTGCCCTTCCTCGACCGCGGCGAGGACTACCTCGTCATGACCTACGTGGAGGGTCACGATCTCGCCTCGCACCTCGCGCGCGACGGCCGGCTGCCAGTGCCCGAGGCGATCCGGATCCTCCGCGACGTGGGCGCGGCGCTCGACGCGATCCACGCGAAGGGCTTCGTGCACCGCGACGTGAAGCCCGCGAACGTGCTCGTCGGATCGGAGCACGCGATGCTGATGGACTTCGGCGCCGCCCGTGAGATCGCGACCCCCGCCGACACGGAGGACGTCGTGGGCACGCTCGCCTACATCGCTCCGGAGCAGGTCCACGATCCACGCCACGTCGACGGACGCGCGGACCTCTACGCGCTCGGCGTGATGGCGTTCGAGATGCTGACGGGTCAGCTCCCCTTCACGGATCCCTCACCGCTCGCGCTCGCGATGTCGCACCTGCACGTCCCACCACCGCTGGCTCGCAGCATCGCGCCCGACGTTCCGCCTCACGTCGAGGCAGCGCTCGATCGAGCGCTCTCCAAGCGGCCCGACGAACGCCCGGCGACAGCAGCGGAGCTCGTACACGCGCTGATCGACGAGCGACGCGGAACCTCCCGAGGAACGCGCGCGAGCTGACACGTCGCGTACCATCCTCGTGATGCACGCTGCGTGTCGTCTCGGGCCGATGCGCCTGCTCCCCGTGCTCGCGCTCCTCGCGGTCACTGCGCCCGCGGTGGCGCAGGAGGATCTCGCTGCGAGCCAGGACGCGCAGCGCGAGGAGGACGTCGTCGTCGTCGACGCGGGTGCTTCGCGTCGCGGCGACACGCTCGGGTTCGCCGCCGCGATGACGACGTGCGCGGCCGTCAGCACGGGGCTCGCGCTGCTCGGGCTCATCCCGGAGTCACGCAGTCATCCCTACGCGGTCTACGTCGTCAGCACGTTCCCCGGCGCGGCCCTGGCCCACGTCGATGTGCTCGTCTGCCCCGCGATCGCGATGGCCCTCGCTGGACCCTCGGGCGGCGTGCTCTTCGCAGAGCTGGTGCTGGGCGCCGCGCTCGGTCTGCTCGGCGGGGCTGTGGTGGGCACTGCTGTCGTCTGGCCCGTGGATCAGTCCTCGCTCGGTCGCCCGCCTGGCGCGACCCTCGCGATGGGCGGAGCGTTCCTCCTCGGCTCGATCGGCACGACCGTGGGCGCCATCCTCGCGTACGAGCTGCACCACGGTCGCGACCAGCCCGTGTCGATGGCGCTGACGCCGCTCGACGGCGGCCTGCTCGCGACGTGCTGGGCCCGCTGGTAGCGCGTGTCGATCGCGATCTCTCGTCGACCGCTCGATCGCAGTAGCCTGGTCGCGTGACGGACACACCCGACTTCCCGATCGCGCCGCCCATCGAGCCGATGCTCGCCAAGCTCACCGACGGCATGCCCGAGGGCGCGCAGTGGCTCTTCGAGCCCAAGTGGGATGGCTTTCGCGCGCTCGTCTTTCGCGACGGGCCGCACCTCTACACGCAGAGCCGCGACCTCAAGCCGCTCGATCGCTACTTCCCCGAGCTGCGCGAGCCGCTGCTCGCGTCCTTGCCCGCGCGGTGCGTGCTCGATGGCGAGATCGTGATCGCACAGAGGGGCATGCTGGACTTCCAGGCGCTCCAGCTCCGCCTCCATCCCGCGGCCTCGCGCGTGAAGAAGCTCTCGCTCGAGCTGCCTGCGAGCTACGTCGCGTTCGATCTCCTGGCCGAGGGCAGTGACGACCTGCGCGATCGTCCGTTCGCCGAGCGACGCGAGCGGCTCGAGCGTCTGCTCGCGGGTGCTCGTCCGCCGGTGCACGTCACGCCTGCCACGCGCGATCGCGTCCGCGCGCTCGACTGGTTCCATCGCTTCGAGGGCGCAGGCCTCGATGGTGTGATCGCGAAGGACGAGCTCAGCCGCTACGAGCCGGGCAAGCGCGTGATGCAGAAGATCAAGCACACGCGCACGGCCGACTGCGTGGTGGCGGGCTTTCGCTGGCACAAGGACGGAAAGGATCAGCGCGTCGGCTCGCTCCTGCTCGCGCTCTACGACGAGAACGGAGAGCTCCATCACCTGGGCGTGACGTCGTCGTTCACGATGAAGCGTCGCGCGGAGCTGCTCGAAGAGCTCACGCCGCTGCGCGAGAACGCGCTCGAGGGACATCCGTGGCGCGACTGGATCGACGCGAGCGCGGGGCGCCCTGCGGCGGGGGCTGCGAAGCAGACCCCTGGAGCAGCGAGGATGGAGGAGCGAAGCGACGAAGGACGAGCAGGGGGGAATGGGGGGGAGTTGCCGACTCCCCCCGTACCGAGCGCCGGAGGCGCGGGAAAAAGAGTCCCGATGCAGTCACGCTGGAGCGCGGGCAAGGACCTGAGCTGGGAGCCGCTGCGACTCGAGCGCGTGTGCGAGGTGAAGTACGATCACCTCGAGGGCGATCGCTTCCGTCACACCACGCAGTTCGTGCGATGGCGTCCCGACAAGGCGCCCAAGGACTGCCGCTACGATCAGCTCGAGGTCACGCCCGCCGCAGAGATCCGCGCGATCTTCGGCTGATCGCGTTACCGTCACGAGCATGCGGCGCATCGGGACGTTGGTCGTGGGCCTCGCGGCTCTCGTGGGCTGTGGGGATGGAACGAGCGGCGAGGACGCGGGTCCGAGCGCGCGCGATGCGTTCGCGGCCGACGTGCCGGGGCTGGATGCACCGGGGCTCGATGCGCACGCGGACGATGCGTTCACGCCTGGAGCCGACGTGTTCACGCCGGGTGCAGACGCGTTCGCCGAGGGCTGTGTGCATCCGCCGCCCGCGTTCGACGAAGGCATCACGCCCACCCGCACGCTGCACGTCGCGGTCGGTGGCACCGGTGATGGCAGCGAGACCGCGCCCTTCGGTGATCTCGAGGCCGCTGTGCGCGCGGCCACGCCGGGCACCGAGATCCGCGTGCACGCGGGCACGCACGGCGGCGGCGACTACGTCGAGAACGTGCACGGCACCGCGACAGCGCCGATCTGGATCCGCGGTGACGAAGGCGCCGTGCTCGACGCCGATGGCGAGGGCGAGGTCCTGCACGTGACGGAGGCGAGCTACCTCGTGATCGAGGGCCTCGAGCTGCGCGGCTCGACAGCGAACGGCCTCAACGTCGACGACGGCGGTAGCCCCGAGACACCGACGCACCACGTGGTGCTGCGCGACCTGTGGGTGCACGACGTGGGCACCGGCGGCAACAACGACTGCATCAAGCTCTCGGGCCTCGACGACTCGATGGTGCTCGGCTCGCGCATCGGTGACTGCCGCGCGGGCGACGCGATCGATCACGTGGGCTGTCACCGCATGCTGATCCACGGCAACACCTTCGAGGCGACGCCGGGCGGCGGCATCCAGATGAAGGGCGGCTCGAGCGACAGCATCATCCACGGCAACCGCTTCACGGAGGTCGCGGGCCGCGCGATCAACGCGGGTGGATCGACGGGCCTCGAGTTCTTTCGTCCGATCGACGCGCCGTTCGAGGCCGCGCGCCTGCACGTGGTCGTGAACGTGTTCGAGCGCGGCGGCAGCGACTCGGGCGCGGCGATCGCGTTCGTGGGCTGCGATGCCTGCACGTTCGTGCACAACACCGTGATCGAGCCGCGCACCTGGGTCGCGAGGATCCTGCAGGAGTCGACCGACGCGCGCTTCGTGCCCTCACGCAACGGCGTGTTCGCCAACAACCTGATCGTCTTCCGCGACGCGGACCTGCGCACGTTCGTGAACGTCGGCGGAGGCACCGCGCCCGAGACGTTCCGCTTCGCGAACAACCTCTGGTTCGCGATCGACGACCCGAGCTTCGACGGGCCCGTCGTGAGCGACGGCATCCCCGCGGAGACGGGATCGATGTTCGGCATGGACCCGCAGCTCGAGGGGGATCACCCGTGCCCGACGTCGCCCGCGGCGGCGGCGGGCGGCGACTTCGATCCGATCTACGACCAGTACGACGGCGCGTGCTGGCCCGACGATCGCGCGCGCACGCTCGGATCGCTCGAGGCGCAGGGCTGCACGCCCTGAGACAGACGCCTCAGCTCTTCTTGCGCAGCGCCTCGAGCTCCGCGCGCAGGCGCTCCACCTCGAGCTCGGCACGCTGCGCCCGCTCGGCCTCCGCACGTGCACGCTCGCTCTCCGCGCGCGCGCGCTCGGTCTCCGCATCGCGCTGCGAGGCCATGTCGGCGACGAGCCCCTCGAGCTTCGCGGCGAGATCGCGCGGCGTGAGGAGCTCGGCGCTCGCTTGATAGAAGCGCAGGCGACCTCCTTCGAGCGCGAGGTCGAGATCGAGCACGTGGCTCGCATAGCGCCCGCTCTGCGGAACGATCGCGGAGTACGTGCGCGCGGAAGGTGACGCGAGGCGGTGACCGTAGAGGCGCTCTCGATCGCGATCGTAGATGAAGTACTCCGGGATCCCCAGGCGCGCGTACCGAGTGACGTTCAGCTCGGCGTCCGTCTTCCGATCACCGCCCACATGGACCTCGAGCACCCAGTCGAGGCCCTTGCCCTCGGCACTCACCACCAAGGTCGTTCGGTCGTGCACGGGCACGTCGAACACCACCAGGACGTCGGGCGCAAAGCGTGCCTCGGGTAGTACGTGGTGATCTCGCTGCCGACGTAGACACTCTTGCCGCGACGGCGGAACCACTCGCGCAGCGTGTCGCGCGCGTCCATCTTGCCGTCGAGGTGCTTGTCTCCCTCCGGCGGAGACATCTCGGCGTCTGTCATGCTCCCGAGCGATGCGACCACCTGGCGCTTCTCTTCGGCGGTCAGCGACGACCACTCCTCCACGCTCGGTGCGCGAGGGAAGCTCCCTGTCTCGGACAAGTCGGCGCGCGTGCGCATCGGCCGAGTATGGCACCGGCCTCGCGCGTCGTGATCGTGGCGGCGCGTGAATCAGCCCGCGTAGAGGATCGCGACGACGGCGATCGCCCACACCGCGAGGCTTCCGAGGAACGGCACGTCGCGCAGCATGGCGTCGGTCGGGCTCTCGGCGTGGCCCTTGCGGCGCACGAGGTACACGAAGCGGGACATGCCCGCGGCCGCAGGGAGGGTGCTGAGCACGAGGTAGCTCGTGCCGAAGCGCGCGATGGTGTCGGCGTCGAGCGTGTACATCGCGTAGGTCGCGACCGTGGCGAGGCCGAAGCCCACGAGGAGGCCCATCACGATGCCGGCGTCGTAGGCCTTGAGCACGCTGCGCGTCTCACCACCGGACGCGACGCCGAGCTCGTGCAGGCGCTTGCCGAGGCCGAGGAACATCGCGGCGAGGAACATCACGACGACGAGGTAGATCGAGGGCGGCACGTCCACCGCGAACGCGCCGGTGAGCACGCGCAGCTCGAAGCCGAGCGCGATGCAGACCACGTCCACGTACGCGACGCGCTTGAGCTTGAAGGAGTACGCGATGTTGAGGACGAGGTAGCCCATCGTCGTCAAGAGCATCGGCCACGCGAGCAGCAGCGAGCCCACGGCGACAGTCGTCACGAGCACGCCGAACGCGAGCTTCGCCGTCGCGACGGGCACGGTGCCGGCGGCGATCGGCCGCGACTTCTTCACCGGGTGCACGCGGTCGGCGTCCACGTCGACGATGTCGTTGAGCATGTAGATCGCGCTCGCGAGCAGACAGAAGAGCGCGAAGGCCGCGAGGGCGCGGAGGGCGACCTCGAGGTGAAGGAGCTGGTGGGCGAAGAGCAGCGGACCGAGGACGACGAGGTTCTTCACCCACTGCGTGGGGCGCATCGTCTTGATCAGGCCGAGGAGAGTCTTCACGCGCGGGTCCAGCGAGAGCGGGGAAAGAATCGTTTGCGTGCGGGGGACGGAGGACGGGGGGCTCGAGGAGGTCCCTCGACCCAGGCAAACGGACGGCGGGACGATAGCAAGAGAACGGTGCGCTGCCTCGGAACCGACGAGGGCCCCTCCTTCGTTCCGGTGCCCTCGACCCAGACGAGCTCAGGGAGCGAGACACAATCGATTCGAGACCTGGAGGGCCGCGGTGTCGCCGCGGCGCGATTTCCAAGCGCGGGGGTGCTTTCTCGCTCTCATTCCACGCTGACGTGGACGCGGTAGCGCGCGCCGTCGGGCGTGCGCACGTGCTGTACGCGCGCCAACCGGCCGACGGCCTCGAGCGTCGCGCGGATGCCGGCGGAGACGGACGCGATGTCCATGTCGTCTGCGGCGGGCCAGCCTCGGAGCACGACCTCGATGGCGCCGCCCTCTTGGACCGCCGTGTCGATGCGACCGACGTCGAACGCGCGCGCGAAGATCGAGGTCGCCCGCGAGAGCAGCGCCTCGTCGCTCGTCATGCGGAGCAGGATGTTCCACGGCCCGGCGCAGAGCTCGGTCACGGACGTTCGCACGATGCGCTCCGCGAGCCCCACGGCGCTCATCCCGAGGTCGTTCGCCACGAGGCGCGTCACGTCGCGGACCGCGCGCTGGGGCACCCACGAGAGCATCGAGGCGTCCTCGTAGGCGTCTCGGAGGCCCGGCGGGAGCGCGTCGATCGCGCGACGCACGGTGGCCCTGCCTGCGATGCGCTCCATCTGCGCGCGCTGGCTCAGCACGAGCGCGCCGCGAACCCGCACGGACGTGCTCAACGCGACCTCGGCTGCTCGCGCCCGCGCTCCTGTCCAGCGCTGCGACACGAGCGCTTCATCGGTCGATCGGACGCAGGCCTACACCCAGAGCATCCGCTCCGCGCCTGATCACAGCGTCCACGTCTCCGCGAAGCACGCGGTCGATGGTCTCGGAGGCGCTCCTCGAGATCAAGCGCGGAACCGCCACGGAGCCTCCTCGTTCGTTCCGTCGGCGTCGTCGCGGTGTAGTAGCGTCACCGCCGATGTCTTCCTCCTCCCGTGTCGTCCGCATCGCGACCCGCAAGAGCCCGCTCGCCCTCGCCCAGACGCGCATGGTCGGCGCGCGCATCCGAGAGCACGCGCCCGACGTCGCGATCGAGGAGGTGCACGTGGTGACCGAGGGCGATCGCGTGCTCGACAAGCCGCTCGCGAAGGTCGGCGGCAAGGGCCTCTTCGTGAGCGAGGTCGAGGCCGCGCTGGCCGACGGTCGCGCCGACCTCGCCGTTCACTCGATGAAGGACGTGCCGGAGTCGCTCCTGCCGGGGATGGCGATCGTGTGCATCCCCGAGCGCGAAGATCCGCGCGATGGCCTCGTCACACGCGACGGCTCGGGGCTCATGGATCTGATGGCGGGCGCGAAGATCGGCACGAGCTCGCTCCGCCGCGCGATCCAGCTGCGGCGCGAACGCAACGACGTCGCGTTCCACGTGTTGCGAGGCAACGTGGGCACGCGCCTCTCGCGGGTGGCGGACGGAACGCTCGACGCGGCGGTGCTCGCGCTCGCGGGCATGCGGCGCCTCGGCCTCGACGCGCTCGGTCTCTCGCTCGCGCTCGAGCCGATCAGCGCCCGCACGACCAAGCCCAGCGGCGACCCGCGACCGCTGACGGTCACACCGCTGTCCGTCGAGAGCTCGATCCCCGCCGTCGGTCAGGGGGCGCTCGCCATCGAGGCGCGCGAGGGCGACGCGCGCATCCGAGGCCTGCTCGCGCCGCTCGAGGATCGGCTCACGCGCATCGCGGTGGAGGCCGAGCGGGCGTTCCTCGTGGCGCTCCACGGCAGCTGCTCGACACCGCTCGCCGCGCACGCGCGCTGGATCGAAGGACGCCTGCGCATGGACGGAATGGTCGGCTCGCTCGACGCCGAGACGGTGCTCGTGTCGGGCACCGCCGAGACCTTCGAGCTCGAGGCGCCCAACCCCGAGGGCCGCGCGCGCGTGATCGGCCAGCAGCTCGCGGAGAAGCTCATCGCGAACGGCGCGACGGAGATCGTCGAGGCAGCGCGAGCGGAAGCCGATCCGTACCGGCTTCTCTACTCGCGCAGCTGACGCTCGCTCAGGGACCGAGAAAGAATCGGTCTCTGAGCTGTTTGTCCGCGGCGTGGGCGCCGCGAGATGGGGGCTTTGCCCCCAAACCCCGTACTGCGATTCGACCCCGAGAAACGATTGTTTCTCGGTCTCTCAGAGGAGCAGCTGGTTCATCACGACGCCCGTGCCGCCGCGGTTTCCACCGCCCGCGGAGCATTCGGGACCCGGAGAGCCACCGGTCCCGGGGTTGTAGGTGATCGTGGCCCCACTCACCACGGTGGTGCCGACACCGACGAGGCCGATCGAGGGCCCGCCCGCACCACCGCCACCGCAGCCACCGTTACCCCCGCGACCACCAGTTCCGCCTGGCCCCCCCGATCCCGCGCGCAGTCGTCCAGGACCACCGGAGCAAGAGAAACTCACCATTTGTCCTGGTCCCGACGCACCGCCGGTCTGGCCGTTGCCGCCGGTGCCTCCGCTGCCCCCCATCCCGCCGGCACCGCCCGTTCGCGTCGTCAGGGTGACGTTCGTGAGCGTGAGGGTCGAGCCGACGGCGAAGATGGCGAACGATGCGCCTCCGCCGGCGCCCTGGCCTCCGCCGCCACCGCCAGGACCACCCGCTCCGCCCTGGCCGCCACCTCCACCGGCCGCCACCTGGCCCGCTCCGGCAGACGAGCCCGTGACGCACGTAGCGCCTCCTGCGCCGCCGCCGCCCGAGCCGGCGCCACCCGGAACCCCATCACCACCGAGGCCCCCGATGGCCGGGGTCCATCCCGACGCGCTGACGCTCCCGACGCCCGATGCGCCAGCCCCGTGACTGCCGACACCGCCGGCGCAACCCACGATCCCGCCGCCACCACTCGACGTGGCGGCGAAGTTGTCGAGGCACGCGCACGTCAGCGCAGCGCCGATCCCTCGCCCGCCGCCTGGCATCCCGCAGCCGCTTCCAGTGACGCTCGCCGCGGTGCCAGGGCCCGCGAGGCTACCGGAGGGGGCTCCGGTTCCCCCCGAGGAGGGGGCGCCGACGGCGCCACCGCCAGCTCCGCCAGTCCCTGGCGTCCCAGCACTGCCGCTCATCGCCGACGTCGTCATCCCCGTTCGGTTCGTGCCACTCCCACCCGGGGCGCCAGGTCCGCCCGAGCCCGCGGTGATCGTGAGGTTGCGGAAGACCGCGCTCGGCGAGCCCGAGATCGAGACGGTCCTCGTGTACGCTCCGGTACCCGCTTGATCGCTCGTCGTGAAGTCCACCGAATCCACGGTGATCGCGCCCGACACGAGCAGCGCGCGCTCGTCGGTCGAGGTCACCAGCGTACGTGGCGACGCGCTGCGCGATCGAAAGAGGCTGTCGTAGCCGCCCCACATCGTCAGCCGGTTCGGGGCGTCCAACGCGCGAGTGATGGCGTAGCTGCCCCTCTGAAGGAGCATCGAGACGACGACCCCTAGCCCCGTGCGTGTCGTGGCGAGGGCGAACGCGTGCTCGACGGTCACGGCGGCGGCGGGGCTGTCTCCCTCACCCATCGAGAGGCCAGTCGGCGAGACGTAGATGTACTCGGTGCTGCCCACGATTCCATCCGCGCCGTCGCAGTTCGTGTCTGTCCCCGATGCGTCCGCATCATCGCGAGCAGACGAGAACACGCACTCGTACTCACAGCCGTTCGAGCCGTCGCGATCGATGTTGTAGAAGTTCGGCCGGCAGGCCACGCCGCACACGCCCATCGCGCACGTCGGCACGGTGTTGGCGCCGGTGGTGGTGCAGACGCTGCAGGTCCCAGACGCAGTGCCGCAGTGCGAGGGTTCGCTGAGGCTGCTCGGGTCGTAGGGCTCGTTGCAGCGATCCATGTCCTCGTCGCAGAACGCAGGAAGAGTGCAGGGATTGCCGTCGTCGCCGCACATACGTCCCGCGTTGACGCACGCACCGACCGAGCACGAGTCGATCGTGCAGTAGAGGCCGTCGTCACACATCGCGCCGGTCGTGCAGTCGTCCGCATCGATGCAGCCCATCGGATCCGCCGGCATGCCATCCATGCCTGTACCCGACGGGTCACAGGTCCGACCCATGGGGCACGGAGCCATCGGGTTGGGCGGATAGGTGCAGCCGGTGTCGGGTGCACATGCGTCGATGGTGCAGGAGAAGCCGTCCGTGCACGTGATGCGAGTGTTGGTGCAGACGTTGTCGGCGCAGACGTCAGCGGTGCAGAGGTCGCTGTCGTTGCAGTCCTCGTTTCTGGTGCACTCGGAGTAGGCGTCGGGGGGGACGAACGCATCGGGCACGGGCGCGTCGATCGCGGAGAACGCGTCGTCGTCCACGAAGGCGTCGGTGCCCGGCGCATCGAGGCCCGGCGCGTCGAGGCCAGGAGCATCCTCGCGACGCGCGTCGTTCGAGTCGAACGCGTCGCTCGGTACCCCGCCATCGAGGCCCGCATCCGCACCGTCGCCGGGCGTGCGATAGCAGAACGTGTCGCGACAGAACCAACCGTCGGGGCAGTCGGCCGCGGCGGTGGCCGGTGTGCACGCGAGCACGCCCTCGGGTGGGTCGACGTTGATGCACGAGGCGAGCGAGGTCGCGAGGGCGAGGGCCGCGAGGCTCCTGACGGTCACGTGAGCGAATTCGTCTGCGCGCATCTCAGAGCTCTCCTTCGACGAACAGACCACCGGGCACGACGCGAAGGCGCGCGCTCGCGGTGCTCGACTCGCTCGATCCACCACCCACGAGCGCCCACACAAGGCCACCCGCGGCCGCCGCGAGACCGACGCCCGCGAGCGCGATCCCCACACCGAACATGGTCTGCGCGCCGCTGCCGACCGACTCGAGCTCGCTCCAGCGAGAGCCCACGGGCGCGTTGGTGAC
>JAFLCL010000176.1 GCA_017303575.1 Deltaproteobacteria bacterium
TCGTGCACGAGCTGGTGACGGGTCCGCTCGCCGCAGGCCTCTTCCCGTTCGATGCGTACGACACCACGCTCGGCACCGAGCGGGTGCTCCACCACGTGCCCGAAGGCGGCGTGCACACGCTCGAGGTGATCGAGCGTCGCAGGGCTCGCGACACCGCCGCTCGAGGAGGCCGAGCCGATCGAAGCTGCGCTCGCGCTCGCCCCGATGGCGACCCGGAGGATCGCCCGTCCGCGCCCGTCGACGACGACCGCGGGCGCACCGAGCGCGACGCCGCGGATGCCGGGCACACGCATGCCGAGCGGCAAGAGCCCCTCGGCGAGGAGGTGACGGATCGGCCGCTCGAGCACGATCGCGCCCGCCTCCGCGTCGAGGCGCGCGGGCAGCACCGAGAGCGTGTCGAGCAGATCCGCGAGCGCGGTGGAGCCTCGACGCTCGCTCGCGCGGAGGTCGTGGATCACGAGCATCAGGTCCGCGTCACGCCAGCGCGGGGAGACATCGAACGCGAGCACCCTCGCGCCCTCGCGCATCGCGATGCGCACCCCGCGACCACGCGGCAGGGCGCCCTCGACGCTCACCGTGGGGCCCACGACCAGGCTCGAGAGCGCCTCCAGATCCACCTCGAGCACGCCCGACACCAGCTCGGTGCGCTGCGTGCGGAGCGAGCTCCATCCGCCCTTCACGCGGAGGCCTCCGCGCACCGGACCGAGATCGAGATCGAGCTCGACGATCCGCCCGAACGCGCGCGCGCCACCGCGCCGATCCTCGGCGGTGATGTCGAACGGACGCGCGAGGACGAGGTGTCCACGACCTCGCTCGAAGCGCAGCGAGAAGGCCGGTGACGAGGGTTCCGCGCGTTCCACCGAGAGCATCGCGCGCGAGCCTAACACGCACGGATCACCCCGTGACGCGGGCGTTTCGTCAGGTGGGACGCAGCACGAGGATCGCGTCGTCGAGCTCGTAGCGGGCGCGACGCGCGTCGCCGCTCGACACGTACGGCGTCCGAGCCCAGCGCACGAGCGCGAGCCCACGCGTCGCGAGCACACGCTCGACGAGCCAGCCGAGCGCGCTCTCGAAGTCCTCGCCCTCGACGCCCAGCCACTCGTCGGGATCCGAGGTGCCGCCTGCGCGGTGCACGTGCGCGCGCAGCGGCAGCGGCGTCGCGATCACGAGGTGACCGCCGGGCGCGACGAGGCGCTTGGCGCGCTCGAGCAGGGTGATGGGCCGCTCGGTGCGATCGATCACGTTGAGGAGCGCGACCACGTCGAAGCGCTCGTCCGCTGGCCAGGGCACGCGCCCGAGATCGATCGTGCGGCAGTCGATGCCCTTCTCTCTCGCGCGCTTCGCGGTGCCCTCCGAGGTCTCCGTCGCCACGCTCCGCTGGAACAGGCGCGCGAGCTCGACGTGCACCTCGCCGGTGCCCGCGCCGATGTCGAGCAGCGTGGCGCGCGGCTCGCTCGGGAGGAGGCGATCGAAGCCTGCTGTGTCGAGCAGCGCGAGCCTGTACGCGTCGAGCCACGCGCTCGCGTCGTAGTGGCTCGCGACGTTGCGCATCGCGCGCAGCGCCATCGCACGGATGCCATCCAGTCGGTGCGCCTCGGCGGCGGCGATCAGCGCCTCGGGACGGGGCACCTCGATGCGCGCGGCGAGTAGGTGGCTCGAGAGCCCCACGGTCGAGACCATCGTCGAGGGTCGCGGGCTCGTTCAGCCGAACATCTGCGTCGCGACGCGGACGACCCACGCCGTGAGCGACAGCAGCGAGAGACCGATCGCGAACTTCTCGGCGTGGATGCGGTCGAGCGTCGCCACCACCGGCCAGCCGCGCACGAAGCCGATCGCCGCGAGGGGGATGAACGCGACGGTGCAGGTGAAGAGCGCGATGCCGAAAGGGTTCGCGTGCCAAGCGCCGAGGATCTGCAGGCGCACCATGTGCGCGAAGGCAGTGGTGAGGCCGCAGCCCGGGCACGGATAGCCGGAGAAGACGAGGAATCCGCACGGCGGCAGGCCGAGCTGCGTGTGGGTCCCGTGACCGACCGGCGCGGGCGTGAGCATCGCGGCGGTGACGACGACGGCGGTGGGGATGGCGAACAGGACCGCCCAGATCGATCGCGAGAGCAGCGCCGAGCGCGACGACCACGGCGCCGTGGGCAGCGCCATCGACCTCGAGGGCGCGGCAGCGACGGGGATGGGGGCCGCGGGGGCGTTCTGCATGGGCCGAGCCTGGGACGGCTCGACAGGTGTGGTCAAGAGCCGGGGCGCGCGTGCCCACCCCGACCCGCCCGTGTAGACTCGCCGCTCCGTTTCTTTGGTCGTCGAGGCGCCCGCGCCGTACCGGGTCGGCTCGCCCCCAACGCGCTCGGGCGCCGAGGAGCCACGTGACTCGCCTTCTTCCTTCTTCGTGCTCCGCGGCTGGCCTCGGTCTGGCGACGGCGCTCGCGTGTGTCGTCGGCTGCGGTGGCCCCGGATCCCCTGATGCGTCCGGACCGCCCGATGCGTATGGCCCCGACGTGCGCGGCCTGACCGTCGATGCCGGCCCACCCTGCGAGACGGTGGAGGACTGCGACGACGGAGTGTCCTGCACGAACGATCTCTGCAGCGAGGACGGCCTCTGCTTGCACCAGGTCAACCCCGCGATCTGCGACGACGGCCTCTTCTGCAACGGTCAGGAGCTGTGCGACACCCGCCGCGGCTGCGTCCCGGGCCCGCGCGAGAGCTGCGACGACAGCGACGTCTGCACCGTCGACCGCTGCAACGAGGAGCGCAAGACGTGCGACCGCAACCCGCGCGATCTCGACGCCGACGGTGACCCCGACTTCTTCTGCATGGGCGGCACCGACTGCGACGACTTCGATCCCACGCGCAACGGGATGGTCGCCGAGGTCTGCACCGACCTCGTGGACAACGACTGCGACGGCACGATCGACGAGCCGGACTGTGGCCGTCCCGAGCACGACGTCTGCGACGACGCGCTGAGGATCACGGCCTCGGGCACGTACATCCTCGAGACCGCGGGCGCGGCGCCCGACTACACGCTGGGCTGCACCAGCGGCGTCCGACAGGACCTCGTGGCGGCGATCGAGATCTCCGCAGCAGACGGCCCGCGCGACCTCTCGATCGAGCTCCAGGGCGATCTCTTCGTCACGGCCGCGAGCCTGCGGACCGACTGCGAGGTCACCACGAGCGAGATCTCGTGCCGATCGGGCTACCCCGCCACGATCCGCATGCGCGCGCTCGAGCCGGGCACCTACTTCCTGATCCTGTCGAGCCTGGGCGGTCCGGGCGAGATGGCGCTCGAGGTGGAGCTGAGCGAGCCGACGCCGCTGCCCACGAACGACACGTGCGCGATGGCGACCGAGATCCCCGTCCCGATGGGCGGCACCTACGCGGGCTCGTTCATCGGCGTCGGTGACGAGGCCACGCTGTCGTGCGGCTCGTCGTCGCAGGGCGATCTCTTCTACACCTTCACGATCCCCGCGGGCGACGCGCGCACCGTGAACGTCTCGCTGAACGCGGACACCGGTGAGGGCATGAGCTTCGCCGTGCTCGATGGCTGCACCGGCACCGAGCGCCGCTGCGCGTACGGCAGCCCCGCGCAGGCGCGCACCTACCGGCTCGGGCCCGGAACGTACGTGATCGCGATCGAGGGGCCCTCGTGGGTCGAGGTCGACTCCACGCTCAACGTGGTGTTCGAGGCCGCCTCCGATCCGCTGCCGGGTGACCTCTGCAGCACCGCCGTCGCGCTCACACCGGGCACCTCCTACACGGGCACGATGGTCGGCGCCGAGGACGATCTCGCGATCGAGTGCAGCTTCCGCGCGCCCGAGCGGGTCCACACCTTCACGCTCGCGGCGGAGTCGGACGTGAACATCGAGGTCGACGGAGGGCGCTCGTACCTCAGCGCTGCCATCACGTCGGAGTGCCCGATCTCGAGCGGGCGCTCGCTGTTCTGCGGCTCGGGGCTGCCGGCGCGCGGCCGCCTCCGAGGCCTCGCGGGGGGCACGTACTACCTCATCGTGGAGGGGACGCGCGCGGGCTCGTACACCATCGACCTCGCGGTGACCTCGCCCCCCGTACCGGTCGTGGACGTCGTGGGCAACGACTCGTGCGGCACGGCGCACGACGTTCCTGCGACGGGCGGCCTGTTCCGCGGCTCGACCGCCACGCTCCTCCACGACTACGCCCCGGTGGCGTGCGGCTCGAGCGGTACCGCGAAGGACGCTGTCTTCGAGCTGAACCTCACCACGCGGCAGCGCATCATCGCATCGACCGCCGGCTCGACGATCGACACTGTGTTGTACATGCTCGGCAGCGCCTGTAGCCCCGAGCTGGCTTGCGACGACGACAGTGCCGGCAGCGGTGACAGCCTCCTCGACAGGACGCTCGAGCCCGGTACGTACTTTTTCGTCGTGGATGCCTTCAGCTCGGCCACTGCGGGCGAGTACTTCCTCGAGGTCCTCGTCGAGCCCGCCCCTTGATGCGCCGGTCGTCCGAACCGTCCCTTCGCTCTGGAGCCTTCATGCGTGCCACGCACCCCGCCCTTCGCTTCCGAACCCTGACCCGCAGTGCCGTCCTCGTCGCAAGCCTCGGCGGCACGGCCCTCGCGAGCGGTTGCCCCCGCGAGACGAACGAGCTGCCCGATGCGTTCTTCGTCGAGTCGGACACCGGACCCAGCGTGATCGACGCGGCCGTCGACGGCGGCCCGGCGCCCGAGATGTGCACGATGCCTGGCGCGACGCTCGGCGAGACGTGCGGGGGCAACGAAGAGTGTGACGATCACTGCTTCTGCAACGGCGCCGAGGAGTGCCGCAGCGGCACGTGTCAGGCGGGCACCGTCCCTTGCCGCGAGGACATGGTCGACTGCACCACCATCGCCTGCGCCGAGAACCTGGATCGCTGCTCGGTGATGACCGACGACTCGATGTGCGCGGACGACGACGCCTGCAACGGCGCCGAGGCCTGCAACCCGACGCGCGGCTGCCAGCCCGGTCCGGCGCCCGTCTGCAACGACGAGACGTCGTGCACCGTCGACTCGTGCGACCCCGCGACGGGCTGCGTGTACACGCCGCGCGATCTCGACGGCGACGGCTACGTCGCGAGCACCTGCGAGGGCGGCTCGGACTGCGACGACGACCCGCGCTACGGCACGATGGTCTTCCCCGGCGCGACGGAGATCTGTGACAACCGCCGCGACGACGACTGCGACGGCAGCCGTGACTACAACGACAGCTCGTGCATCCCGACGAACGACACGTGCGACGTCGCGACCGTGCTGACGCTCGGGCCGATGGGAGGCACGTTCTCGGGCGCCACGACGGGTCTGCGTCACAGCTACACCGTGGGCTGCGGTACGGGCTCGGGCCCCGACGCGATCTTCCGCTTCACGCTCTCGGAGATGCGCGACGTGCGCATCAGCGCGACGGCGGCGGGCGCGAGCGTCGCGCTCCGCCAGTTCGACCAGTGCGCGTCGGGCCCCGACGACAAGTGCAACACCGGCTCGCCCCCGACGCTCGTGCGCCGCAGCCTCCCGGCCGGTGAGTACGCGATCATCGTGACGACCGCCTCACCCCAGGCGTTCGACGTCTCGGTCCGCCTCACCGATCCCACGGTCCCGCCGCCCGTCGACGTGTGCAACGACGGCACGACGCTCATCCCGCTCACGGGCGGCACCTTCTCCGGCCGCTTCGAAGAGGTCGAGGACGACTACGCCCTCACCTGCAACTCGTTCTCCGGACGTGACGCCGTGTACGCGTTCGAGATCCCGGTCGGTCAGGTGAAGGACCTCCGCGTCACGGGCAGCATCACGAGCGGCTCGTGGAGCCAGACCTATCTCTCGCTGACCACCGACTGCGGCAACCGCGCGGCCGAGATGATCTGCGAGAGCGACGGCACCACCACCAGCATCGACCGCCGCGACCTCGGCCCCGGCCGCTACTACATCATCGTCGAGGGCACGACGGACGACGCGACCGACTACAACCTCACGGTCACGCTCACCGATCCGCTGCCGCGCATCCCCGGCGACGTGTGCTCGATGCCGCTCGACGTCACGCCCGCCGCCATCCCCGGCACGCGCACGCAGATGGTGGACATCTCGCGACTCGACCCGCTGCTCGACGCGCGCCCGAGCTGCGGTCCGGTCGGGAGCGGCCGCGACGCTGTCTTCACCTTCACCACCACCGCGGTGCAGGACCTCACGCTCACCATCAACGGCACGGGCACGCTCTACGGCGCGATGATGACGACGTGCGGCACGCCCGCGACCGAGACGGGCTGCTGGACGTCCTCGAGCGGCACCCTCACGCGCACGTGGCGCAGCCTCGCGGCCGGCACGTACTACTTCATCGTCCAGACCACGAGCACCTTCGGCACCATGACCGCCAACCTCGACGTGCGGACACCGACGCCGATCCCGATGAACGATCGCTGCCCCGGCATCGCGCTCACTGCGCCCGCGTTCCGCACCGACACCACCATCGGGTTCACCAGCGAGGTCAACCTCACGACGTGCGGCGGCTCGGGCAGCCCGGATGCGTTCTACTCGTTCACGCTCGGCGCGCGCAGCCGCGTGGTGGCCGTCGCCACGCGTGGCGCGGGCGGCACGATCACCGCTGCGATCCAAACGACCTGCGGCGCGACGTCGACGCTCGCCTGTGGTGGGGGCTCGAGCACCACGGCCAACATCTCGACGACGCTCGACCCCGGCACCTACTACCTCGTGGTAGAGACGCCGTCGTCGTCCGAGTCGGACTTCACGCTCGACTTCTTCGTCACGGCGCTCTGAAGCGCGGATGCGCGCCTCGCGCGACTCCCACGACGTCACCGCCCGTTCGGCTTCGGCCGCGCGGGCGGTCGCGTGTCTCGTCGGCGTGATCGTGGCGAGCCTGGCGCCGTCGTCCGGCCTCGCGCAGATCCGATCCGTCGATCTGCCCGCCGTGCGTGCGCTCGCGGCGCGTCCGACGTCCGTGCAGCAGCGTCCGCACCTCGACCCGAGCGAGGTCGGACCGTTCCGCGGGATCACCGTGGGCCCGATCGAGTCGAGCCAGCAGCCCGGCCGTGGTTACGGCACGCCGTACTCCGAGGCTCTGCTCGATCACCTCGTGCGCATGGGCGTGACGTGGATCTCGCTCACGCCGTTCGGCCGCGTGTGGAGCCTGAGCTCGACTGACGTCTACATGGACTTCGAGGCGCCGTACGAGGACAACCGCGCGTCGGTGGCCCGCATGATCGCGCAGGCCCACGCGCGTGGCATCCGCGTGCTCGTCATCCCGCACCTCTGGGTGTGGAACGAGTCGGGCTGGCGCGGCGAGATCGACTTCCCCGACGAAGCGAGCTGGCGGGAGTACCAGGCGAGCTATCGCGCGTTCGTGCTCGCGTGGGCGATCGATGCGGCGGCGGCAGGCGCCGACGCGTTCTCCATCGGCGTCGAGTGCAAGAGCTGGTCGGGCCGGTTCGGCGCGTTCTGGACGCGCTTCATCGCCGACGTGCGCAGCGTCTTTCCGGGCCTCCTCACCTACAGCGCGAACTGGGACGAGGCCGAGGACGTGCTCTTCTGGGATCAGCTCGATCTGATCGGGGTCAACGCGTTCTATCCGCTCGCGCCCTCGAACGACGCGAGCTTCGAGACGTACGTCGAGGGCGCGACGCGCATCGCCGATCAGGTCGAGACGCTCGCGCACGTGCTCGAGATGCCCGTCTTGTTCGTGGAGGTCGGCTACACGACGCGCGAGAACGCTGCCGTCGAGCCGTGGCTGTGGCCCGACGGCATGACCGACGTTCGCTACAGCGAAGAGGAGCAAGCGCGCGCGCTCGAGGCGAGCTTCCGGGCGTTCGCGCCGCGCGAGTGGTTCGCGGGGTTCTTCCTCTGGCGCTACTACGCGAACCTCGACGACGTGAGCCAAGAGGCGATGTGGGGCTTCTCGACACACGGCAAGCTCGGCGAGCCGATGCTGACGGAGGTCTTGGGATCACGGTTCGGGAGCGATCGAGACCCGATCGACGACTTCGCGTGGCCCGAGCCCGAGCCCCTCGATCGCACCGCAGCGTGGTGGCGATCGACAGTCATCGACTGACTCCACGGAGTCTCGCTCGCGCCTCCATGAGGGCGAAACCGAGGAGGTTCTCGCCGCGCCACCTGCGAGGATCGTTCGCGTCCGGGTTCGAGGCGCCGAGGCCGATGCCCCAGATGCGATCACGCGGGCTCGCCTCGACGAGCACTGCATCACCCGTCTGGAGGAGGTAGTCGCGAAGCGCGGCGTCGGCGGCGAACTTCGCCTCACACCCACGCGCGACGATGTCGAAGCGGGCGGCGTCCCACACGTCGTCGTCGAAGTCACGCACCTCACGACCGATGGCCTTCGCCTCGCCCGGCGTGTCGGCCTTCATCACCCTGGAGCGCGCGACGGTGTCACCGAACAGGCGCGCCTTCTCCGCCATCATCCAGTGCTCGTTCGTCGCGTAGGTCACGCCGTCGATCACGAACGGGGAGGGGAACCAATTCGAGAGGACCCACGGTCCGACCGTCCGGCTCTTGGGTGTGTGGCCCCAGAAGCAGAGGAAGCGAGGCCGTTCCCCACGTTCGACGGCGGCGATCAAGGCGGTGCGGTCCATGCCGGACAACGATACGCGCGTGCCGCGCTTCTGACGGGCCTGTCGCTTTCTTGCGCGTTGTCTTCGTCCTCGGTTACCCGGGGCACATGGCCCTGTTCAACTTCGGAAAGAAGCGCCCTGCTCGCGAGAGCGGTGAGTCGTCGCATCGTCCGTTCGCCTTCTTCCGGGCGGGCCTCTCGCCGCAGCCCTCGGCGGCCAACAAGCCGATCCTCGTGTTCGACAACGTCACGAAGTTCCATCGTCCCGATCAGCCCACGCTGCGCGACGTGAACCTGACGATCGAGCGCGGCGAGTTCGTGTTCATCACGGGCCCGAGCGGCGCGGGCAAGAGCACGCTCATCCAGCTCGTGCACCGTCGGCAGAACGTCGATGAAGGCCGCATCCTCTTCTGCGGCAAGGACATCGCGCGCCTCACCAGCGAGTCGATCCCGTACCTCCGCAGGAACCTCGGGATCGTCTTCCAGGACTTCAAGGTCGTGTCGCACTGGACGGTGTTCGAGAACGTCGCGATCGCCCTCGAGATCCTCGAGATGCCGCGTCGGCTCGTGCGCTCGCGCGTCGCCGAGGCCCTCGATCGCGTGGGCCTCAAGGGCAAGGGCGACCAGATCACGAGCACGCTCTCGGGCGGTGAGCAGCAGCGCGTCGCGGTCGCTCGCGCGATCGTGACCGAGCCCGCGCTCGTGCTCGCCGACGAGCCGACGGGCAACCTCGATCCCCACCTCGCGCTCGACATCCTCACGCTCTTCGAAGAGATCCACGCCACGGGCACCACCGTCCTCTTCGCGACGCACGATCACACGCTGCTCGAGCAGCGCCCGCACCGCATCGTCTACATCGACGACGGCAACGTGAAGGAAGCGCGCTCGGGCCTCAGCCAGTGGCGCGGCACGCCGCACACGCACGCGCCCCAGAGCCACGAGCCCAGGCCGAGCGCGCCCTCGATCTCGCAGGCCGCGCGCGTCGAGGACGCCCCCTCGTACTCACCGCTCGGAGCGGGCGGATCGCCCGACTTCGCGCCTCTCCTCGGCTGAAGCCGCGCTCGAAAGGAACCTCCATGGACCTCGCATCCACCCTCCGACGCGCCGCGCGCGGCATGCGCGAAGAGGCACGCCTGCACGTCGTGTCCGTGTCGAGCCTCGCGATCGCCTTCCTCGGTCTCGGCGTCGCGCTGCTGGTGCTCGCCAACCTCGACTCGCTCGCGACCGCTTGGGAGCGCGCGGGCCGCGTCACGATCTTCCTCCGTGACGGCGCGCGTCAGAGCGACGTCGACGAGCTCGCGACCGCGCTCTCGTCGATCCCGGGCGTCACCACCGTCACGCACGTGAGCTCCGCAGAGGCGCGCGAGCAGTTCGTCGCCGACGCGCAGCTCGGCGCGAGCCTGGAGACGCTCCCGCCCGATGCGTTCCCCGCGTCGATCGAGGTCGAGCTCGCGGGCGGCTCCGGCGAGGTCGGCTCGCAGGCCATCGCCGATCGCGTCACGCGCTTCGCGATCGTCGAGGACGTCGAGACCTACCGCAGCTGGTTCGAGCAGCTCCAGGGCCTGCTCGCGACGGGCCGCGGCGTGGCGCTGGCGCTGGCGATCCTCGTGCTCTTCTGTGTGCTGTTCGTCGTCGGCAACACCATCCGGCTCGCCGTCGCGGGCCGTCGCGACGAGATCGAGGTGATGAAGCTCTGCGGCGCGAGCGATCGTTTCGTGCGCGATCCGTTCATCGTCGAGGGCGCAGCGCAGGGCTTCGTCGCCGCGCTCGTCGCCGTGGTGGTGCTCGCGATCGGCTTCGTGCTCTTGCGCGGACCTCTCGATGCGACGGTCGCCTCGCTCGCGGGGATCCGCACCGTGTTCCTCCATCCCTTCGTGGCGCTCGGCGTGCTCGTCGCGGGCGGCTTCGTCGGCGCGCTCGGCAGCGCGCTCTCGCTCCGCCGGTACCTCGTCGTCTGAGGGCTGATCGTCTGATCGCAGTCTCGCGGAGGTCGCCGTGGCTCGCACGTTCCTCGCTTCGATGTTCGTCCTCGGTTCGCTCTCCGTCGCGCGGCCCGCGCACGCGCAGATCCCCGAATTCCTCCAGCGCACGGGCCTGTTCCCCGACACCAGCGCGCAGTCTGCCGACCTCGATCGACGCATCGCCGAGCAGGTGTCGCGCGTCGAGCAGCTCGAGGCCGAGCGCGCGCGCGCCGAGGCCGAGGTCGAGTCGCTCACCACGCGACGCGCCGAGACCAACCGACGCCTGCGTGATCGTGCGCGTGCGCTCTACCGTCTCACCCGCGCGGGCGCGCTCCCGCTCTCGGGCGGCTTCCCCGCGCTGCTCACGCACCTCGGCCGACGCGCGCGCCTCGAGCGCATCGTGCGTGGTGATCTCGAGGCGATGGAAGATCTGCGCACGCGCGCCGCTGCGCTTCGCGAGGAGTCGAGCGCACGCGCGGTGCAGCTCGAGGAGGTGCGGGCGACGCTGCGTACCCTCGAGGCCGAGAAGACGCAGCTCCAGCAGGGTGGCGTGTTCGCTGGCATGTTCGGCGGCCCGTCAGCGTTCGGCGGCGCCCCCGCGTACGGGACCGGCGCGCCTGGCGGCGGTGTCGTCGCCTCGGGCCCCACGTATGGCCTCCAGCACTCGCCCGTCGTGAGCGGCGACAGCTACGGCCTGCGTGTCGTGGACGGCAGCAGCACGAGCGGCCCGAGCTTCGAGAGCCAGCGCGGCCAGCTGATGATCCCGCTGCTCTCGCCCACCGGCATGCGCGAGGCGACTCGCGAAGAGGGCGCAGGCCTCGAGGTCTCGGGGCCTGCGGGCGCTTCCGTGCGCGCGGCCGCCGACGGTCGCGTGGCCTTCGCGCACACCCACTCGACCTACGGTCGCCTCGTGATCCTCGATCACGGCGGGAGCTTCTTCACGATCTACGGCGGCCTCGGGCGCATCGACGTGACGGTGGGTCAGAGCGTCACCCGCGGCAGCTCCGTCGGGAGCCTCGACGCGAGCGCGCTCTTCTTCCAGGTCCGCCGCGGCACCCGCGCCCTCGAGGCCCGGGCCTGGCTCGGTCTGTGAGGCGCGCGCGGCTCTCTTCGTAGGGCCGCATCGCAAATCCAGCACGCTCGGTGCGCGGCTGGGGCATTCTCGTGGCCTAGCGGCGATGAAGGTCTGCTCCAAGTGCCAGCTCGAGTACCGCGACGACTCGCGCACGCACTGTCTCGTCGACGGAGCGGCGCTCGTCGCGATCGGTGATCCCCGCGTCGGTCGCCTGATCGCGGGGCGCTTCGTCGTCGAGCACGCCATCGGCACCGGCGGGATGGCGACGGTCTACCGCGGCGAAGAGGCGGCCACCGGCCGTCGCGTCGCGATCAAGATCATGCACGACACGCAGACCGGTGATCCCGAGCTGCGCGAGCGCTTCCGCCGCGAGGCCCGCAATGCCGCGGCGATCTCGCACGAAAACGTGGTCGAGATCCTCGACGCGGGCGAGACGGAGGATGGCCACCCGTTCCTCGTCATGGAGCTCCTGGACGGTCAGTCGCTGCGCGCGCTGGTGTCGGCGGGCGCGATGCCGATCTGGCTCGTGCTCGCGATCGGTGCGCAGATCACCAAGGGCCTCGCGCGCGCGCACGACCTCGGCATCGTGCACCGTGATCTCAAGCCCGAGAACGTGATCCTCGTCGAGCAGCGCGGCGAGCTCGTGGCCAAGCTCGTGGACTTCGGCATCGCACGCGCGAGCGACGATCGCCGCATGACGGTCGCGGGTGCCATCCTCGGCACGCCCGCGTACCTCTCGCCCGAGCGCGTGCGCGGCAAGGACGAGGGCGCGAGCTCGGACCTCTACTCGCTCGGGGTGCTGCTCTTCGAGATGATCGCGGGACGGCTGCCGTTCACGAGCGAGTCGCTCGAGGGCTTTCTCTTCCATCACCTCGAGTCGGAGCCCCCCCGCCCGAGCGCGTTCGTGGACTCGTGCCCACCCGCGTTCGAGTCGCTCTTGATGCGGCTGCTCGCCAAGGCGCCGATCGAGCGGCCCGTGGATGCGCACCAGGTCGTTCGGGAGCTGGCCGCGATGCAGTCCGCGATCGGCTCGCGCGCGACGCGGGCGTCACTGCCTGGCGCGATCACGGAGCCCTCTGGCATCACCGCTCCGCCGGCGACGGACGCGATCCGCGCTCCCTCGAGCACCATGGGCTTCGAGCGGTGGGTGCGTCGCGCGCTGATTCTCGAGTCGATGATCCGTCGCGCGTATGCGCAGCGCACGATCCCGCCCGACGTGATCGCGGCGCTCGCAACGTTCAAGAACGAGGTCGTGCGCGTCGAGAGCCTGCGGAGCGAGCGCTCCGTGCAGCAGGCGAAGCTCGAGGCGATCGGCGGCCGCTCGCGGGACAAGCGGGAGCGTCTCGGCCGCGCGGTGCACGCCCTCGGTCGTGATCTCTCCGAGGCGCGGGAGTCCCTCGCCCTCTTGAAGGCCGAGGTCGCGCGGCGCGAGAACGAGGTGAGCGACCTCGAGTTCCAGATCGATGCGCTGCGTACGAACCTCGGAGACGCCGAGTCGAACGCCGAGCTCGAGGGCGCAGAGGCCGAGCGTGTGCTGCTCGACACGGGTCACCAGGCCGAGGCGTCACGTCGCGTGATGGGCGAGTCCGCGCGCGTGATCGTCGCCGCGCTGCGCACGCTGCCGGGCGGCGAGAACCTGCTGCTCGATCTCGACTGACCCAAGAGCGCTCTGCTCTCAGCTCGAGGGGCCGGAGGTCCCTCGACCCAGACCAACTCAGTTTCCGACCGCCCGCTGGGCGAGCCATCGAGATGAAACCCAGTGGACGGGTCACGCGGGCGGGGGCCTCCGCTCCGCGTGTTGTCTCCGCACCGACGCTGCGCTGCGACCCCCGCCCGCGCGCCCCTCGCGGTGTCTTTCTCATCAGGGAGCGAGAGACAATCGACTCACGGCCTGAAGGGACGCGGTGGTGGGGGGTCCAGGGCGAGTTCCGCAGGCCGAAGGCCGAGGATGTCTGAGCATCGGACCCCCCTCCGCCGCGGCCCGCTTCCGAAGCGGGGATTCTTTCTCGCTCGCTCAGTTTTCCGCGGCGCAGGCGCCGCGAGATGGGGGCGCTGCCCCCAAACCCGTACGACAGTTCGAGAGCTCGAAACGATTGTTTCGCGCTCTCTCAGCTCGCGTCGCCGCCGATGTCGAGCACGCTCGCGGTGGGCACGCCGATCGCTGCGGCCAGGCGCGCGAGCGTCTCGAGCGACGGCGTGTGACGGCCTGCCTCCACGCGCGCGATGTTCGGGCGGTGGATGCCGGTGCGGCGCGCGAGCTCGGCCTGCGTGAGGTTCGCCGCGAGGCGCAGCTCACGGATGCGCGCGCCGAGCTTGGTGCCGTCGATCGAAGAGAGCGCGAGCGCCTGCGTGGCGGCCGCGAGCTGACCGCTCGAGGACGGCGTGCCGTTCGTCGCGGGGCTGGGTGCGAACCGGCTCGCCTCGAGCACGAAGCGCTTGCCGCTCGTGAGCTCGATCGTCGCTGTCTGCGCATCCTCGGCGATCGTAATCGCGCTGATCTCTCCGCCGTCGTCGTCGGTGTGCGCGGGGCGCGCGAGCAGCGACGCGGAGCCGTCGCCAGCCACACCGAGCAGCGCCTCGCCGCGAGGCGAGACCGTCAGGTACTCGAAGCGCGCGCGGGCGGCGTTCCCGGCGCGGAGCAGGCTCGCCACCACGCGCGGCACCTCTTCGTCGCGACGCGCCACGCGCATCGCGCACACGTCGTCGAGCAGATCTTCCGTGGCGCCGAACGCCGAGGACGGAAGCACCACGCCCACCGCGACCGAGAGCGATCGCGCGAGCGCGGCGTGCGCGAGCAGCTCGTCCTCGTCCCACGCGCTCGAGGCGCCATCGAGGAGGACGGGCTTGCTGGGCCCCAGCGCCGACGCGCATCGATCGGGGTGCACCACCTCCACCGTCACGCCCGCGCGCGTGAGGTAGGGCATCCAGGTGCTCTCGAAGCTCGGCCGATCGGTGACGATCACGACGTGGGTCATGGTGCTTTCGCTCTACGCAGATCCGAGGGGCAGATCCGAAGCTGCTCAGGTCCCGTTTCGGCAGCCCTCCGAGGACCGGCGGCCGATGACGCCACGGAACCCGCCCGGCCGCAAGGTGCCGTGCGCCGGCTCGCTCACGCGGCCTCGCGGGCCTCGCGGTCCCGACGCGCCACGCGCGCCTCGTATCCCTCGGCGGCACGGGCGAGGGCGACCATCGACAGCGTGAGGAGCGCCGCCCCGATCGCCCAGTCGATCCAGCCGAGCGCGCCGCGCACAGGGATGCCGAGCAGACCGTAGGCGAGCTCGAGGTGCGCGCCGTAGACCAGGAGCGAGCTGCGCCCCATGAACGAGAGGCCGTCGTGGAGCTGCCGCACGCGCGCGCCGATCGTGCCGAGCCAACCCGCGCATCCGAGGAGCGCGCTCGCATAGAACGCGAGCCGCACGGTCGAGCGCAGTGACTCGCTGCGCGTTGTGATCGCGATGGCGATCGGTCCGCCCTCCCACAGCGCGATCGCGACGAGGCTGGCGATCGCGCCGAGCAGCCAAGGGCGCGTGGTGAACGGGACGTCGGTGAGCGCGAGATCGCGCGGGCTCGCGCGGAGCATCGTGCCGAGGGCGGCGCCGAGCAGCGTGTGTCCGAGCCACGGGAAGAGCGAGAAGCGTGCGCCGCTCGCGGTGGCCTCGAGGCTCGTGCGCGCGACGTAGTCCGCGAGGCGCGTGGGCAACGGATCGAGCGAAGCGCCCACGAAGAAGGGCGTCGCGAGCGTCACGCCGAACGCGAGGATCACCAGCACCACGCTGCGCACACGCTCGTTGGGCACGACGCGGCCGAGGCCGTGCAGCGTGAGCGCGAGCACCGCCAGGGCCGCGCCGATGCCGTGGAGGACGTCGAGCCGCGTGAGCACCTGCGGCAGGCGCCGGAGACCATCGACGTGCGCGTACACGAACGCGAGCAGCGGGGCGGAGAGCACGCCGAGCACGATCCGATCGCGCGCGCTGAGCTTCGACGGCTCACGGAACGCGAGCACCAGGCCGGTCATCGCGGCGAGCGAGAGGAGGATCGTCGCGAAGCAGTTGGGAACGAGGATGGCTGCGTGATCGACGGTCCACGCGAAGAGCTTCAGCGCGTAGCCCACGACGATCACCCAACCTGCCCGCACCAGCGCGCTCGTGGTGCGCGCGCGCGTGGGCCGCAGCTCCGTCGAGAGCGCCAGCGAGAGGCCCGCGAGCGACAAGAAGAACGGCGCAGCGAAGCCACCGATCATGCGCGCGCGCTCGAAGAGCCACGCGCCGTGGATCTCGGGCGTGAGCCACGCGTCGGCGGTGTGCCAGGTGATCATCGCGACGCACGCGAGCCCGCGCACCGCATCGACGATGCCGAGGCGCGGTGGACGCAGGGCCAGAGGCGCGCTCGGAGGGCTCACGCCGCGCGATGGTGGATCGGACCGAAGCGACCGCAACGTCGCCCGTGTGTCCGAGCGCTGGTTCCGTGTGCCGCGGGGGCCCGAGCGCGCTATGCGTCCGCCCCCCTTCGTTCCCTTGTTCGAGGAGCTCCATGAAGAACACACGCACCATCCTCTGCGCGGCCGCTGCGCTCGGCGCCCTCGCTGGCTGTCCCAACGATCCGCCCCCCGGTACGGACGCTGGCATGACCGCCTCGCCCGACGCCTTCGTGCCGCCCGGCGCCGACGCCGCGATCGACGCAGGCCGCGCGCCCGGCAACGACGCGTACGTCGCCCCGCTCGACGGCGGAACCTGCGCCGACCCGCTCGACGTCGACGCGGGCGGAACGGCGCTCGCGACGGGCACGGGTCGTCGGATCGTCTTCGACAACGCCGGTGCGCCCGCGGGCCAGATGGCCGGCCTCGCGAACGGCTCGTGCGCCGTCGACCTCGAGGGCGAGCCCTCGACGAACCACCAGGTCGTCCTCTCGTACACGATGCAGACGTCGGCCTTCCTCATCGCCAGCACCGAGGACGCGGCGACCGCCGCTGCCGACACCGTCGTGTGGGTGCTCGAGGCGTGCACCGCCTCCGGCGCCGAGATCGCCTGCAACGACGACGGCCCCGAGGGCCTCGCGTCGCGCGCCACGAGCGCCGAGCCCGTCGCGGCCGGCACGACCGTGTTCGTCGTCGTCGGCAGCTACGCGGACAGCGATCCGGGCGCGATCGCGCTCACGCTCTCCGAGGTGCAGCCGCACGCCGCGGGCGAGGACTGCAGTGACACGGGCCTCTGCGTGGCGAGCTACGCGTGCGTGCTCGACGACGCGGGCGAGATGTCGACGTGTGTGGAGAACGGCACCGACGGCGGTCAGTGCCGCATCGCCACGCCGTTCTGCAACACGGGCCTCGGCTGCACGGTGGACGCGCCGTCGGCCGACGAGCCCGGCGAGTGTCAGATGGAGATCGCGGTCGGCGGCGTGTGCTCGTCCGATCACTTCGTCTGCGTCGCGGGCGCGAGCTGCCTGGCCGACCTCGGCTCGACGACGATGGGCCACTGCATCGCGGACGGCTCGGACCTCGGCCTCTGCCGCACCACGGGCATGGCGTGCGACACCGGCCTCACCTGCAGCGAGATGATGCCCACCGAGGACGCGCCCGGCATCTGCCAGGTCCCCGTCGCCACGGGCGCCGTCTGCACCACGCGCAACTTCCTCTGCGTGTCGGCCACCGCGTCGTGTCAGCTCGACGAGGGCAGCGAGACGATGGGCCGCTGCCTCGAGGCGGGCTCCGAGTACGGCCTCTGCCGCACCACCGGCATGGCGTGCGACGGCGCGCTCGTGTGCAGCGTCGCGACCCCGACGGAGGACGCCCCCGGCACCTGCCAGATGCCGATCGCGGGCGCGGGCGCATGCACGGAACGTCACTCGGTGTGCGTGGACGGCTTCTCGTGTCAGCTCGACGACATGAGCGAGACGATGCGCCACTGCCTCGCCGACGGCGCGGATCTCGGCGAGTGCCGCCGCGCCGCACCGCTCTGCGACACGGGCCTCACGTGCTCCACCGACATGCCGGACGACACCGATCCGGGCGTGTGCCTCACGCCGTTCCCGGCGGGCGCTGTCTGCACCGCGTGGCGCTTCACCTGCGTCGACGGCTCGCACTGCATCGCGGACGAGGGCTCGAGCACGATGGGCCACTGCCTCGTCGACGGCACCGCCGGCGCGGCCTGCCGCGACGTGGCGCCCGAGTGCGACGGCGCCCTCGAGTGCGACTTCTTCGGTCTCTGCTCGCCCGCCTGAGCCACACGACGGGTCGCTGCCCCCATCACGATCCGACGAGAGCGCCGCCCGAGAGGTCGCGGCGCTCTCGCGTTTCCGTCGCCCGAGATCGCGGCCCAGGAGCGGCACGAAGCGGCCCGTGCGCCGCGCGTAGTCGCGGTACCGCTCGCCGTGGACCGCGAGGAGGTAGGGCTCCTCCACGACCCGCACCTGGAGCTCGAGCGCGATCCCGAGGATCACCGGCGCCGCCAGCGCGAGCGGCGTGGGACAGCACAGCGCGAGGCCCACGCTGGCGATCATCATCGTGGAGAAGATCGGGTTGCGCACGATCGCGAACGGCCCGCGCGTGACGAGCTCGGTGCGCTCGGTCGGATCCACGCCGATGCGCCACGAGCGCGACATCGCGAGCTGGACGACGAACGTCGCGAGCGTCGCGAGGACGACGATCGCCAGGCCGATCCACGTCGTGTCGAGGAGGGGACGTCCCACGAACGGCGCGCCCAGGCCGAGCGCGAAGGACACGACGAACGAGAGGCCCGCGCTGCGCTCGAGCGCGCTCGCGCCGCGCCGCAGGCCGACGAGCCCGGAGCTGCCGGTCGTGCGCAGCTGCACGATCGTGCGCAGCACGAACGCGACGAAGACGTAGAGGGACCAGGAACCGACGGCGACGTTGCTCATGACGTTCTCCTCGTGACGCGCTAAGAATCCGAGCAAACGCTCGGTTTCGCAGCTCGGATCCGGAGGCACCGTGACTCGCCGCGCCACGTCGCGAATTCGCCCACGCAAAGCGCCCATCCAGCGTCGATCGCGCGCCACGGTCGAGGCGATCCTCGGGGCCACGGCTCGGATTCTCGTCCGCTCGGGCTGGGACGCGCTGACCACGAACCGCGTCGCCGAGAAGGCCGGGGTCTCGATCGGGACGCTCTACGAGTGGTTCCCGAGCAAGGAGGCGTTGGTGACGGCGCTCCTCGAGGCGCACCTCGCGCGTGCCGAGTCGGTGCTCGACGCGCTCGTGCTCGAGCTCGCGTCGTCTGCCCGCACCCTCTCGCTCTCCGAGCTCGCTGCGCGCATGGCCGAGGCGATGGTGGCCCTCCACGAGGACGAGCCGCGCCTGCACCGTGTGCTCAGCGAAGAGATCCCTCAGACCGCGGCTGCACGCGCGCGCGTGCACACGCTCGAGGCCCGCATGATGACGGTCCTTGCCGCCCTGCTCGCCTCGCACCCGCGCGTGCTCGTGCGCGATCCCGAGGTCGCCGCCCGCCTCGTCGTGGTCACGCTGGAGGCGGCCAC
>JAFLCL010000177.1 GCA_017303575.1 Deltaproteobacteria bacterium
GCTGCTCGCGCCCGCGCTCGCGACGGTCGGTCTGTGGGCGCCCGGCTCGGTACCGACGGGCGCAGCGCCTTCGCGCGGTCGCGGTCGTACCGCGGTACGACCACGCGCGGTGCAGGTGCTCATCCCCTCGGTCGGCCTCGATCCACGGCTCGCGACGACGACGGGCCGCTACCTCCAGGGCGCGATCTTCGCGGCCCCGTTCCTCGCGACGCCCGCGACGACCAACCCCGCCCCGACACCACCGCCCACACCAGGCCCGATCGCGACACCCACCGATCGCGCGAGCTTCAGCGCGGAGTACCGCCTGCACTACCAGGGCGAGCCCGACACGTTCGCGGCGTACTCGTTCGACGCGTTCCTCCTCGTGCGCCGCGCCGTGCTGGCCGGCGCGACCGGCCGCGCCGACGTCGCTCGCTGGCTCACGACGTCGTCGTCGGGCTCTCCCACGATCGGCGCGAGCGGCGGCCTCAACGGCGAGCGCAGACCGTTCCGCGCGACGACGCTGGTGACCATGACCGGCACGTCGTTCACACCGATCTGACCGCACGGACTCGCGCTACCCTCGCCGCATGCGACTTCTGGCGGGGCTGTGTGTGGTCATGCTCGCGGCTTGCGGCGCGAGCCGTTCGTCTCGCGCGAGCGAGCGTCACGATCGAGCCGAGGCGAGCCCGGAGCGGCGACGCTCGGTGCAGATCGAGACCTCCAGCGGACCGCCCGCGAGCGGGCATCCTCTTGCACCGCTTCGACCCTCGGGCGCCCAGCCCGTGCTGGACGCGCTCGAGCGCGCGCCCGGCGATCGTGCGGTGCTCGCGAGCGCCATCGCGTTCTATGCACGCACCGATGCCGCGGGCATGGCGCTGCTCTGGGGCACGATGTTCGGCGCGATGGGCGCGGGGCCTGATCACGCAGAGGTCGCGCAGAGCATGCGACGGGTGCTCGAGACGCGGATCACCGTCGCGGGCGATCACATCTCCACACGCCTCGCGCCTGGCTCGGTGCCCGTGCTCGTGTCCGAAGGTCGTGCTGGCGCACCGGTCGCCCACATCTTCGAGCTCCGGGTCTCGGTGGCGCCGGTCGCATGGAGCGGCCCCACTCTGGAGCTCGACGAAGCGGCCGCGGTGATCACGGCGATCGCGCACGGCGGCGGTCCCGGTCAGGCGGGCTTCGACGAAGGCGTGGAGCTCGTCGCCTGGCTCGGAGCGATCGAGCGCGCGGGCCTGCTCCAGGTGTTCGCGCGCTGGATCCTCGCACCTGCGTTCCCGGAGGCGGGCGCGGTCTCCGACGCCGCGCTCGCCTCCTACCTCGCGAGCGCACCGTTCTCCCCGACCCGCGCCTTGCTCCCCGACGCGCTCGTCCGCTTCCCGTGACGATTCTCCATGTGCGCGGCGCGCGGAGCACTGCACAGTGACGCCCCATGAGTGAGCTGGGACGCGCGAGTCGTGTGGCGTGGGTGGCCTCGATCGGGATCGCCGCGATTGGATGTGGTCCTTCGGCCGAGCCCGCCGATGCGGGCGGTGACGCACCGGTCGCGGAGGACGCACCTCGTTGCATGCCCGACGAGGCGCGCTTCGAGAGCGAGATCCGACCGCGTATCCAGCGCTATTGCGGGCAGTGCCACGGAGAGACGCCCAACTTCGGCGCACCGACGAGCCTGCTCGATCACGCGACGCTGATGGCCGACGACGCGATGGGCATTCGCCTCGTCGATCGCATCGCGCAGCGCCTCCACGACGGAACGATGCCGCCCGTGGGCATGCCGCGCGTCGCCGAGACGGAGGCCGACGCGATCGCCGAGTGGGCGAGCTGCGGCACCGTCGACGTACCGCCCGCCGGCGGCCTCGTGTCGAGCGCGCCGCCGTTCCTCGCGCCCGACGAGGGACCGGCCGATCTGCCGACGCTCGACTTCGTCGCAGACGAGTACGCCGTCGGTCCCGACGTGCGCGACGACTACCACTGCTTCGTGTTCGACGCGGACCTCGAGAGCGATCGCTTCGTGCGCCGCTTCGAGATGGTCTACGACGAGACGCGCGTGCTCCACCACATCGTGCTCCTGCGCGATCCGGAGCGTCACGCCGAGCCTGGGGACTACGACTGCTACGACGGCAGCGGCATGCCGCCGGGCTCGCAGTACCTCTACGCGTGGGCGCCCGGACAGTCGGCCGTGCAGTTCCCCGAGGGCGGCCTGCGCATCTCGCCGGGCGAGCGCTTCATCGTGCAGACCCACTACAACAACGGCGCCGCGATCCCCGACGTGCGCGACAGCTCGGGCGTGCGCCTGTTCCTCGCGCCTCCCGAGGGCACCGAGTACGGCATGATCGCGATCGGTCCCACGGACTTCGCGATCCCCGCACGCACGCGCCGCAGCGCGAGCAGCAACTGCACGGTGCGCGAGGAGTCGACGCTCTTCGTGGGCGCGCCGCACATGCACCTCCTCGGCAGCGCGTTCCATCAGTCGATCGCGCGTGCGGACACGGGCATCCGAGAGGGCATCATCGATCTCGCGGGCTGGAGCTTCGAGACGCAGCTCTTCTACGACCTCGGCACATCGCTCCATCCGGGCGACGTGATCACCACGCGGTGCACGTTCGAGAACACCACGTCCGACACGGTCACGAGCGGCGAGGACACCACCGACGAGATGTGCTTCGACTTCGCGTACGTCACGCCGCCGCCCACCGATCGCTACTGCGACGAAGGCGACGACGACAACCCGACCGACGTCGCGTACCGGCCGAGCGCGTGTCTGCCGACCGGCACCTCGCACGACGTGCCGCTCGTGCGCGGCATGTGGGTCGAGGCCGCGACCCCGCCCGCACTGCCTGCCATCGGCGCGGTGGAGGACGGTCGCTACCTGCTCGAGAGCACCGTCGGGTACGTGAGCGGCGTGACGACGGCCATCGGCAACCTCGACACCGAGGCCACGTACACGCTCGCGCGCGGACAGCTCGTCGTGCGCGAGGGCGTGCTCACCTACGACGTGTGGCAGGACAGCGTGGTGAAGAGCGAGTCCGGCATTCGCTTCGGAGGGCCCGCGCACTACGACTTCGCGATGCAGTTCGACGCGTCGGCCTCGCCGCTGCGCGCGCCGCTCACGTGCCCGCCGGACGGGAACTTCACGCTCGTGTGGGGCGTCGAGGGCGACGCGATCACCGTCGAGTTCCAGACCGACGACATACCCGGCCAGACGCTGTGGTCGCGCTTCGTGTTCCGTCGCCACACGTGACGGAGCGCAAGACTCGGGGACCGATGGAGCAGTGTCGGGGCGCCACGCGGCGGGGTTGCGAAGCAACCCCTGGAGCGGGAGCGAGGAGGAGTCTTCGACGATCGAGCCGGTGATCGGACACGCGCACAGGAGCGAAGCTCCGAGCACGGGAGAACCCGGCGGGGTCCGGGGGCGCCCGAGCCCCCGAGCGAGCGCCGAAAGGCGCGGGAAACACTGAATGCAGACGCAACGGATCGCGTATCGTGTCGACATGCGCCGCCTCCCCTTCGCGATCGTCTCGTTGTTCGCCCTCTGTCTCCTCACGGTCCCCGACGCACCGATCGTCGCGCAAGACGCGCCGGCGGCGAGGACGATCACCTTCGCCACCCTCGCGCCACCTGGCTCGATGATCATGCGAGGGCTCGAGGCGTGGAACCGCGAGATCCGTCGCCGCACCGATCGCCAGCTTCAGATCCGCTTCTATGCAGGCGGCGTGCAGGGCGACGAGCCGGAGGTGATCCGCAAGATCCGCTCGGGCCGCCTGGATGGCGGCGGCGTGACCTCCACGGGCCTCGCGCAGATCCACCGGCCCGCGCTGATCTTCCAGCTCCCGGGCACGTTCCGTCGCTACGAGCAGGTGCAGGCCGCGCGCGAGGCGCTCGCACCCGAGGTCGAGGCGGGCATGGTGCAGCAGGGGTTCCGCATGCTCGGCTGGGCCGACGTCGGACAAGCTCACCTCTTCTCGCGACGTGAGATCCACACGCCGGCCGATCTGGCGACCACGCGCTTCTGGGTGCGCGCGGACGACATCATCCTCCCGACGGTGTTCCAGATCGTGCGCGCACAGACCGTGTCGATGACGGTGCCCGAGGTGCTCGGCGGCCTCCAGACCGGGCGCATCGACACGTTCCTCGCGCCGCCCGCGGTCGCGGTGGCCCTCCAGTGGGGCTCGCACGCGACGCACATGGCCGACACGCCGGTCGCGATCCTCGTGGGTGGCAGCGTGATCTCGGAGCGCACGTTCCAGTCGCTCACGCCCGAGCAGCAGACGATCCTCACCGAGACGGGCGCGCAGTTCCACGGCCTCGCGCGTCGCAACGCGGCGCGCGCCGAGCAGGAGTCGATCACCGCGCTCCGCGGTCGCGGTCTCACCGTCGTGCCGATGAGCGCGTCGGACATCGCCGCGTGGCGCACGGTCGGTCGTCAGGTGCGCGAGCGCGTCGCCTCGCAGATCGCCGATCCCGCCCTCATCGCGCGCGCCGCTGCGTTCGGCGAGCAGTGATCGATCCGGCCTCGCGCGTGAGGTAAGAGCGCGACGCATGAAGGTGACGAAGCTCGGTCCGCTCGACGTTCGCATCGAAGGTGGCCTCGACGGCCAGGGCAGCGGTGAAGGGCCCGTCGTCGTGCTCTTCCACGGCTACGGCGCGCCGGGCGACGATCTCGCGGGCCTCCATCGCGCGATCGCCGTCGATCGCGGCGTGCGCTTCGTCTATCCCGCCGCTCCCCACGCGCTCGAGAACGGCATGGACTTCAGTGCGTTCGGCATGGGCGCACCGCGGGCGTGGTGGCAGATCGATCTCGCCGCGCTCGAAGAGGCGCTCGCGACGGGACAGCACAGGAGCCTCACGCGATCGATCCCCGAGGGCCTGCCCGAGGCACGCGGGGCAGCGAGCGAGATGCTCGACGCGCTCACGCGAGAGCTCTCGCCGAGCAAGCTGGTGATCGGCGGCTTCTCGCAGGGCGCGATGCTCGCGACCTCGATCGCGCTCGAGACGGAGCGCACGCTCCACGGCCTCGTCCTCTTCAGCGGGACCTACCTCGCCGAGGACACGTGGAGACCGCTCATGGCCGCGCGCGCGGGGCTGAGGACGATGCTCTCTCACGGCACCCACGACCCGATCCTGCCGTTCGCCCTCGCCGAGCGCCTGGCCGAGGACCTCGCCGCAGCTGGCCTCGAGACGACGTTCGTTCCATTCCGCGGACAGCACCAGATCCCGCCGGTGGCGCTGGCCGCGTTCCAGGAGCTGGTGCGCGCGCTCTGATTACCCCGCCTCCAGCGTTCGTCGTCGCGCAACAGGGGATCAGGCTGCGTCGGGGTGATCGAGCGAGCCCCACATCTCGAGGAACGTCTCGCGCTCTTCTTCGTCGCGCGCGAGGAAGGTGCCCACCACGAGGTGCGAGCCGAGCGCCGCGTGTGCATGCGCGACGTGCATGCGGCCGCCGTCTTCTTCCTTCACCTCGAAGCGCACCGCACCGCGAATCGGTCCCCGCTCCATGGCGAGCGTGTCGCCCTGCCCTTCGAGCGCTGGCAAGCCTGCCAGCGTGGCCTCGGTGTCGTGGCCCGCAGGCGCCTCGGCGCTCGTGATCCACACGCTGCGCTTGGGGTCGTTCGCCATCCACGTGCCTCGCTCGTCCCATCGCTCCGCGAGCTCGCCGGGGATCGTGATCGACCAACCGCCCGACAACGTCACGCGCACCGGACGTCGTCGATAGCCCGGTCGCACCTTCGCGCGCTCCGCAGCCTCGTCGGCCTTGAGCTGCGCACGCGTCGCGCGGAGCGACTCCTCGCCGAGCAGCGCGAAGCACTCGGCCCACGCGCCCCATGGATACTCGAGGGTCGCGTCGAGCCCGTGCGCGAGCTCGAGCGAGGTCACGATCGACTCGAGGAGCGCACGCTCGCGATCGTCCATCGGCTTGCGCCAGCGCACGTCGAGCCAGAGGCGCGCGAGCGCGACGCCGCGATGAAAGCGGGCATCACGCGCGACCGACGGCCACGCGAGCACGTCCCGACCGTGCTCCGCGTCGAGGGCCACGCGCTCCACCCACGCACGATCGCGCGGACCGAGCGGCGTGGCGACGAGGCCGTCGTGCGCGACCTCGAGGCCGGCAGGGAGCGCGAGCGCGAAGCCCGACGCGCCCGTCTTCGCGAGCGTGAGGATCTGGGTGGCCGTCGCGCCGAGGTCGGCGAGCATCGCGCGCTCGAGCGCGGCGAAGTCTCGGTGCACGAAGTAGAGCGCGGGGTCGAGCGAGGCCTTCCAGCGGATCGAGAGCGCGCCTGCGAGCCGATCGGCCAGGGTGCAGACGAACGCGTGGTAGCCCGGGCCCGCCGAGCCGGTGAGCGCCTCGAGCGAGAGCTCGCGTCCTGCGAGCGACGCCTCGATCGCGCCCGCGGCGGGATGCGTGTTGCACGCCAGGAGCGAGGGCTCGGGGCGCTCGAAGCTCGCCGTCGGCTCGGCCTCGAGCACGACGCGCTCGATCGCGACGAGCACGTCGCTCGGTGAGATGGCCTCGGGGAGGCGCGCGCGGAGTGACAGCGAGATCACGGCGCGGGTGCTGTCAGATCACGAGCGAGACGTCGAGCGCCGCGCCCTCGATCAGGTGCTCGCGTCGGGCTCCTCGAACGCGTCGGGCTCCTCGAACGCGTCGGGCTCCTCGAACGCGTCGGGCGCCTCGAACGCGTCGGGCGCCTCGAACGCGTCGGGCGCCTCGAACGCATCGGGCAGCTCGAATGCGTCGGGCTCCTCGAACGCATCGGGCTCCACGTGCGCATCGAGGGGCACGTGCGCGTCGGGGATCGACGCGTCCATGCCCGCATCTGGGAAGTCTCTCGGATCGATCGCGAGCGGAACGTCGAGGCACCGCGGAGGTCCGCCCTCGTACGGGCTCGCGCAGAGCTCACCCTCGTCGCAGTCACGCTGCTCGTCGCACTCACCGCCCGACAGCACGCACTCGCGCTGACCATCGCCCCAGAGGTCGACGCACGCGCGGCCGCCCGCGCAGTCCGCTGCCGTGCGACACAGGCCGGAAGGCATGCAGCTCGGGACGAGGCGCGAAGGATCGGTGCCGCACGATCCCTCCGTCGGCGTGCAGTCCGAGAGCGCGTCGCAGGGACCGGGCGCCACGCACTCGCGTACGCCATCGCCCTCCACGTCGAGGCAGCGGGACACGACGTTGCACGACACGTCGCTCTCGCAGTGCGGCATCGCGCGCACGCAGAACGGCGCGCCCAGCGCGTTGTTGCAGACGAAGTTGAACGGACAGGTCGTGTCGAAGTCCGAGGCCGTGCAGCCGATGCGGCGATCGACGCACACCGACGCGTCGCACGAGAAGCCCAAGGGGCAGTCGCGCGAGCTGTCGCAGCCCATCGCGGCGCGCACGCACACCATGCCGAGCGCGGTGCTCGTGCACGTCGCGCCGTCGGGGCAGTCCTCGCTCGTCGCGCACTCGTCGCCCGAGGGCTGACAGTGCATGCCGCAGCCATCGGCCACGCAGCGCAAACCCGTGGAGCACGCCGACGAGGAGCAGTCCGCGCCGAGCGTGAGGCACGAGCAGCGCGAGAGGCCCACGTCGTCGTCGAAGTTGCCGCACGGTCCGGCGTCCATGGGCGGGCCGAAGGTCGCGTCGGGGTCGACGAACGCGTCCCTCGCATCGATCGCCGCATCGGTGAAGGGCGGGACGAACACGTCGTCCGGCACGACGGGCGCATCGTCCATCACCGGGCCCGAGTCCCGAGGGATGCGGAACGCGTCGGTCGGCGGGTCCACCGGGGGGTCGGTCGGACAGCCCGCGAGCGCGAGCGATCCGACGAGCGGGACGATGATCGTGAGCGAAGGGAACGACCGCGACATGCGACCACGATACAGCACGCGCGGCCTGATCGCGCTCGCCGCGCGCGCGATGCGATCAGCCCACGACCGTGTAGTGCAGGCGCATCAGCGTCCCTCGACGGAGAATCACCAGCTCGATCGCAGTGGAATCCCGCGCGATCGAGGCCAGGCGATCGACGTCGGGGCTCGCCGCCAGCGACACACCGTTCACGCTCACCAGCGTGTCGCCGTCGAGGACACCCAGACGCGCGGGCAGCGTGCCCGCTCGTACGCCGAACACACGCACGCCGATCACGACGCCGGCGCGCTCGCTCGGGATCAAGCGAGCGGCCGCGAGCATGCTGGCGTCCTGGCCGAGGATCACCGAGCGCGCGACGAGGTACTGCGTGGGCGAGACCTCGACGACATCGAAGCCTTCGCGCGGCGGCTCGTGCACCTCACGCGCCTCGGAGATCTCTCCGCGCAGCGCTTGGAGCGCGCTGGCCGCTCGGATCTCCTGCGCGCCCACGTTCGCCTCGAGGCGCGACACGTGATCGTCCATGCGGCCCTCGAAGGCGCGCGCGTCGAGCTCCGTCTCGGTCATCCGTCGCTCGAGCGACGACAAGCGTGAGGCCTGCGCATCGAGGCGTGGCGTGGTGAGCGCGGTGACGGATCCCACGAGCACTGCGCCTGCGACGGCGCCGATCGCGAGCGTCGCGGCGGGGACCTTCGCGCGGTCGCGTCGCGGTGGCTCGCGCGTGGCGCGCGACTCGCGCTCAGCACACACGGCGCACGGCGCGTTGCGATAGGGACCACGCGCGTGGCGCTCGTGCTCGATGTCGCTCGGTGACGCATCGTCGTGCATCGGATCGGAGACGTTCGCGGGAAACCTCGGCCAGCTCTGCATCGGGACCTCCGCGCCCTCTTCAGCACTAGGCGTGCCGAGCCCCGAGGCGCGTGGCTCCTTGACCCTCTCTGCCGTTCCTTCAGCCTCCGAGACGATGTCGTCGGCGCTCGATCGTCTGCTCGTGTCCGCGTCGCACGCACGGCCGGGCCTCGCGATCCACACGGAGATCGCGCTCCGCGAGGCTCACGCGGGGGACGAGAGTGGCCTCGCGCCGATCACCCCGGGGGCTGTGATCGTCGCGCGCGACGCGGACGACGTGAGCGCCGTTTTGTCGCTGGCCACGCGCGAGCGCGTCAGCGTGACGCCGCGCGCGGGCGCGACGGGCAAGGCAGGCGGTGCCATCCCCGACGCAGACGGGATCGCGCTCGTCCTCACAGGCCTCGATCGCGAGCTCGAGATCGACGCCGGCGATCGCATCGCCGTCGCGGGCGCGGGCGTGGTGCTCGCGAAGCTGCGCGAGGCCGCGCGCGCGCAGCACCTCTTCTACGGGCCCGATCCGTCGAGCCTCGAGAGCGCGACGATCGGCGGCAACGTCGCGACCAACGCCTCGGGACCGAGCTCGCTCAAGCACGGCTCGACCGCGCGCTGGGTGCGTGGCCTCGAGGTCGTGACGGGCGCAGGAACGCACCTCGCCATGCCGTCGCGCGTGTCGAAGTCCACGGTGGGCCTCGACCTCGCGCAGCTCTTGGTGGGCAGCGAGGGAATGCTCGGCGTGGTCACGCGCGTCTTCGTCCGCCTCGAGCCCGCGCCCGAGCGCGTGGCGCTCGCGAGCGTGTCGCTCTCGTCTCTCGAGTCGATCGGACCGGCGCTCGTCGCGATCGATCGTGCGCACGTCGCGCCGCGCGCGATCGAGCTGCTCGACGACGAGGCGCTCTCGACGCTGCGCGCCGCGCGCACCGATCACGCGCTCGATCCACGCGCCGTCGCGATCCTCTTCGTCGAGCTCGAGGGCAGCGAGCACGGCGTCGACGACGACCTGTCACGCCTCGACGATGCGCTCTCTCCCATCGCGATCGACGTGCGGCTGGCGCGGAACGAGACGGAGCGCGAGGCGCTCTGGAAGATCCGTCGCGACACGAGCGTCGCGCTCAAGAAGTCAGCGAAGCACAAGCTCAGCGAAGACGTCGTCGTGCCGCGCTCGAAGGTGGGCGCGCTGATCGCGACGGCGCGTCGCCTCGGCGTGGAGCACGGCGTGCGCATGCCGAGCTACGGGCACGCAGGCGACGGAAACCTCCACGTGAACTTCTTGTGGGAGGACGACGCGCAGCGACCCGACGTCGATCGCGCGATGGCCGCGCTCTTCCGCGAGGTGATCGCCCTCGGCGGCACGATCTCGGGTGAGCACGGGATCGGTCGCGCCAAGGCCGCGTACCTGCCGCTCGCACACGATCCCGCGCGCCTCGCGATGCAGCGCGAGGTGAAGCGTCTCTTCGATCCGGCCGGAATCCTCAATCCCGGCAAGGTGCTCGGCTGATCGCGGATCGCTGTGGCATCACTCCGCGATCGCCGCCGCGAAGACCTGCGCCATGGCGTCGATGAGCTCGTCATCGGAGTAGAGGAGCGGGTCGTTCACGCTCTCGACCATGCCCTTCATCGTGAGGATTCCGATGGCCGACATGTGGGCGAGGAACGCGAGCATCCGCGGCTTCACGTCGATGCGTGAGCGCCGCTTCGCGCGATCGGCCTCGAGGCGTCGGGCAGCACCCGCGTACATGATGTCGTTCAGGGGACGGATGCGCGCGAGCTGCTCGGCCGCCACGTGGATGCTCGCGGGGCCCGCGACCTGTCCATGGAGGAACGCGATGCGGAAGTCGTCCATCGACGGCGCGAAGACCTCCACCGCTCCTCGGATGAGGGCGGCGATGGCCTCCGTCCCCGTCTCGGTCCGCGCGACCGCGTCGTCGATCGCGTGGGCTTGGGCTGCGACGGTGGACGAGACGAGCTCGAAGAAGAGCGCGTCCTTCGACGGGAAGTAGTAGTAGATCGCGGCCTTCGTCAGGCCGGCTTCCTCGGCGATCGCATCGAGCGTCGTCGCCGCGAGCCCGCGGCGTACGAGGACGCGTCGCGCGGCCTGCACGATCTCGTCCTTCGAGCGCTCGCGTCGCTTGGCGAGGCGCGTCTCGCGCGGCGTCGGGGCGGCGTCCACCGCGGGCGTGGACTTCTTGCGCGCGGAGGCTCCGGACGCGCGACGAGGCCGTGAGGTCGGCGCGACGGCCGGCGCACGCGGCTTCCTGGAGGGCTTCTTGGAGGTGGCCACGGCGCATGCTCGCCTGGATTCGACCCACGGTCCATGAATATGACCGCCGGATTATTTTATTGACCGTTGGTAGAATCCGCACGAGAGTCGTGGCGGCAAGACACCCGAGGAGCGTTCATGCAGACCAAGATCGACGAGATCGCCAGAGACGTGTTCCGCCTGTCGACGTGCGTTCCGGACGCCGCGCCAGGAGGGTTCACGTTCAACCAGTTCCTGCTGCGCGCGGACGCTCCGTTGCTGTTCCACACGGGCCCGCGTCGCATGCTGCCGCTCGTCTCCGAGGCGATCGGGAAGCTGATCCCCATCGCCTCGCTGCGCTACCTCGCGTTCGGGCACGTCGAGTCCGACGAGTGTGGCGCGATGAACGAGCTCCTCGCGCTCGCTCCAGGTGCCGAGGTCGTGCACGGCGCGCTGGGGTGCATGGTCTCGCTCGACGATCTCAGCGACAGGACGCCGCGACGGATGGCGGACGGCGAGGTCCTCGACCTCGGCGGCCTGCGTGTTCGGCACATCGACACGCCGCACGTGCCACACAACTGGGAGGCTCGGGTGCTGTTCGAGGAGTCGTCGCGCACGCTCTTCTGCGGCGACCTGCTCTCGCAGACGGGCAACGGACCCGCGCTGAGCGACGAAGATCTCGTCCCGCTCGCGCTCGGCACCGAGGACGTGTTCGGCTCGACGGCGCTCGCCGGCTCGACCGCGCCGACGATCCGGCGCCTCGCCGACCTCGACCCGCAGACGCTCGCGATCATGCACGGATCGTCCACGGCGATCCGGTGCGCCGAGACGCTGCGACGACTCGCGGACGCGTATGCGGAGCGGCTCCAGCGCGACGCGAGAAGGGCGGCCTGACATGCCTTCGATCGAGCTCACCGATCCGGTGTTCCGCGTCTACGCCATCGCTGCCGCGGTCATGATCCTGAAGGTCATGTCGATGTCGTGGCTGACCGTGGTGCGGATGCTCCGCGCGAACGGCGGCTACCGCAGCCCGGAGGACACGAAGAAGACGCTGCTCAACCCCGAGGCGAGCGCCACCCAGACGGACCCCGTCGAGGGCGTGGAGCGCGTGCGTCGCATCCACCTGAACGACCTCGAGAACGTGCCCTTCTTCCTGGCGGCAGGCTTCCTCTTCGTGTTGACGGGCCCCTCGCTCCTCCTCGCGCAGGTGTTGTTCTACGGCTACGTGGTGACACGCCTCCTGCACTTCCTCGCGTATCTCACCGCGCAGACCCACGACGTGCGCGCGACGCTGTGGACGCCGGGGTCGCTCATCGTCCTCTACATGGCTGGCCAGGTGTTGTGGTCGGCGTTCGTGGCTTGACGGTCCGAGCCGGTCGGGGGAACTTCCGCGCGCTTTTCGCGTGTTTTCCGCGTCGCCCGCGCCTCTTCCCGGAGCCATCCCCGCATGTCGTCCGCCGCCCCCCACGTGACCATCGTCATCCCCGTCTACAACGAGGAGGCGATCCTCCAGTCGGCGATCATCGACCTGCTCGATCGGCTGCGGAACGTGACGTGGACGTACGAGATCGTGATCGCGGAGAACGGCTCGCGTGACGCGACGGTCGACCTCGCGAACAAGCTCGCCGAGCGCTTCCCGCAGGTGAAGACGTTCAGCTTCGGTCAGCCCAACTACGGCGGCGCGCTCAAGCGCGGCATCCTCGAGGCGACGGGCAAGTTCGTGATCTGCGACGAGATCGATCTCTGCGACGTGGACTTCCACGAGCGCGCGCTCGCGATCCTCGAGAAGGGCGAAGCCGATCTCGTGGTGGGCAGCAAGGCGATGAAGGGCGCGAGCGACGAGCGCCCCCTGACGCGCCGCATCGCCACGCGCGTCCTCAACGGCATGCTCCGCCTCTCGCTCGGCTTCACGGGCACCGACACCCACGGGCTCAAGGCGTTTCGTCGCAGCGCCGTGCAGCCCGTGGCCGAGCGCTGCATCGTCGACAAGGACATCTTCGCCAGCGAGCTCGTCATCCGCGCCGAGCGCGACGGCGTGCGCGTGAAGGAGATCCCCGTGCGTGTGCTCGAGAAGCGCGTGCCCTCGATCCACCTCTTCCGCCGCGTCCCGAACGTCTTCAAGAACATCGGCCGCCTGGTCTACGCGATCCGCATCCAGGGCTGAGCGGCCGATGAAGCTCGCCGCGGTCAGCGTCGATCTCGACGAGATCCCTTGCTACGCGGCGATCCACGGGCTGGACGTGCCCGCGGGGAGCGAGCACGCGATCTACGAGCGCGCCGTGCCGCGCCTCACGTCGATGTTCGACGACCACGCGATCCCCGCGACCTTCTTCGCGATCGGCGCTGACCTCGCCCACGACGTCGCTGCGCGCGCAGTGCGCGATCTCTCGGCGCGCGGTCACGAGATCGCGAGCCACAGCCAGCGCCACCTCTACGACCTCACGCGGCAGGATCGCGCGACGATCCGTCGCGAGGTGGAAGAGAGCCTCGACACGATCGAGCGCGTGGTCGGCGTGAGGCCCGTGGGCTTCCGCGCGCCGGGCTACACGATCACCAACGACGTCCTCGCCGTGCTGCGCGAGCTCGGCCTCGTCTACGACTCGAGCGTCTTTCCCTGCCCGGCGTACTACCTGCCGAAGGCCACCGTGATCGGCGCCCTCTCGGTGAAGGCTGCGCTGGGGCTCGGCAAGGCGAGCCGCTCCATCGTCGATGATCCGCGTGTGCTCTCTGCCCCCGCAAGTCCCTATTTTCCGGCCGATCGCGACGGTGCGTATTGGTCGCGTGGCCCGCGTGAGGGGCTCGTGGAGATCCCGATCGGTGTCACGCGCGGCGCGCGGCTGCCGTTCATCGGGACGAGCGTGGCGCTCGCAGGCGAGGCGGGCGCACGGTGGCTCGCTAGGCAGATGGTGGGCCGCGAGGTCGTCGTGCTCGAGCTCCACGGCATCGACCTCGCGGACGCGCGTGAGGACGATCTCGCGTGGCTCGCGCCTCACCAGCCCGATCTGGCGCGCACCGCCGAGCAGAAGCGCCGTGCGATCGGCGCCGCGATCGAGACGCTGCGCGCCCACGGCTACCGCTTCGTCACGACCGAAGAGGCGGCACGCGCCGTCATCGAGCGCGGATAGCGCTCAGAGACCGAGACCGAGCCACGATGCTCGCGGGCACCCCGATCTCCATCTCGTCGACGCGACACTGGAACCGCTCGGCGCTCGCGGCGGACTCCCAGGTCAGCTCGAGCTCGCCGAGGATCGAGACGAAGTCGCGCGTGAAGCCCGCGGCGTCCGCGAAGAGGCCCACGAAGTGGGCGCGTCCGAGCGCGCGCGCCGCCTCGAGGGTGTCGACGCCTTCGGCGGCGAGCAGCGAGACGAGATCGGGGTCGACGGCATCGCCCCCACGCACGAGCGCATCGATGGTGGCCATCGGTGGAGTACACCGACCGAAGCGCGTGTCGTCAACGCCAGCGTGCCCCGGCGACACGAGGTAGCGATTGCCGAGGATGCGAATCGGCCCGAGAGTGTCGGACCGTGACCGCTCCCTACGACGCACTGCTCCTCCTCTCGTTCGGTGGCCCCGAAGGGCCCGACGACGTGATGCCCTTCCTCGAGAACGTCACGCGCGGGCGCGGCGTACCGCGCGAGCGGTTGCTCGAGGTCGCCGAGCACTACCTCCACTTCGGCGGCGTCTCGCCCATCAACGCGCACAACCGCGCGCTGATCGCCGCGATCGAACGCGCGCTCTCGGCGCGCGGCACGCCGATGCGGATCTACTTCGGCAACCGCAACTGGACGCCCTACCTCGCAGACACGGTGGCGCAGATGAAGGCCGATGGCGTCGCGCGCGCGGTCGTGTTCGCGACGAGCGCGTTCGGTAGCTACTCGGGCTGTCGCCAGTACCAGGAGGATCTCGCGCGGGCGCGCGAGGCCGTGCCCGACGCCCCCGTGCTCGACAAGATCCGGACGTTCCACGACCACCCCGGCTTCCTCGAGGCGCAGACCGATCGCGTGAAGGACGCCATCGCCACGCTGCCCGAGGCGCTGCGCGCCGAGGCGCGGCTGGTGTTCACCGCACACTCGGTGCCGACGTCGATGGCGAGCACCGGCCCGTACGTCGATCAGCTGACCGAGGCTGCGCGCCTCGTCGCCGTTGCGCTCGGTCGCAACGAGCACGACCTCGTGTGGCAGTCGCGCAGCGGACCTCCCTCGGTGCCGTGGCTCGAGCCCGACGTGGGTGATCACCTCGACGCGCTCGCGGATCGCGGAGAGAAGGCCGTGGTGATCGTGCCGATCGGCTTCCTCAGCGACCACATGGAGGTCGTGTGGGACCTCGATCACGAAGCGCGGGATCGCGCGGCCTCGCGGGGTCTCGCGTTCGCGCGTGCCGGCACCGTCGGCGTGCACCCACGCTTCGTCGACGCGATCGTCGAGCTCGTCGAAGAGCGCACGAAGGCCGCGCCGCGGCGATCGCTCGGCGTGCTCGGACTCTCGCCCGACGTCTGCGCGAGCGACTGCTGTCCCGCGCCTCGCCGAGGACCGCCGCGATGAAGCTCGCTCGAGCGATCGCGCTGCTCGCTCTGATGCTCGCGATCGGCACGCTCACCTCGGCGCAGCGTGGAGGGGTCACGCAGCTCACGGGCAGCGAGGCACGTGTGCTCCGCGCGCGGCTGCCGTCAGGCGCTGTGGTCTCGATGATCGGGGCGCTGGAGATCGAGATCCGCGGCGCGAGCGCGAGCGTGACGCACACGCCGAGCGGGCTCGTGGGCACGGCGCGCGTCGGCGACGTCGACTTCGTGCTCGCGCGCGAGCTGTCGCTCCACGACGGCGCGATCGTGCTCCTGCCTGGTGCACCGATCATCGTCACGCGCATCACGGGACCCCACGCGACGATCGACGTGACCGGGCTCTCGATGGCGATCCGAGGCCTCCGCGTTCCGCTCGACGCGCTCTCGATCGGGCAGCCCACGGACGTGCCAGAGCCCGAGAGCTTCGCGCGGGCACGCGAGGCGCCGCCGCGCGTGCTCGTGTCGCGCGTGCCGCTGCGCCTGACACCCGAGGGCGGCACGCTCGAGGCGAGCATCGACTCGAACGCCGTCGTCGGTCTGCTCGAGACACGCGCGCGGCTCGCGCGCATCGCACGCCTGGATCAGCGCAGCCTCGTCATGGCGTGGGTTCCCCTCGGCGCACTGATCGAGCCCGCGAGCAGGCCGTCCGGCACGAGCGGAGGTGGAGGCGTGGGCGGACGCATCGGCTTGGCGCCGTGCAGCGACGCGCAGAGCCAGGCGGTGCGCCTCGACGGCGAGCTCTTCAGCGACGCTCGCGGTGGTGGGCACCTCGTCGCGTATGGAGGCGACGCTGTGGTCGGCCCCGCGGTGCGACCCTCGAGCCTCCTGCCCGTGCTGGGTCTGCCTGGCGTCGCGCGCATCGAGCGCTGCGATCGGCCGATCGCCTACGCGCTCGAGGCCGCGCACGCCGACGAGGCCGCGCCTCCGACGCAGTGACACGCGGTCCGTCGCTTGACGGCGGGCGCGTCGCGCCGCATTGTTGGTCGCGCAACCAAACAACTCGACGACGATGCGACCCTCGAACACGACGGAGCGGCGGCAGGAGATCGCGGAGGCGCTGCGTCGCGTGATGGCGACCGAGGGCTACGAGCGCGCGACCATCCAGCGCATCGCGCACGAAGCGGGCCTCGCGCCGGGCCTCGTCCACTACCACTTCGACAGCAAGGCCGAGATCCTCGCCCTGCTCGTCGAGACGCTGGTGGGTCGCTTCGAGTCGCGTATCGCGCGACGGACCAAGGGCTCGGAGAGCGCGCTCGATCAGCTCGATCGGCTGCTCGAGGGGCTTCTCGCGCGCGGTGACGACGAAGACCTCGAGTCCGTGCGTTGCTGGACGCTGGTCGGCGCGCAGGCGGTGAAGGACGCCGACGTACGCGTGCTCTACGAGCGTCATCTCGCCACGCTCACCGATCGCATCGCCGCGCTCGTGGTGACCGCGTGCCACGACGAGGGCAAGAGCGGCGAGGGCGCACGCGCGATGGCGGGCGCGCTCGTGGCGCTCACCGAGGGCTACTTCGCGCTCGCCGCGGCGAGCCCTCGGCTGGTCGCCACCGGCAGCGCCAGCGCGATGGCCAAGCGCACGCTCCGTGGCCTGCTCGCGGGCCAGCCGCGGAAGGAGACCTCGTGATCGCGCCCTCGCCTCTCGTGCTCGAGTCGGAGACCGACCTCGTCGCGCCGCGGACCTTCACGCTGTCGAGCGGGCAGCGTGTGGAGCTGCGTGCGCCGGTCGTGCTCTTCGCGCCTCACTACCGCGTGCTGTCGTGGCCTCGTCCTCGCGACGGTCAGTCGGCGCGCGCGGCGACGCCCGCCGAGATCGACGAGATGTTCGCGCTCGCGCACGGCATCGCGCGCGAGCGCGGGCGATCGCTCTTCGGTGACGCCGAGTGCTTCGCGGTCCTGTTCAACGGCGCGCGCGCCGCGCGCATGCCATGGCCGCACTTCCATCTGATCCCGGCGCGCTCGCCGTCGGAGCGTCGCTTCGTGCTCCTCTGCTTGTTGCTGAAGCGGATCTCGCGCCGCCTCCTGCGCTCGCTCCCTCGTCCGCTCCGGGAGCGCCTGCTCCATGCATGACGCAGACGACCCCGGCGTCGTGCTCCGCGAGGCGTTCGATCGCGCGTGCGACGAGATCGGCGCGCGGATCGACGGGCGCGCCGCGATCCTCGACGAGCTCCTCACGCGCCTCGCGGAGCCGCATCGTCGCTACCACGACGCGCACCACGTCGCGGCCTGCGTGACGATGGCGCACGCGCACGCAGCCCATGCGCGGCATGCCCACGACGTGACGCTCGCGCTGCTGTTCCACGACGCGATCTACGACCCCCGCGCGCACGACAACGAAGCACGGAGCGCGGAGCTCGCGGAGCGCGCGCTCGGAGCGCTCGATGCCTCGGACGAGACGCGCGCCCGCGTGCGACACCTCGTGATGGCGACGGCGGGCCACGACGCACGCTTCGATCGAGACGCCGAGCTCGTGCTCGACTGCGACCTCGCGATCCTCGGCGCGGACCCCGAGACTTTCTCGCGCTTCGAGGCGCAGATCCGAGAGGAGTACGCGTTCGTGCCGGACGATGCGTACCGCGTCGGACGTGCGCGCGTGCTCGCGTCGTTCGCGGTGCGGACCTCGATCTACGCGGTCCCCGCGATCGCGCGCGAGCGCGAGGCCCGCGCGCGCGTGAACCTCCGCGATGCGATCGCCCGCCTGGCTCCGTAGTAGCCTCGGCGCATGGACGTCCGGCTCCACGACGGAATGCTCTGCGCGCGCACCGACGGGACGATCCCGAAGGTCTGCTTGCTGTGCGGAGCGACCAAGGACGTCGTGCGCCGCACGCAGGAATACCCGATCGGCGCGAGCTACGGCGCGGGCGCAGGCGCCGGCGGTGGCGTGGTCGGCGCCTTGGTCGCGCAGTCGCTGCGAGGCATCGATCGCATGCTCGCGGCCATGGTGATCACGGGCATCGTGGTGGTCGTCGCCATCGGCGCGTGGATGGCGCACCGCGCGACGCCGAGGGTCGCGATGGCGTTGCCCCTCTGCACCCGCTGCGACGCTCGCTGGGCCGAGGGTGAGCAGCGGCGCACGTGGTTCGTGCTCGCGCTCGGCGTGTTCCTGCTGCTCACCGTGGTGGGCATCGCGCTCGACGCGATGTGGCTGCTCGGCGCGGGGCTCGCGCTGGTGCTCGGGCTGGTGCTGTTCGCGCGCGCGACCGATCAGGCCAAGCGCTTCGTCCAGGTCGGCTTCGTGCAGAAGGACGAGATCGGCCTGCGGCTCTCGAAGGAGATCGCAGAAATGATCGTCGAGCGCGCGAGGCGTCGCGCCGAGAAAGAGAACACGGCCTCGGCGTCGGCGGTGGGCGAGACGAGCCCGCGCGAAGCCAGCGGTGATCAGAAAGCCAAGGAGGGGACATGACGCTGGGCCACGATCGTCGTCCGTTCGATGCGTCGATGACGCTGGGGGCGGCGCTCCTCGCGCTCGCGACGCTGAGCGCGTGCGACTCGCCTGTCGCCCGCCCCGATGCGGGCAGGC
>JAFLCL010000178.1 GCA_017303575.1 Deltaproteobacteria bacterium
AGCTCCGGCGCGCGCGCGCTGGCTGCGCTCCGTGATCCGGCGGCCAGCGGCCCGCTCCAGCGCCTGGTCGATCGCGACCTCGACGGCCGCGTGAGGCGCGTGGCCCGCGAGGCGCAGCGCGATCTGCGCGAGCGCCTGGCCCGCGGCCGCGAGTCGACGGCGCTCAAGGACGACCTCGAGAAGCTCCAGAAGGAAGTCCGCGACCTCCGCGACAAGCTCGCGGTCCTCGAGACCAAGCGCTGACCTCGTCGCCCCTCGTGCAGGCGACTGCACAGCGTCGGCTCGAGGTCGCTCGCCATGACGTCGAGGCTCGCGGATCCGGTCGTCATGCGGGCCTAGCGAGATGCGAGACCGATCGAGCCAACGGGTCGCAGAAGCGGAACCGACCGCGCAAACAGGTCCCCCTCCCGCACGCGGGAGGGCCAGGGGAGGCCCGTCGTCGTCGCGTTCGCACACGGCAAGCGCGACCCGACGTACTGGCGCGATCGACTGCGGTGACGTCGCCGTCGCGGAAGCGCGCCGTTCTACGTAACCTCGCCGTGCGCCATGAAGTGGTTCGCGATGCGGAACGACGACACGCTGGGGGGCCGGCGCGAGGCGTGGCTCGGGCGCGTGCAATGCGATGTGTGCGGCTCGATGTGGGCGTCGGGGCTCTCTTGGCCGAAGGTCGACGCAGACCTTCTCTCGCGACTGCCGGTGTTTCGAACCGCGGACGCGTCGAGCGCGCAGACGCTGGACGTGGCGACGCTGACGGCTCGCATCGCGGTGATCGAGGCCGAGATCCCGGTGCTCCGCGGACGCGTCCACGCGGGAATGGCCTTCGGTCGGTTCGTCGAGAGTCGAGAGGGACGCGGTCCCCGCGCCATCAAGCCAGTGGAGTGGGCGGGCATGGCGGGAAGCGGCCTCTTGCTCACGCCCTCTGCGGTCGACCTCGTGCTTCGGTCTGGGCTCGTCGCGGAAGGGGATCTCGTTGGCGTCTCGCTTCATCCGTCGCGGCCCGATGGAGATCGGTATCGAGAGATCGTCGTGCCCTTCGGCGCGACGCTCGACGAGACGAGCTACGACGATGGTGGCGCTCCGTGCTCGGGCTGCCGCCGGCGGAACCCTCAGCCACGTTGGCAGTCGTGTGTCGCGGCCGAGTCGATGCCTGCGGACCAGACCACGTGTCGGCTCGTCGAGTGGGGCACGTTTCTCGTGCGCGAGGACCTGGCCGCCGTGCTTCTTTCGTTGAAGTCGCCGACGCTGCGCTTCGAGGCTGTCGAGGTCGTGCGTGGACGACGCGCGCGCGATGCGAGACGCCGCGTGGTCGCGTTCGACACGAACGTCGTCGACGCGTTCCTCGCGAGCGCGCGCACTTCGCACGAGCTGTGGCACGGCGCGCACCTCCTCTCGGAGGCACGGCGGAACATCGCGCACATGCTCGTCAATCCGCTCATGCGCCGATATCCGACCTGGGAGCGACCGGCGACGTTCGAGATCGAGAGTTGCTCTCCGCCGCTGAGGCGCAATCGCCAGCGTGTGCTCGGCGTCGAGGGGCCGGTGGTGATGAGCTACGAGGCTCACGACTATGCGGGGGTCGAGCGCGATGTGCGCAACGCCGTGATGTCCATTGGAGAGGGGTGGGGGACGGCAGCTCGCTACGCGGGTGATCTCGTAGGCGACTTGCTCGCGAGCTCGTTGAGCGCACGGGACATTGGGCACTGGGCGTCCGACTGGCTCGACGTTCGATTCGTGGAGACCTCGGGTCTGCCCGACAATGCTGCGCGCGAGGCGCTCGCGAAGTTCACGGCAGGCCAGACCGTGGCGGTCGAGACGTCGTCGGAGCGGCCCATTCGCCTCGGCGAGTCCGTGCTGAAGTCACGTCGTCACGGCGCCGTGATTCCGTCGTACCGAGTGCGAGAGGACGAGGATCTCGACGCGCTCGGGTTCGTGCGCCGCTTCGGCGAGTCGAGTGTCTACTTCCCGTCGATGGCGAGGGTGGCGACCCAGCCGTGGATCGAGGCCATCGATGCAGCGGACATCGCAGCGCTCGTCGACATCGCGAAGGAGACGTCGACGCTCGGCTACGCGTCGGACTGCGTGTCGTGGATGTCGAGCTTCCGGTGGGACACCGAGCTGCTCTTCAGAGAGCGCTGGCCGTGGCTCGAGCAGACGACACGTGAGCGGACGAAGAAGGACGTCCGTCTTCCGACAGCTGCGCTCGATGCCTTGCTCGCAGGCCGCGAGCCTGACCCGCACGTCGTCGTGCTCGTCGCGACCGTGAGTGACTCCGTCGCGAGCGACGAGGCGCTGCGAGCGTGGGCGCTCGGCGCATTCGAGGTCATCGAGGGAGCCTCGGGGGCCGTGGTGTCGGCGACACCTCACGAGGTCATCGGTCTCCTCCCCGTGACCACCTCGATTCGCGCCGCGCTCGGGCTGCGACTCGCGTTCCGCAGTGAGCCCGACGCGCTCCACGTCGGTCTCGGCATCGGTCGCTTCGACGATCCGATCCACGAGCTCCACACGAGAGCCCGCGGCGTCGCAGCGCTGCCCGATGCGCGCGTCGCGATCTCCTTCCAAGCCCGAGGTGCCCCGGAGGCGCGCGAGCTGCTCGACGAAACGGGTCTGGTCGCCGAACCGACGTTGCGCGTTCCACCCGTGGCCGAGATGTTCGACGCAGCTCGGGCTGCGCTCGCGCGAGCCCGCCGATGAGCACCGCGCTCGAGGCCACCGACCGCACCCGACAGGCCTGCCGGCGCCGTCCGCAGGCCTGTCGGCACCTCTCGTGAGACCTGCCGGCGCCGTCCACAGACCTGCCGGCTCGCTCCGCGAGACCTGCCGGCTCGCTCCGCGAGACCTGCCGGCTCGGTCGACAGGCCTGCCGGCGCGGGCCGGCAGGGCCTCCGAGCGAGGCGGCAGATCGTCCGGGGTGGGCCGGCAGGTCGTGCGACTGGCGAACGGAGCAGGTCGGGCGAGGCCGGAAGGCCTACGACGTGGGCCGGCAGCCTTTCCCGGCCGTGACGGTCGTTGACACCCCCGAGGCACGCGACTAGAACCGCTCCGCCCTCCCTTCGGCTGCGCATTTTCCGCGGCTTTTCACGCGGGGCGATCGATCGCGCGCGACGTGCGTGCCCTCGTCGCCCAGGAACACGGACCACGATGTTCGAGGCGTATTTCCCAGTCTTCTTGATGCTGTTCGTCGCGGTGACGCTCGCCGTCGTGATGTTCACGCTGGCCAGCCTCGGGGGAACCCACACCCCGACGCCCGAGAAGATGCTGCCGTTCGAGTCGGGCTCGCCCACCACCGGTGCGGCGCACGTTCGCCTCTCGATCAAGTTCTACCTGACCGCGATCCTCTTCGTGGTCTTCGACATCGAGGCCGTCTTCCTCTACCCGTGGGCGGCGCAGTTCCGCACCCTGGGCTGGTTCGGCCTCATCGAGATGGTCCTCTTCCTCTCCGTGCTGAGCGCCACGCTCGTGTACGCGTGGAAGAAGGGCGCGCTCGAGTGGGAGAGGTGAGGCGACATGGCTGACGTACGCGGCTCCGGAAACGCAATCCCCTCCAAGGCCGTCATGGGCGGCGGCGACGCTGGCTTCGTGACCACGCGCCTCGAGGAGCTCCTCGGCTGGGCGCGCAAGTACTCGCTCTTCCAGTACCCGTTCGTGACCGCGTGCTGCGGCATGGAGTTCATGGCCGTCGCAGGCCCGCGCTACGACGTCGCGCGCTTCGGCGCCGAGGCTCCGCGCTTCTCGCCGCGCCAGAGCGACCTGCTCTGGGTCGTGGGCACCGTGAGCCAGCGGCAGGCGCCCGCGCTTCGTCGCGTGTACGAGCAGATGGGCGACCCGAAGTACGTGCTCGCGTTCGGGACGTGCGCCTCGTGCGGCGGCTTCTACGACAACTACGCGACCGTGCCGGGCATCGACAAGATCATCCCGGTGGACGTGTACGTGCCCGGCTGCCCGCCGCGCCCCGAGGCCGTGCTCGACGGCCTCATGCTCCTCATGGAGAAGGTCGGTCGGGGCAACCGTGGCGAGGGCCTCGTGGCGCCGCCGCGCGAGGTGCCGGCGATGGCGAAGATCCGCAAGAAGGGCACGGCCGTGTACTTCGGGCAGGAGCGCATGCGCGAAGAGAAGGCGCTCACCGAGGGCGCGGCGCCGAGCGTCGCCGAGCTGCTCGAGCAGTCGCTCGCCGAGCGCCCCGTCGAGACGATCACGCTGCTGTCGAAGGACGGCGAGACCTCGAAGAAGTCTCACGACGATCACCACTGAGCAGCCGTCTCGGTGCGAAGCGAGAGGCACTAGGTACCCATGAGCAAGAAGGTCATCGAACGGCTCAAGGCCCAGCTCGGCGGGAAGATCCTCGCCACGAGCGACTTCCGTGGTGACGACGAGGCCGTCGTCGCGCCGAAGGACTGGCTCGAGGCCGCGCGCTTCGTCAGGGACGACGCGGACTGCGCGATGGATCACTTCATCGATCTCACCGCGGTCGACTACCCCGAGCGGGCGCAAGACGGCGAGGGCCCGCGCTTCGACGTCCTCGTGTTCGCGCGCTCGAGCACCAAGAACCACCGCGTGCGCCTCAAGACGCGCGTGGCCGAGGGGGCTGCGCTCGACTCGATCTTCACGGTGTGGGCGGGCGCGTCGTGGGCCGAGCGCGAGGTCTTCGACATGTTCGGGATCACGTTCGCCAACCACCCCGACCTGCGCCGCATCCTCATGTACCCCGAGTTCCAGGGCTTCCCGCTGCGCAAGGACTACCCGATCGAGAAGACCCAGCCGCTCGTGCCGTATCGAGAGATCGAGGGCATCGACAAGCTTCCGCCGTTCGGCCCCGACATGGGCCAGCCGTGGTCGCGCGTGGACTGGAACGAGCGCCTGCACGGCGGCGACGTGCAGGTCTCGCCCGCGATCGGCACCCAGCAGGGACAGCGCCCCTCGCTCAGCAAGGGCCCCGAGTACCTGCCCGACGAGACGCCCGAAGCCGAGTGAGCGCCGGCCGCTCCTTCGCTGGATCAGCCTGACGCCTCGGGCGCGCCTCTCAGCCTCTCTGACTTCCGCTCTGCCTTCCGGAGAATCGATCGATGGAGACCAACTACGAAGAGCTCGACGAGGACGGACAGCTGGAGCTGCCCGCCGAGCCGATGCGCCTCAACATGGGCCCGTCGCATCCCGCGATGCACGGCACCATCCGCATGGTGCTCGACCTCGACGGCGAGACCATCGTCGACGTCGACATCCAGCCCGGCTACCTCCACCGCGGCTTCGAGAAGAGCTGCGAGCGCGGCAGCTGGAACCAGGTCTACCCGTACGTCGACCGGCTCAACTACGTCTCGCCGATGCTCAACAACGTGGGCTTCTCGCTCGCGGTGGAGAAGCTCGCGGGGCTCAAGGTGCCCGAGCGCTGCACCTGGTACCGCATGATCCTCGGGGAGCTCGCGCGCATCAGCGATCACCTCACGTGCAACAGCGCGAGCCTCATGGAGCTCGGCGCGTTCACGCCGTTCCTCTGGTGCATCAAGACCCGCGACTACGTGTGGGACGTGCTCGAGCAGGAGACGGGCGCCCGCCTCACGCACAGCTTCGGCCGCATCGGCGGCATGGCCAAGCCGCCGACCGACCTCTTCAAGGAGCACACGCTCGCCGTGCTTCCGCAGGTGGAAGAGGCGATGGCGGAGACCGAGCAGCTCGTCCTCCGCAACCGCATCTTCCTCGACCGCATGCAGGGCATCGGCAAGCTCCGCCCCGAGCGCGCGCTCGCGCTCGGCGTGACGGGCCCGATCCTCCGCTCGACCGGCGTCGACTACGACGTGCGCAAGGCCAACCCGTACATGTTCTACAAGGACGTCGACTTCGACGTGCCGGTCGGACACGACGGCGACAACTACGACCGCTTCATGGTGCGCTTCGAGGAAGTGCGTCAGTCGATCCGCATCATCCGCCAGTGTGTGGAGAAGATGCCCGACAGCGGGACGGTCAACATCGACGACGTCCGCTACGTCTTCCCCGAGAAGCAGGACGTCTACGACACGATCGAGGCCACCATCGCGCACTTCAAGATCGTGATGGAGGGCGTGAAGGTGCCGCCGGGCGAGGTGTACTCGTTCACCGAGGGCGGGAATGGCGAGCTCGGCTTCTTCATCGTCTCCGATGGCACGGGCACGCCGTACCGCGTGCGCGTGAGGCCGCCGAGCTTCCTCAACCTCCAGGCGTGTCGCGAGATGCTCGTCGGCGACATGATCCCCGACATCGTTCCCACGTTCGGCTCGATCAACATGATCGGCGGCGAGTGCGATCGATGAAGAAGAAGCCTTCCAACGTGGTGAGCTGAGATGCCGGTCTTCAAACTGGATGGCGTAGAGATCCCTTTCGAGCCGGGTGAGACGATCATCCGCGCAGCGTGGAAGAAGGGCACCGAGATCCCGCACTATTGCTGGCATCCGGGCCTCTCCATCGCGGCCAACTGCCGCATGTGCCTCGTGGAGATCAAGAGCGCGCGCCCGATGGCGCTGCCGATCCTCGCGTGGGACGAGAAGAAGAAGGACTACGTCGAGACGACGAAGAACAAGCTCCAGCCTGCGTGCCAGATCGAGGCCGCCGAGGGCATGGAGGTCGTCAGCAAGGGCGCCGCCGTCGAGAAGGCGCAGGGCGCAGTGCAGGAGTTCCTCCTGCTCAATCACCCCGTGGACTGCCCCATCTGCGATCAGGCGGGTGAGTGCAAGCTCCAGGACTACTGGCTCGCGCACCAGAAGAAGCTGAAGCGCAAGGACACCGAGCCCGTGCACAAGCCCAAGGCAGTGCGCTTCGGGCCGACGATCGTCTACGACGCCGAGCGCTGCATCATGTGCACGCGCTGCATCCGCTTCTGCGACGAGGTCGTGGGCGATCACGTGCTCGACATGCGCGAGCGCGGCAATCGCAACGAGATCACCGTGTCGCCGGGCCGCGAGCTCGATCACGACTACACGCTGATGACCGAGCACGTCTGTCCCGTCGGCGCGCTCACCAGCAAGGACTTCCGCTTCAAGGCGCGCGTGTGGTTCCTGCGATCGACGCCGAGCGTGTGCACCGGCTGCGCGACGGGCTGCAACACCTGGGTCGACTACGACCCGCGCTACCAGCGCGTCTACCGCCTTCGCCCGCGCGACAACGAGGCCGTCAACAAGTTCTGGATGTGCGACGACGGCATGATGTCCTACAAGCGCTTCCACGAGGATCGCATCCTCACGGGCCGCGCGCGTCAGGACGGTCGCGTCGTCGAGGTGCCGCGTCAGGCCGCGATCGAAGGCGCGGTGAAGCTCCTCAAGACCGCGAGCAAGCTCGCGATCGTGCTCAGCGCGCAGGCGTCGAACGAGGACAACTTCGTCGCGGCGCGCCTCGGGTCTGCTCTCCAGGAGAAGGGGGCCTTGGGCGCGAAGAAGCTCTACCTCGCAGCGCTCGGCGGCTGGAAGGCCGACAAGATCCTGCGCAACGCGGACAACAACCCGAACCGCGTGGGCGCCGTGATGGTCGCTGGCGGTGCAGGCCTCGCGTCGCTCGAGGATCTCGTGAAGGCCGTCGATCGGCGTGAGGTCGATGCGATCCTCTCGCTCGGCTGGGCGGCGTCCGAGGGCGTCGAGCAGCTCGCGTCGCTCGCGAACGTCCCGCACGTGAACCTCTCGAGCAACATCGGCCCGCTCACGCAGGTCGCGACGCTCGTCGTGCCCGTCGCCTCGGTGGCGGAGTCGAGCGGCGCGTTCACCAACGCGCAGGGCGTGGTGCAGACCTTCAAGAAGGCAGTCAGCGCGCCCATGGGCATCACCAGCGCGTGGGAGACGCTGCTCTCGATCGCTTCGGCGTCGGGCGTGGATCTCTCGATGAAGCAGCTCTCGGACGTGCGCGGCGCTCTCGCGACGCACTCGGCGCCGACGAGCGTGGGCGACACCGCAGCTCCCGCGGAATGAGACGCGGTTTCCGCCACGACGGACGAAAGTAAGCCATGGACTTCTGGTTCATTCTCGGTGTCATCCTGAAGATGTCGTTCATCCTGGGCGTGGCGCTCCTGCTCTACGCCCCGGTGTTCGTGCTCTTCGAGCGACGACAGAGCGCCATGTTCCAGGACCGACTCGGTCCGTACATGGGCGGCGTGAAGATGCCGCCGTTCGTGATCGAGAACATTCCGCTCCTCCAGATGGGCGGTTATGCGTCGGCTGCGGGCGCGGGCGCGACTGCGCTGCTCGCGCTCGTGATGTGCTTCCTCGGCGAGTCGGAAGAGCCGGGGCTGTGGCTCCTGCCGATCTCGTGGGGAACGCTGCTGATCCTCGCGGCCCTCGGCGCGCCTGCGCAGGCCGTGGGCGCCATGGTGCTGCCGCACCTCTTCTACCACGACCGACTGACGCTCTTCGGAGGCCTCCACGCGCTCTTCGACGCGGTGAAGGCGTTCACGAAGGAAGACATCATCCCGCCCAAGGCGGACAAGTTCCTCTTCGGCATCGCGCCGATCATCGCGATGATCCCCGCGTTCGCGCTGGGCGCCGTCCTCCCCTTCGGCCCCGATCTGCACCTCGACTATCTCTTCGATCAGCTGCCCAACGAGGGCGTGATCGATGGGCCGATGACGCACCTCCAGGTGGCCAGTCTGAACGTCGGCATCCTCTACATGTTCGCTGTCGGCGGCACGGGCGTCATCGCCGCGGCCATCGCGGGCTACTCGAGCGACAACAAGTTCGCGCTCCTCGGCGGCATCCGCGCCGCGAGCCAGATGGTCAGCTACGAGGTCACGCTCGGCCTCTCGCTCGTCGGCTGCTTCATGCTCTACGACACGCTCCGTCTCGAAGAGATGGTGGTGTGGCAGGCGGAGAACACCTTCCTCGGGTTCCTCCCGGCGTGGGGCATCTTCTATCAGCCGCTCGCGTTCGTCCTCTTCTTCTTCGCGTCGATCGCGGAGTACAAGCGCGTTCCGTTCGACGCGCCGGAGGGCGAGTCGGAGATCGTGGCTGGCTACTTCCTCGAGTACAGCTCGGGCAAGTGGCTGATGTTCATGATCGCCGAGTTCCTCGAGGTCGCCATCAGCTCGATGCTCATCGCCGTGATCTTCTTCGGTGGTTGGGACGTGCCGGGCCTGGGCCGCAGTGGCTGGGAGGCGTTCGGCTACCACTTCGATCTCACGGGGACGAATTGGGAGTTCCTCAGCGACGTCGCCAACTCGCACCTCTTCGTGACCGTCGTCTCGATCGTCGCGTTCCTCGGCAAGGCGCTCCTGCTCGGCATCTTGAGCCTTCAGGTGCGCTGGACGCTGCCCAGGTTCCGCTACGACCAGATCATGCAGCTGTGCTGGAAGCTGTTCCTTCCGCTCTCGCTGCTCAACGTGTTCGTGACGGGCATCCTGATTCTGCTGTTCCAGTGAGGCGTTGAATGGCCACCTACAAGATCAAGAAGCCCGCGCGCACGTTCGGTGACCAGGCGTACCTGCCTGCGATCGCCAAGGGTCTCGCGCAGACGTTCGGCCGCCTGTACACGAACCTCCTCGGCCCCGAGGATCAGAAGAAGACGGCGACCGTCCGCTACCCCGACGAGACGCGTGAGTACCCGGAGCGCTTCCGCGGCGTGCACCGCCTCACCCACCGCGCCGACGGCAGCCCGCGCTGTGTCGCGTGCTTGTGCTGCAGCACGGCGTGTCCTGCGCAGTGCATCTACATCGAGCCCGCCGAGTACGAAGAGGGTGATGCGCAGCACGGCTACGAGCGCTACCCGAAGGTGTTCGTCATCGACGAGCTGCGCTGCATCTTCTGCGGCTACTGCGTGGAGGCATGTCCGTGCGACGCGATCCGCATGGACACAGGCGTGCACGTGCCAGCCTCGCACCAGCGCGAGCACTTCATCTTCGACAAAGAGACGCTCCTGTCGATCCCCGGCCGCGATGGAACGTACGTGACGGCCAATCCGCGCCACGAGCCGGGCGACGCGAGTCACCCGGGCATCGACCGCGCCAAAGGTCACTGATTTCCTGAGGGGTCGTGCGACCCCTCCCCCGCGGGGCCCCCTCCCGCTCCCTCGCTTCGCTCGGTGCAGAGCGGGTCGCCTAGCTCGCCGCTGTGCTGGCAGCGCTTGCCGCTGAGAGAGCGAGAAACAATCGTTTCGAGCTCTCGAACTGTCGTACGGGGTTTGGGGGCAAAGTCCCCATCTCGCGGCGCCGGCGCCGCCGACAAGTGAGTTGGTCGGTGGGCTTCGTCAGCGGCGGGCGGTGGCGAGCCAGCCTCGGACGTCGACGCCGAGCTCTCGTCTCAGCACCACGCTCTCGATCGACTCGATCGAGAGCGCCGTGCGCTCGAGCTCGCGTGCGAGGTAGTCGCGCGTGTGGGCGTAGCGGCCGCTCGGGCCGAGCGTCCATGTCTCGACGTCGCTCTCTGCTGCCTCGACGGTGAGCACGAACCGCCCGCTCGCGCGGAGCGTCGCGGCCAACGCAGCGAGCACGCCGGCGAGGTCGCCGAAGTAGAGGAGGACCTCGGTCGCAGCGACGAGGTCGTAGGCCTCGCGCGCTGTGGCGGCGTGATCGAGGAGATCCGCTTCGATCAGCGCGTCGTAGCCGCGCGTCGCCGCCTGTCTCAGCATCGCGGCCGAGAGATCCACGCCGACGAGCCGTCGCGAGAGCGGACGTAGATGCGGCGCGGCGAGGCCGGTGCCGCAGCCTGCGTCGAGCACGTCGAGGCTCGCCCCCGCGGTGAGCCCGACGCGCGCGATCGCCTCGGCGACGAGCTGCGGGCCGCGGTAGTCGAGGCGCGTGACGAGCACCTCGTCGAACGTCTCGGCGAAGCCGTCGAACTCGCGACGCACGTACTCCGCGCTCGCACGCGACGGCGCCGCCTCGCGCGACGCGTGACCACTCGAGGCCGCGAGGTGCGCAGCCACCGGATCGTCGGGCACCTGCAGGTGCCACGCGCGGTAGACCTCGGCGGCGGCGGCTTCGCGCCCGAGACGTCGCAGCACCAGCGCGAGCTGCGGATAGACCGCGTGCTCGGTCGGACGAAGCGCGAGGCCACGCTCGAGCGGCACGACGGCCTCCTCCAGCGCGAGCTCGCGCGCGAGCGCACGACCGAGGTTGAGCAGCGCTTCGGCGAACGACGGCTCGATCGCGATCGCCGCGCGGTAGCTCGCGATGGCGCTGGTGCTGTCTCCTGAACGACGCAGCACGTTGCCGCGCAGGTTGTGCAGATCGGCGTGATCGCTCGGGTGGGCACGGTCGGCGAGCCCGATCGCGCGATCGATCTGCGAGAGGATCTCGTCGAGCGTCGAGACGTCGCGCCGCGCCGTCACGTGGGCGAGGTTCGCAGCGGCGGCGAAGAGCCTCGGGTCGATCGCGAGCGCCTCGCGAAACGCCGCTTCGGCGTCGGCGAGGTCACCCCGCTCTCGGAGCGCGTTGCCGAGGTTGTTGTGTGCGCCCGCGCGCCGCGGCTCGAGCGCCACCGCGCGGCGACACGCCGTGATCGCATCCTCGAGGCGGCCTGCTCGCTTCAGCGCGTGACCGAGGTTGCTCCAGCTGCTCGCGTCGTCCGGGTCGATCGCGAGCGCGCGCTCGAGCAGCGAGATCGCGTCGTCGAGCTGTCCGCGCTGGAGCCCGAGGAGCCCTTTCATCGCGAGCGCGGCGGCCATGCGCGGCGCGCGCGAGAGCACGGCGTCGTAGGCGCGGCCCGCCTCCTCGAGGCGTCCGGCGCGATGGTGCGCGACCCCGCGCTCGAGCGTGGCCTCGGGATCGTGCGTGCGTGCGTGCGCTCGGCGCTTCAACGCGGCGAGCGTATCCGACGCCGGCGCGCCTCGTCGTCAACGCCGCAGCGGTGGCCGGCCGCCCTCGCATGGCGGCGCGCTCGCGCTGGACTGCGTGCGGAAGAGGCGCGTGCCCAGCTCGTTCGCGCGCAGTGCGGGCCCTTGCGCGGTGCTCGACGTGGGCAGGTGCCACGGCGTCGTCGACACCGGCTCGTCCCACTGTCGTGCGCCGACGTCCTCGCCGTGATCCTGTCGGTGCATGTCGCCGATCCACACGCGCCGGAGCGCGGTCACCGGCGTCAGCACCACCTCCGTCGCGCTGCGTGTCCAGGTGCCCGTGATCCAGTTGGACCAGCCGTTCTCGGGGCTCGTGTGCGTGTGATGGAGCTCGAAGGTTCCGTCGCTCCGCAGCACGAGGCGCGCACGGTGGAAGTCCACGATCGCATGCACCACGGTCTCGCACTGCCAGATCTCGGGCAGCGTGGGTGTGCTCGTCTGCGCGAGCGCCTGCGGCTCGGGCACCGCGAGCGCGACGACGACGAGGAAGACAGCGAGGAGAGCCGGACGCATGGGCGGCTTCGAGCGTCTCACGCCCGAAGATCTTGGCCCCGTTGACGCCGCGTCCGCGGCCTTCGATGCTGAACCAGTGCGTGGCGTGGTCGTCGTGTTGGTGTGCGTGTCGTCGCTGGTGCTGGCGCCGAGCGGGCTCGCGCAGTCACGCGGCGCGCGTGTCGACCTCGACGTGCAGCGCGCGGACGTCCGCACGGTGATCGAGGATCTCGCCGCCCGTGGCCGCCTCAACGTGGTCTTCGCCGACGACGTGACGGGCGTCGTCACCGCGCACCTCCACGGCGTGCGATGGCGCGAGGCCCTCGAGATCGTCGCAGCCTCGAACGGCCTCGTGATCGAGCGAAGCGGCAACGTCCTCCTGGTCACCCGCCTCCGCTGAGGCCATGGGACGAGGATGCACGGAGGTGCGTTGTCGGACGCGCGTGAGTGCGTCACCTTCGGCCCATGCGGACGATTCCGGAGGGGGCCACGGCACGCATGAACGCAGCAGAGCTCGCCATCGTGGAGGCATGGTGGCGCGACCTCGGCGACGCGGAGCAGCACGAGTTCGAGACGCTCTGGGACACGCGCACCGACGACACGGCGCTCTACGCGATCGAGGTCGAGGGCAAGACCGAGTGGCACGAGCTGCCCATTCATCTGCGCGGGCACTTCGTCGATAGGGAGGCGCACCGCGAGGACGCGATGTGGAAGCAGATGCTCTGCGAGTACATCAATTCGCACGAGGTGAAGTTCTTCCTCGAGATGCGGACCTTCCACGTGTGCAGGAGCCACGCGAAGGCGCGCGAGGTGCTCGCGACGCTGCGCATCGAGGCCGACTTCCAGTGTCCCGTCGATCGCGGGGACTGTCCGTTCGCGACCGCGTCGAGGCTCGCCGCGGGACGCGCGATCGCGCTCGTGCCCGATCTGCGACGCCGTGGCGCGTGAGACCTGGCCCGATCGTTCACGCTTCACGGCGGCGCGCGCCTCGCGCAGGATTCGAGGCATGAAGCGGATCGCCCTCGTCACGCTCGTGCTCGTCGCTTCCTCGCTCGTCGTGCCCGGGGCGCGGGCGCAGGAGATCGAGGATCGATCGCTGCGCCTCGCGGGCGGGCTCGTGCTCGGCATGGAGGGCGAGCTCGACGCGAACGTCGGCGACCTCGAGACCAACGGCGATCTCGATCCCTCGATCGGCTTCGACGTGCGGGCCGAGCTGCCCGTCGCCGACTTCCTCGCGATCGGCGGCTGGTTCCAGTTCCTCACCGTCGAGGGTGAGGCGATGGGCTCCGAGCGCGAAGAGACCCTCTCGTTCGATGCCTTCGTCCGGGGCCGATGGGTCGTCGAGGCGGTGCAGGGCGAGCTCTTCCTCGAGCCCTACGTCCTCGTCCCGATCGGTCTCTCGCTCGCCATCCTCGGCAACGACGACGACGTCTGGGCGGGCTTCAACACGGGTGTGTTCGGCGGCATCCAGGTCCTCCACGCGTCGGGCTTCGGCGGCTACCTCGAGGCCGGGTGGCGCCACGCCCAGGTCTTCCGAAAGGACGACGTCCCGATCGTCGGAGACATCGAGAGCTCGCTCGTCCTCAACGAATTCGCCCTGAACCTGGGCGTCGTCTTCGCCCTCGGCGGCTCCTGAGCCCCGACCACGACCGCCCGGATGGGCTGAAATAAGCCCGAAACCTCGCGCGTAGGGCCCTTCGACATGCTCGCGGCCGCTCTGCCTTTTCCGATCGTCTCCGCCGAGGCAACCTCGACCCGGAGGCGTCCCATCGACGAGGCTTCCCAAGCGCTGGCGCGGCGCGCCTCTTCCGGTGACCGACGGGCCCTCGAGGCCCTGCTCCGCGAGCACGCGCGCGCCGTCGGCGACGTGTGCCGGGTGATCGCGGGCCCCGAGGACGGGCGCGACGCCGCGCAGGAGGCGCTCGAGAAGATCGTGATCTCGATCCGCACCTTCGACGCCGACAAGGGCAGCTTCCGCGCCTGGGCGCTGACCATCGCCCGCAACGTCTGCCGGGATCGGCTGCGCCGTCGGGGCCTCGAGCGTCGCATCTTCGAAGATCCGGGCGATGATGGCATCGTGCAGCTCATGAGTGAGGCGCCGGACGCCGAGCGGATCACGTACGCGCGCATCGAGAGCCGCAAGCTCGCGGTCGCGCTCGAGACGTTGCCGGAGGCCATGCGCCTCGCCGTCGTGCTCTTCCACGTGCACGAGGCCAGCTACGAAGAGATCGCCGCCGCGCTCGGGGTCCCGATGGGCACCGTGATGACGTGGCTCCACCGCGGACGAAAGCGCCTGCGTGCAGCGCTCGATCCCGCGCAGGGTGAGGGAGCGGCATGAGCGCCCCGCACGACGACGGTGATCGGGTGGCGAGGTCGAGCCCCGACGACGACGTCTCGCTGCGTGAGCGCGACCTCGTGGCGCTCGTCGACGCGCGTCGCGATCTCCTCGCGCCCGAGCTCCGCCATCGCGTCGAGGACGACGACGACCTCGGCGCCGCGCTGGCCGCGATGCGCGACGAGCGCGACGCGATCTCGCTGGCGCTCAAGCGCGCGGAGCCCGAGCTCGGTGGGCTCGACGGCGACGACGTCTCGGATCTGGTCGCGCGCGCGATGGCCAAGGCCGATGGTCCCGACGTGATCCGCATCTCGCCGCGCAGCCTGGGCTGGGGCAGCGTCGCGGGCGGTCTCGCGGTGATCGCCTCGGCGTGCGCGTGGATCGCGTTCCAGGAGACGATGACCGCGCCGATCTCGAACGCGTCGGAGAACGTGCGGCTCGCATTCTCGCTCGGTGCCACCTTCGATCGTCTGGTCGCGCTCGTGCCCGGCGGCTGGACGAGCATCGCGGCGGTGGCCTTCGGCATCGGCGCGTTCCTCCTCGTGTGCCTGCGCTGGATCGAGCACGGCAAGCGCATCGCGCTGCCGGCGGCGGCCGCGCTCGTCTTGTTCACGCTCTTCGGCGCAGGTCGCGCGCAGGCCTACGACATCGAGGGACAGTGGCCTTCGCCCGATCCCCGCGTCGACGTCGACATCGAGGCACAGCCGCTGCCGGTCGCGCTCGAGGCGGCCACGCGCTCGGTGAACCTCGGCCTGGTCTATGGGCTCTCGGACACCCGCGCGGTGACCTTGCACGCCCATGGCGTGCCTCTTCGTGAGGTGCTCGACGCGATGCTCGGCGGGGCGCCCGCCACCGTGCGTCACACGGGGCACATGATCGTCGTGTCCGCGCCCACCACGACGCCGACCACCTCCGAAGGATCGCCCACGCCTGCAGCTTCGAGCGGGCGAGACGGCGCGCGCGTGCCCGAAGTGACGAGCATGCCAGTCACGCCGAGCATGCCAGTCGCGCCGAGCATGCCAGTCCCGCCGAGCATGCCAGTCCCGCCGAGCATGCCAGTCCCGCCCGGTCTTCCGATGATGCCGATTCCGCTGAGCGTGCCAGTCGCTGGCGGCCCGATGATCCCGATCGTCACGCGCACGCCGCCGACGCCGATGGGACGCATCGACGACGTGCTCACGTTCGGCGGTGACGCGAACGTGCCCGAGGGCCACGACGTGCGCGACGTCGTCACGATGGGCGGAGACGCCGAGGTCGACGGCCGCGCGTTCGGCAACGTCGTCACGATGGGCGGCGATGCGGACATCGGTGGCGTCGTCGTCGGCAACGTCGCGACCATGGGCGGAGACATCCGCATCCGACCGACGGGCGTGGTGTTCGGTCGCCTCGAGACGATGGGCGGTCAGGTCGTGCACGAGGGTGGCTCGACGGTCTCGATGCAAGGCAGCGCGGAATTCGGTGGCGACGAGGGCCACGGCGACGGCGGAGGTTTCTTCGCCACGGTGGTGGAGACGGCGGAGGCGGGCCTGCGCTACGCGCTCCTCTTCCTCGGCGCGCTGCTCTTCGCGTTCTTCGCGCCCGAGCGCTTCGCTCGTCTGCACGGGGCGGTGCGACGCGCGCCGCTGCGCTCGATCGCAGGAGGCACCGTCGCGCTCATCGCGTCGGGCCTGCTCTCGGTCGTCCTCCTGATCACGATCATCGGCATCCCCGTCGCGTTCGTGCTCGGCCTCGTGGTGTTCGTCGCCGCGTGCGCTGGCCTCGCGACCGTCGGTCACCTCGTCGGTCAGGCGCTGCCCTCGCGCGCGCTCGAAGAGCGACCGGTGATGAGGCTCGCGGCGGGCATCCTCGCCCTCTTCGTCGTGACGCGCGTGCCGTTCTTCGGGTGGCTCGCGTTCCTCGTGGCGCTCGCGATCGGTGTCGGTGCGGTGGTGCTCACGCGCTTCGGCAAGAGCGACGTCGACGTCGATCCCTGAGCTCTCCCGACCCGGGAACGCGCGGCGCGCGACTCCCCAAACGGGGATGGTCTTGTTACACTACGTGCCTGTGCCGCACGCCGATCGCGTCTCCGTCCCGGTGCCCTTGACCCGACGAGCGCTCGATCAGGAGGCCGACCGGGTGCTGGTCGGTGGGCTTCGTGACGCGTCGGCGGGGACCGCGATCTGCTTCTCGGTCTTCGGGCTCTACAACGCGTTGCTCACGCCCGAGCACGCGCGCGCGGCGCTCGTGACCTACGACGCGCTGCTCGTCCTCGCCGGCGTCGTCCTGCACATCGCCAGCCGGCGCGCTCTCCTCGACGCGCGCGCGGCCCCGTTCCTCGCCGCAGGGCTGGCGCTCGCCGTCGTCGGCAACATCCTGCTCGCGCTGGTCCTGGTTCACGAGAGCGCGTCGGCCTTCTATGTCGCGCTGGTGCTCGTGCTCACGTCGGGCGCGATGCTGCGCACGCGGTGGGCGGTGTCGCTCGGGGGCGTCATCGTGGGCGCGTGGGCCGTCGTGGCGTCGGTGAGCCGCGATTCTGCCGGGTTGATGGAGGACGTGTTCGTGATCTTCGCGGGCTGCACGGTCGCGGCGATCTCGCACTTCGGGCAGAAGCGGGAGCACCTCGGTCTCGTGACGCTGCGTGAGCGCGACACGCGCCGCAAGGCCGAGCTCGAGGCGGCGCTGGCCGCGGTGGCGGCCGCGCGCGACGAGCTCGATCGCAAGGTGGAGGCGCGCACACGCCAGCTCCGCGACGAGCTCGCGACGCGCACGCAGCTCGAGGAACAGCTCCGCCACGCGCAGAAGATGGAGGCCGTCGGTCGGCTCGCGGGCGGCGTCGCCCACGACTTCAACAACCTGCTGACCATCATCAGCAGCGGGCTCGAGCTCGGGAGCGCGCACGCTGTCGATCCGCCTGCGGCCGAAGCGCTCGCGGATGCGTTCGAGGCCACGCGGAGAGCGAGCGAGCTGACCCGAGGCCTGCTCGTCCTCGGTCGCAAGCAGGAGCTCGACCGCAAGCCGATCGAGGTCGTGGAGGTGCTCGAGGGGGTCGAGCGCATGGTCGCCAGGATCGCCCGCGCGAACGTCCGGCTCGTGAGGCGCGTGGAGTCGACGGGGACGCATGTGCTCGCCGATCGAGGTCAGCTGGAGCAGGTCCTCTTGAACCTCGCGATCAACGCGTGTGACGCGATGCCCGAGGGTGGGACCCTGACGACGACCGTCGAGGTCCGAGCGCTCGACGCAGCGCAGGCCGAGGCGCTGCACCTCGAGCCCGGCAGCTACGTCTGCGTGGCCGTGAGCGACACCGGGACTGGCATCGACGCGACCACGCGGCCCTCGATCTTCGAGCCCTTCTTCACCACCAAGCCGATGGGCAAGGGCACGGGCCTCGGTCTCGCCATCGCCCACGGCATCGTCCAGCAGCATGGCGGCGCCATCGAGCTCGTCAGTGCGGTGGGTCAGGGCTCGACGTTCTCGGTGTTCCTTCCGCGCATCGAGGCCGAGCCCGCCAAGGTGGTCGATCCATCGTCGCACCCGCCGCCCGCTGCCACACACGAGCAGAGCATCCTGGTCGTGGAGGACGAGCCCGCGCTCCGCCGGTCGCTCGTGCGCACGCTGACGCGGCAGGGCTACCACGTGCTCCAGGCCGTCGATGGGAGCGACGCGCTGCGCATCGCCGAGGGCCTGTCGAGCATCGACCTCCTCCTCTCGGACGTCGTGATGCCGGGCCTCGACGGGCCCGAGGTCGCCGCGACGCTGCGGGCGCGCTGGCCTACGCTGCGCGTGCTCTTCGTCTCAGGCTACAGCGACGACCGGCTCGCCGACGCAGGCGCCCTCGGTCCCCGCGATCGGTTGCTGTCCAAGCCCTACACCGCCAACCAGCTCGTGCGAGCCGTGCGCGAGGTCGTCGACGGCACGGCGGCGTGAGGTCGCGAGTGTTCGACGCCGATGGCGACACGCGCCGGGTCGCGGGGCTTGACCTCGGCACCACGGGACGGCGACGGTTCGCGCCATGGTTGGACCCAAGGTGGGCAGGGCCTCGTCGTCGAGCGCCTTGAGCTGGATCGCAGTCGTCGCGCTCGCATCGGGGTGCCCGGGGCCTTCCGGCGGCGAGGACGCGGGGCCGAGCGCCGCCGACGCGCACACGCTCGACGATGCGCCGGTCATCGACGCGCCAGTCGTCGATGCGTCGGGGATCGACGCGGGCTCGGGCGACGTGGGCACGCACGATGCGGGCTCCGACGCCGCGGCGCCGACCGACGCACCGCCGCCCACGCCGGACGCGTTCTTCGCGCCGTC